>DJAN01000207.1 GCA_002429615.1 Lysobacteraceae bacterium UBA6001
GCGGCCGTCGCGCCAGGCCAGCGCCACCGCCGCGCCCGCGGGCATCACCCCAGCCAGCACCCCGGCCGCACGATCGCACGCCTGCGCGATGCGCAGACGGTGAGCCGTGGCGGATGGGCTGATCAGCATTGTGAAATCCATGGCCGCCGTTCCCGGCAGCTCCCCTGTGGCGCCCAGCATAACCGTTGGGCGTAGTTTTGAGCGTGGGCGTGTCCTGCGTTCTTGACGTGGCGCACGTGCAAACCGGATCGCTGTCGATGCCACCGTTAGAATGGCCACGATGTCCGACACCCTCGCCCATGCGGTCAGCCACCGGCAGGAGATCCGCCACAGCCGCTTCGTCGCCCATGCCGCACCGGTGGACGATGCCGTCGCCGCCCTGGCTTTCATCGCGCAGGTCGGCGTACCCGATGCCACCCACAACTGCTGGGCCTACCGGCTTGGCGGCGAGTACCGCTCCAGCGATGACGGCGAGCCGGCCGGTACTGCCGGACGCCCGATCCTCGCCGCGATCGATGGCCAGGGCCTGGATCGCATCGCAGTGGTGGTGACGCGCTGGTATGGCGGCATCAAGCTCGGCGCGGGCGGGCTGGTGCGTGCCTACGGTGGCACCGCCGCCGAGTGCCTGCGCACCGCGCCACGCCAGCCGCTGACCCGCATGGCCAGCGTCTGGCTGCACTGCGGATTCGACGATCTTGGCACCGTCCACAACCTGCTGGCGCAGCACCACGCGTTGAAGGAGCGGGAAGACTTCGACGCCGAAGGCGCCTGTCTGCGCGTGGCCCTGCCGGCCGAGCGCCTGCAGGACTTGAAAAACCAGCTGCGCGACGCCACCCGCAACCGGGTACACGTTCGCGAGCAGCCTCCCGCATGAGTTCGACCCCGGATACCCCACGCCCCGGCCTGCGCCGTCTCGCCAGCCTGGGCGCGCTATGGCCGTTCGTGCGCCGCCACCTGCCGCTGTTCGTGGCCTGGCTGGTGGCGCTGGCAGTGTCCTCGGCGGCGACGCTGGTGCTGCCGACCGTGGCGCGGCAGGTCATCGACCATGGCTTCAGCGCGGCCAGCGCGATCAACCGCACCTTCGCCCTCGCCTTCGTGGTCACCGCGGTGCTGGCGGTGGCCACCGCCGCGCGGTTGTTCTTCGTCTCGCTGCTGGGCGAGCGCGTGGTGGCCGACCTGCGGGGGCGCCTGTACGCCCACCTGATCGGGCTGGACATGGAATTCCACGACCGCAGCCGCAGCGGCGAGCTGGTCTCGCGCCTGTCCGCCGACAGCGAACTGCTGCGCGGGGTGATCGGCTCGACGATGTCGGTGGCGCTGCGCAGTTCGGTCACCGTGATCGGCAGCATGGTGATGCTGTTCGTCACCAGTCCGCGCCTGGCCGCATGGGCGCTGCTGGGCATTCCGCTGGCGGTGCTGCCGATCGTGCTGGGCGCGCGGCGCCTGCAGAAGATGGCGCGCACCAGCCAGGACCGCGTGGCCGACGCCAACACGCTGGCCGCCGAGACCCTGGGCGCGGTGCGCACGGTACAGGCGCACGCGCGCGAGCCGTATGAGCGCGCGCGCTTCGGCGCGGCGCTGGAGGCCACGCTGGCGGCGGCCAAGCGCCGCATCGGCACCCAGTCGATCGTTACCGCCGTGGCGATCGTGCTGTTCTTCGGCGCCATCGTCAGCGTGCTGTGGCTCGGCGCGCACGATGTGGTGGACGGACGCATGACCACCGGCGCGCTCGGCCAGTTCGTCCTGTATGCACTGATCGGCGGTGGCTCGGTCGGCGCGCTGGCCGAAGTCTGGAACGACCTGCAGCGCGCGTCCGGCGGGATGGGCCGCATTGCCGAACTGCTGCACGAGCAGCCACGGCTGGCCCCGCCTTCCACGCCGGCAGCGCTGCCGATGCCGTTGCGCGGGGAAATCCGCTTCGACGAGGTGGTCTTCCATTATCCGCAGCGGCCCGACCACGCCGCACTGGATGGCTTCACCCTGCACGTGCGCCCCGGCGAGACGGTGGCGCTGGTCGGCCCGTCCGGCGCCGGCAAGAGCACGGTGCTGTCGCTGCTGCTGCGCTTCCATGATCCGGATGCCGGCGCGGTATCGCTGGATGGCATGGACCTGCGCGCGCTCGATCCGCTGCAGCTGCGCGAGCACATCGCGCTGGTGCCGCAGCAGCCGGCGCTGTTCGCCGCCAGCGCGGCGGACAACATCCGTTATGGCCGGCTGGAGGCCAGTGATGCCGACCTGCAGGCCGCCGCGCGCGCGGCCGAGGCCGAGGCCTTCATCGCCGAGCTGCCACACGGGTTCGACACCGAACTGGGCGAACGCGGCGCGCGTTTGTCCGGCGGCCAGCAGCAGCGCATCGCCATCGCCCGCGCCCTGCTCAAGGACGCGCCCGTGCTGCTGCTCGACGAGGCCACCAGCGCGCTCGACGCACAGAGCGAACGCGCCGTGCAGCAGGCGCTGGAGCGCCTGATGGCGGGCCGCACCACGCTGGTGATCGCGCATCGCCTGGCCACCGTGCTCAAGGCCGACCGCATCGTGGTGATGGACCGCGGGCGCATCATCGCCCAGGGCACGCATGCCGAACTGCTGGCGCAGGGCGGCCTGTACGCTGAACTGGCGCGGCTGCAATTCATCGATTGAGCACGGCGCGGTAACACGCGCCCGCGCATCCTCGCGCCGCCGGCATCGGCCGGCGGCAACATCCGAGGAGGCGCACCATGTCATTCCGGCAATTCCCCGCCACCGGTTCCGATGGCGAGTCCTACGTGATCATCGAATTCCGCGAACAAGCGCAGGGCCAGTCCCACGAAACACCGCGCTACGAGCTGGCCGACGGCCGGCATCTGGTCCGCCAGGGCCAGGACTACGCCACCACCGGCGGCGAACTCCGCCTGTCCACGGCCTGAGCCGCACTGGCGATTTCTTCACCACAGCGGGCGCAGGCCCCGCCACGGCTGGCCTGCGCAGGTTTATCCACAGCTTCATTCAACGGTCATCCACATCCCCTGTGGATGACCGCGCGCGTCAGCGCTGCGGCAGCACGCGGCCGATGCCGCTGGCGTCGATCTCCTGCTTGGCGGCGGCCAGCCGCGCCGGATCGCTGTCCGGCTCGAAGCCCATGCGGAAATGCAGTTCGCCGGCGGGCGTGCGCGAGGAATGGATCGACGACAGGTTGACCCCATGCTGCTCGAACACGTGCAGCAGCGCGCGCAGCGAGCCGGGCCGATCCTCGGGCAGGTACACACTGGTGGCGAGCGGCTCGGTGAGGTCGGCCAGCAGGTAGCCGACGCGCTCGTAGCTGTAGTTGCCGGCTTCCAGGCTGGCCGGCGCCAGCGCATCGTGGTTCTCGCGCAGGAACTGGGTGCGGAAGCGCGCACGCGCCGCATCGTCGCCCTGCCGCACCAGCTCGCGCAGGGTGGCCAGCTGGGCCAGCAGGCGGTCGAGCATCTCCGGCACGTAGGGATTGCCGAACTGGATGTCCTCGTAGATGGTCGGGTTCAACGACAGGATGCGCGCGATCACCGCGGTATCCAGCTCGAAGGACGCCGAGCGGAACGGCATCAGCGCCTGCAGCTCGCCGAGCAACGGCGCGTAATCGCGCAGCACGCCGGCCTGCGCCAGGTGGGTGGCATGCACCATGCCCTGCACCAGCGCCATCACGCGGTCGTGGTGTTCGGGCGTGGCCGGCACGCACTCGGCTTCCAGCGCGGTGCACAGCTGTTCGACCCACGGGCGCCAGCGCGCCAGCCTGGCCTCGCTGACCACCATCACCCGGCCCTTGAGCGTGGGCGATTTCGGTGGCGCGGTCATCGGATGCAGGCCGACGACTTCGGCCTGCGAGGCCAGCATCGCCGCGACCGGCGCCTGCTTGATCGAGGTGACATCGAGCCACAGCTGCTCGCGCTCGCGGCCATCGGCGAGCGCGGCGTAATGGGCGATCAGCGCTGGGGTCTGGCGGATCGGCGCGGAGAACACCAGCACGTCGACGCGGCGCAGCAGTTCGGCCTCGTCGAGCGAGGCGGGATCGGCCGGATCGTGGCCCCACACCTCCAAGCCCATGCGCTCGCGCAGGAAACGCGCGAGCCAGCGCCCATAGGCGCCCGCACTCCCGACAATGCCGACAACCGGGCTCGCCGTCATGCCAGACGCTCTGCGGGGAAGCGATCGGCCGGCGACAGCGCCGCGGGCGCGGCGGCGAGGACATCGAACTCCTCGAAGCCAGCGGCGAGCGTCGCCTCCAGCGCGGTGTGCACGCCGGCCAGCGCACGGCTGACGGCGACCTCGAACGGCGTATCGCGCAGCAGGAAGCCGAGCAGCAGTGCCATCAGCACATCGCCGGTGCCGGCCACGTCCACCGGCAGGTGCGGCGTGACCCAGCGGAACACCGCGTCGCGGCTGACCGCCAGCGTCACCAGTTCGCCCGGCGCACCGGCCACGCTGTGCGCCAGCACCCACTGCGGGCCGCGTTCGAGCAGCACGCGCGCGGCGGCGATGGCGTCATCCTGGGCCAGGCTGGGCAGGCCGGTGAGACGCCCGAGTTCAAACGCGTTCGGCGTGACCAGCCACGCCCGCGGCAGCAGCCGTTCGGCGAAGACACGTTCCAGCCCGGCTTCGACATAGGGGCCGGTATGGGTGTCGCCGATGACCGGATCCAGGCAGTAGCGCATCTGCGGCGCGCCGGCCTGCTCGCGTTCGAGCCAATCGGCGAAGACCTCGCCATTGGCGGTGCTGCCGAAATAGCCGGAGACCAGCATGCGCGCGCGTGCCGGCAGGCCGCGTTCGCTGGCGCCGAGCAGCAGGTCGGCCAGCCAGTCCGAAGGCAGCACGCGGCCGCGCAGGGTGCTGTAGAACGGCGCGTTGCTCAGCAGCGTGGTGGGCACTTCGGCCACGCGCAGGCCAAGGGCACGCAGCGGCGGGACGGCGGCGCTGTTGCCGGCATGGCCGTAGACCAGCTGCGACTGCACCGAGATGACATCGACCGGGACCGGCCCGTCAGGGCGCTGGCGACGGCCGTGGACCAGATGACTTTCTGTTGAGGTGTTCATGGTTGTCCATTCTAGGACCGGGGGCTGGGTTGGGTTCGATGCTTTCTGATGGATCTTTTTTGGCGCTTCGGTTTGTGTCGCGCGGCGGCCGGGCGGGGGGCGGCATCGGGGGACGCTAAAAGCCGCATCCCTGCGTAGCTCGAAGGGCGACATCCATGTCGCCCTACGCCCCCGATACCGCCCCCCGCCCGACCACCCGACAGATCACGTGTTCGCGGAACGAAGATCAAAAGCCGCCCACCCCACTCCATTCCATTCCCCCATGGGTGTCCTCGCCGCGGCTCCACGCTTTTCGTTCCGCCTGGGAAGGGATGATGAGGGGCGTCTGGAGGGGTGTTCTGGCGGGGGCGTAGGGCGACATGGATGTCGCCCTTCGAGCCCCGCATGGATGCGGCTGTTGGCGTCCCCCGCCAGAACACCCCTCCGGACGCCGCGCGATGGCAACGAAAGCGCCCCGACCAAACCAGAAGCCCCCAAAAAAAAGGCCGCCATGAAAAAGGCGGCCTTTCGCAAAAAAAAGCAGGATCAGATCAGGAAGTCATCCGATCCCAGAACCCCTTCACCCCGTCCATGAAAGTCGCGGACTTCGGCGAATGCTTGCGTGCCTCCTCGCCAGAGAAGGTCGCCTCGAACTGCTCCAGCAGCTTGCGCTGCTCGGCGGTGAGATTGACCGGCGTCTCCACCACCACCCGGCAGTAGAGGTCGCCCGGATTGCGGCTGCGCACCGAACGCACGCCCTTGCCGCGCAGACGGAACAGCTTGCCGGTCTGGGTCTCGGCCGGGATGCGGATTTCCGCCTCACCGCCCAGGGTGGCCACGCGGATGCTGTCGCCCAGTGCCGCCTGGGTGATGCGGATCGGCACCTCGCAGTGCAGGTCGTCGCCATCGCGGCGGAAGATATCGTGCTCGCGCACGCGCACTTCCACGTACAGATCACCCGGCGGCGTACCGGCCGGGCCGGCCTCGCCTTCGCCCGCCAGGCGGATGCGGTCGCCGTTGTCCACGCCGGCCGGAATCTTCACCGACAGGACCTTCTCGTCCTCGATGCGGCCGGCGCCGTGGCAGGTCTTGCAGGGATTCTGGATGATCGTGCCGCGCCCGGCGCAATGCGGGCAGCTCTGCTGCATGGCGAAGATGCCACGCTGGATGCGCACCTGGCCACGGCCCTGGCAGGTGGCGCAGGTCTCGACCTTGCCGTCCTCCGAACCGCTGCCATGACAGGGCTCACACTCGACCAGGGTCGGAATCTCGATGCGCCGCTCGATGCCGCTGACCGCTTCCTCCAGGTCCAGCTCGATCACGTAGCCGATGTCGGCACCACGACGCGCCGCACGCTGGCCACCGCCGCCAAAGATGTTGCCGAAGATGTCGCCGAAGATGTCGCCCATGTCCGGGCCACCCGGACCGCCACCGCCGCCCATGCCGTGTTCGAACGCGGCGTGGCCGTGGGCGTCGTACATCCGCCGCTTGTTGCCGTCGGACAGGACCTCGTAGGCCTCCTTGCACTCCTTGAACGAAGCCTCCGCCGCCGCGTCGCCCGGATTGCGGTCGGGGTGGTACTTCATCGCGCAGCGGCGATACGCCTTCTTCAGCTCATCGTCGTTGGCGCCACGGGCCACGCCCAGGACTTCGTAGTAATCGCGCTTGCTCATGGAGGACTGCAGGAACCTGTGTAGGAATGACGGGAGTCAGATGAGGCGAAGGAGCGATGCCGGGGCACCGCTCCTTCGCTTTATCGGCAGGACGACTTACTTCTTGTCGTCCTTGACCTCGGTGAACTCGGCGTCCACCACGTCGTCACCCGCGCGCAACTGCGCACCGGCGTCCGCGCCCGGGCCGCCAGCACCGCCCTGCTCGGCCGCCGCCGCGGCGGCGTACAGCGACTGACCGGCCTCTTCCAGCGCCTTGGTCTTGGCCTCGATCTGGCCCTTGTCGTCGCCCTTCATCGCCGTTTCCAGGTCCGACAGCGCCGATTCGACGCGGCCGATCACATCGCCGCCGACCTTGCTGCCGTGCTCGGTGATGGCGGTGCGGGTGGCGTGGATCAGGCCGTCGGCCTGGTTGCGCGCCTGCACCAGCTCATGGAACTTCTTGTCTTCCTCGCGGTGCGCCTCGGCGTCGGCGACCATCCGCTGGATCTCGTCGTCCGACAGACCCGAACCGGCCTTGATCTCGACCTTCTGTTCCTTGTTGGTCTTCTTGTCCTTGGCCGACACGTGCAGGATGCCGTTGGCGTCGATGTCGAAGGACACCTCCACCTGCGGCAGGCCACGCGGCGCCGGCTCGATGCCGGACAGGTCGAACTTGGCCAGCGACTTGTTGAAACGGGCCTGCTCGCGCTCGCCCTGCAGCACGTGCACGGTCACCGCCGACTGGTTGTCCTCGGCGGTGGAGAACACCTGCGAGGCCTTGGTCGGGATGGTGGTGTTCTTCTCGATGATCTTGGTGAACACGCCGCCCATGGTCTCGATGCCCAGCGACAGCGGGGTCACGTCCAGCAGCAGCACGTCCTTGACGTCACCGGCCAGCACGCCGCCCTGGATCGCCGCGCCCAGCGCGACCGCTTCGTCCGGGTTGACGTCCTTGCGCGGTTCCTTGCCGAAGAACTCGGCCACCGCCTGCTGCACCTTCGGCATGCGGGTCTGGCCGCCGACCAGGATCACCTCGTTGACGTCGCTGGCACGCAGGCCGGCGTCGTTCAGCGCGGTGCGGCACGGCTCGATCGACTTGCGGATCAGGTCCTCGACCAAGGCTTCCAGCTTGGCGCGGGTCAGCTTGATGTTGAGGTGCTTCGGACCGGAGGCGTCGGCGGTGACGTACGGCAGGTTGACTTCGGTCTGCTGCGAGGACGACAGCTCGATCTTGGCGCGCTCGGCGGCATCCTTCAGGCGCTGCAGGGCCAGCGGGTCCTTGCGCAGGTCGATGCCCTGGTCCTTCTGGAATTCCTCGACGAGGTAGTCGATGACGCGCTTGTCGAAGTCCTCGCCACCCAGGAAGGTGTCGCCATTGGTGGCCAGCACCTCGAACTGCTTCTCGCCGTCGACCGAGGCGATCTCGATGATCGACACGTCGAAGGTGCCGCCGCCCAGGTCGTACACGGCGATCTTGCGATCGGCGCCGTCCTTGTCCAGGCCATAGGCCAGGGCCGCGGCGGTCGGTTCGTTGATGATGCGCTTGACGTCCAGGCCGGCGATGCGGCCGGCGTCCTTGGTCGCCTGGCGCTGGCTGTCGTTGAAGTAGGCCGGCACGGTGATGACCGCCTCGGTGACCGTCTCGCCCAGGAAGGCTTCGGCGGTCTTCTTCATCTTCTCCAGCACCTGCGCGGAGATCTCCTGCGGCGCCAGCTTCTTGCCATCGGCAGTGGACACCCAGGCGTCGCCGTTGTCATGCGCGACGATGCCGTACGGCACCAGGTCCAGGTCCTTCTGCACTTCGGCGTCGGTGAACTTGCGGCCGATCAGGCGCTTCACCGCGTAGAAGGTGTTCTTGGGGTTGGTGACGGCCTGGCGCTTGGCCGAGGCGCCCACCAGCACTTCGCCGTCCTTGGTGTAGGCGACGATCGAGGGCGTGGTGCGGTCGCCCTCGGAATTCTCGATGACGCGGGCCTTGCCGCCATCCATGATCGCCACGCAGGAATTGGTGGTGCCCAGGTCGATACCGATGATCTTGCCCATGAGGGGATGACTCCTGAAAAGATGCTTGTTCGTTTGGCCGGCGTGATGCCGGCGGCTGGTTCGGATGTGGGGATGGCCGCAAACCATTCAAGCCATCGCCGCGAAACTGCGTTCCGTCCGGCGCCGGCCACGTTCAGACGCGGCCGCGCCGGCGCGGGTCAATCGTGCTTGGCCACCACCACCAGCGCGGGACGCAGCAGGCGGTCGTTGAGCAGGTAGCCCTTCTGGAACACCTGGGCCACATGGCCCGGGGCCACGGCGGCCACGTCGACCTGGCTGATCGCCTGGTGGTGTTCCGGATTGAACGGCTGGCCGGTCGGGTCCAGCAGGGTCAGCCCGTTGTCGGCGGCGACCTTCAGCAGCTGCTTGTAGGTCATCTCCAGGCCGTCGCGCAGCGGGCTAGGCTCGGCGCCGGCCGCGGACAGGCCGGCGTCCAGGCTGTCGAACACGGGGAGCAGTTCGCCCAGCAGCTTTTCGTTGGCGAAGCGGCGCGCCTGCTCGACATCACGGGCGATGCGCTTGCGCTGGTTCTCCAGGTCGGCGCGTTCGCGCAGGGCGTCGGCCTTGACCAGGGCGACCTCGCTGCGCAGCGACTCCAGCTCCTCGTGGAGCGGGTCGGTGGGCGCGGCGGCCTGCTGGGGGTTCTCGGAATCGAATTCGGGGTGGTCTTGGTTCATTTGCGCGTCCATGGGCAGGCGACACCCCGCCCCTGCCACGCCCTATGTGGGCGCCCACGGATTGTTTCAAGCGCTTGATCGGGACAATCGTCGCAATCTATCGCCGGACCGGCCCGGCGCCGGCCTCAGCCGGCCGGGGGTTCCAGCGCGGCGCCGAGCTCACGGGCGGCGGTCTGCACCAGCGGGATCACCCGCTCGTAGGCCATGCGCTTGGGGCCGATGACCCCGAGCACGCCCAGCACCCGCCCCTGCGCGGCATACGGCGCGGTGACCAGCGAGACGTCGCCCAGCGGCAGCATCCCGGTCTCCTCGCCGATGAAGATGCGCACCCCCGGCGCCTGGATGGTGCGCTCCAGCAGCTGCAGGATCTCGCGCTTGCTGGCGAAGGCCTCGAACAGCTCGCGCAGGCGGTCCAGGTCGGCCAGGTCCTGCACCCCCATCAGCCGGGTCTGCCCGGCCAGCACGATGTCCTCGGCCGCGGGCGGCACCAGCACCTCGCCGGCCAGCTCCACGCTGTGCGCCAGCAGCTGCTCCATCTCGTCCTTGGCGGTGCGCAGCTCGCGCATCAGGCTGGCGCGGATGTCGACCAAGGCGCGCCCGGCGAAGTGGGCATTGAGGTAGTTGGCGACCCGCTCCAGCTCGGCCGGTTCGTAGGGCCGGCGCGGCTCGATCACCCGGTTCTGGACCTCGTTGTCGGCGAACACCAGGATCGCCAGCACCCGGCGCGCGTCGAGGGCGACGAAATCGATATGGCGGAAGGCGAACTGCTCGCGCCGCGGCGCGCTGACCACGCCAACGAAGTGGCTCATCGCCGAGAGCATTTCCGAGGCGCTGCCGAGCAGCGACTGGGTGCCGGCGCCGCTGGCCAGCTCGGTGCGCAGGCGCCGCACCTCCTCCTCCGCCGGCGGCTGCATCTGCACCAGGCTGTCGACGAACACCCGGTAGCCGTGCGCGGTGGGAATGCGCCCGGCCGAGGTATGCGGCGAGGCCAGCAGGCCCAGGTCCTCCAGGTCCGCCAGCACGTTGCGGATGGTGGCCGCGCTGATGTCCAGGCCGGCGTGCTGGGCCAGGGTCCTGGACCCGACCGGTTCGCCATCATGGATATAGCGCGAGATCAGCGTGCGCAGCAGGTGCCGGGCGCGGGGATCGAGCGAGGGCGTGGAAGACGGGCGCATGGGATCAGCCGGTGAGACGCGACATTAGATAATGACTGCGCGGCGGCTTGGCAAGCGCCATCCGCCCTTTCCTGCCCCCGGCCCCAGCGCCTAAGCTTTCACCGTTCATCGACCTTCGCGACCATGCTGACCCATCTTTCGATCAAGGATTTCGCCGTCGTCCGCGCCACCGAGCTGGAATTCGGCCCCGGCATGACCGTGGTGTCGGGCGAGACCGGCGCCGGCAAGTCGCTGATGGTGGACGCGCTGGGCTTCCTGTCCGGCCTGCGCGCCGATAGCGGCGTGGTCCGCCACGGCGCCGAGCGCGCCGAGCTGTCGGCCGAGTTCGCGCTGGCCGACGCCAACCCCGCCCGCGACTGGCTGGCCGAGCAGGCCCTGGACGATGACGGCCAGTGCCAGCTGCGGCGGGTGATCCGCGCCGACGGCGGGTCGCGGGCCTGGATCAATGGCCGCCCGGTGACGCTGTCGCAGCTGGCCGAGCTGGCCGGCTTCCTGGTCGAGATCCACGGCCAGCACGAACACCAGGCGCTGCTGTCGCGCGGCAGCCAGCTGCTGCTGCTCGATGCCTATGCCCGCAACGGCGAGGCGCGCGCCGCGGTGCGTGCCGCCACCGAGCAATGGCAGACGCTGCTGGCCGAACGCGATGCGCTGTCCGCGCAGGGTGATGTGTCCGACCGCATCGGCTTCCTCGAACACCAGCTGGCCGAACTCGAACGCGAGGAGCTGGCGCCGGAGGCGATCGCCGCCCTGGGCAGCGCGCATCGCCGCCAGGCCCACGCCGCCGCGCTGATCGGTGCGTGCGAGCGCGTCGCCGGGCAGCTCAATGGCGACGAGGGCCAGTCGGTGCTGGGCCTGCTGCAGTCCGGCCGCCACGAGCTGAGCCGGGTGGCCGAGCACGAACCGCGGCTGCGCGACGTGGATGCCCTGCTGGACGGCGCCGCGATCCAGCTCGACGAGGCGCTGGCCCTGCTCGACCGGGTCCGCGACGACCTGGAAGCCGACCCGGAACAGTTCGAGGACATGGAGCGCCGCCTCGGCCGCCTGCATGACCTGGCGCGCAAGCACCGGGTGCCGGCCGAGGGCCTGGCCGAGCACCGCGACCGCCTCGCCGCCGAGGTGCAGACCCTGCGCGGCGCCGACGAACGGCTGCAGCAGATCGACCGGCTGATTGGCGCCGCGGCCGAGCGCTGGCGCGAGGCGGCGGCGGTCCTGACCGCCAGCCGTGCGGCGGCCGCCACGACGCTGGCGCGCACCACCACGGGGCTGATCGGCGAGCTGGGCATGGGCGGGGGGCAGTTCCTGATCGAGCTGCAGCCGCAGCCGGGCGACCGCCCGGACCCGCAGGGCGCCGAGCGGGTGGAATTCCTGGTTGCCGCCAATGCCGGGCAGCCGGCGCGGGCGCTGCGCAAGGTGGCCTCTGGCGGCGAGCTGTCGCGGGTGTCGCTGGCGATCGAGGTGGCCGCGCTGGGCCTGGATGCGGTGCCGACGATGGTGTTCGACGAGGTGGATTCGGGCATCGGCGGCGCGGTGGCGGACATCGTCGGACAGAAACTGCGCGCGCTGGGCGAGCAGCGCCAGGTGCTGTGCGTGACCCACCTGCCGCAGGTGGCGGCGAAGGGCCATGCACATTACCGGGTGAGCAAGGCGCCGGTGGAAGGCATGACCCAGAGCGCGGTGGAACTACTGGATGCCGCCGCCCGCCAGGAGGAACTGGCGCGGATGCTGGGCGGGGTGGAGGTCAGCAAGGAAGCGCGCGCGGCGGCGAAGAAGCTGCTGCAGGCGGTGGGATAACCGAACCCACCCATGTAGGAGCGGCTTCAGCCGCGACCCTGGAACCCCGGCTAACGGGTCCATGGCGGGCAGCGGATGTTGCCGGTCGCGGCTGAAGCCGCTCCTACAGTGAGGGAGCGACACAAAAAAGGCGGCCATTGGCCGCCTTTTTCATCCCGCCGCCTTGATCTCAGCGGCTGCGCTTCTTGCGCACATACAGCACCAGCGAGTGCTCCTCCAGCTCGTAGCCGTGCTTGGCGGCGATCTGCCGCTGCAGGGCCTCGATCTCCTCGCTTTCGAACTCGATGATCTTGCCGGTATCCACGTCCACCATGTGGTCGTGGTGGCCGCCGCGGTCCAGCTCATAGACGGCCTGGCCGCCTTCGAAGTTGTGCTTCAGCACCAGGCCGGCGGCCTCGAACTGGGTCAGCACGCGGTAGACGGTCGCCAGGCCGATCTCGTCGCCGTGCTCGAGCAGCTGGCGGTAGATGTCTTCGGCGCTGAGGTGGTGCTGGGCACCCCGCTGCTCCAGCAGCTCCAGGATACGCATGCGCGGGTGGGTGACCTTCAGCCCGACTTTGCGCAGGTCATGGGTTTCCATGGCAATCTCCATTCATAGGCAATTTAGCGCCAGCTGCCTCGGGGATGGGTCGCGGCGACCGCCGGGAGTGTATCATCGGCCTGTTTTCACTCGCCTCCCGTACCGATGCGCAATCTCCTGCTGGTCGCCGTTGTCGCCCTTTCCACCGCTGGCTGCGGCATCATCTACAAGCAGCCGATCTATCAGGGCAACCTGATCAAGAAGAGCGCTGTCGACCAGTTGCAGGTCGGCCAGAGCAAGCAGGCCGTCGAGGCGCTGCTGGGCACTCCGTCGATTCCCGACCCGTTCCACGCCGAGCGCTGGGACTACACCTCGACCCAGCGCGTGGACCGCCTGGCCCATGTCGAGAAGAAGAACTTCACCGTGTTCTTCGAGCAGAACCAGGTCGTGCGCTGGGAAGGCGACTACTTCGCCGACCAGGACCTCGCCCTGGCCAAGGCCGCGCCGCGTCAGTTCGGCCGCAACCTGGCCAAGGACAAGAAGGGCCAGCGCGGCCGTTAACCGCGCCTGGGGCCGGCTGCCGGCCCGGCCCGGCGCCGCCGGGCCTCCTTCGGATCGGCCAGCAATGGCCGCAGCAGCTCCACCCGGTCACCGTCGCGCAGCGCCTGCTGCGGACGGGCGACATTCCCATGCACCGCCACGCCGGCGGCCTGTTCGGCCCCGGGCAGGTCCGCCGCGGCGATCGCCTCGGCCACGGTGGCGCCATCGGCGAGCTCCAGCTGCCGCGCGGCGGCGTGGTCCGGCCAGGCGATGACGACTTCAACGCGCATGCGCGCTAGACCTCGCGGTCGGCGACACGGACGAAATCGTTGACCATGCGGTCGGCCAGACCCTGGAAGCCCAGCGCCAAAGCCGGCCCCAGCAGGCGCGAACTGGGCTCGAACTCCAGGGTCAGGGTGACCTTGCAGGCATCCTCGTCCAGCGAATGGAACTCCCAGCGCCCCTGCAGGCGCTTGAACGGGCCGTCGCGCAGCTGCATATCAATGCTGTGCGGCCGGTGCAGGGTGTTTTCGGTGGTGAACCAGGTGCGGAACGACCCCAGGCCGAGGTCGAGCCGCGCGACCAGGCGATCCTCGCCCTGTTCGATCAGCTGGGCCTGGTCGCACCAGGAGAATCGCCGCGGATAGGCGGCGACGTCGTTGACCAGGTCGAACATGCGCGAGGCGCTGTGTTCGACCAGGGCGCTGCGGCGGATGGTAGGCATGCGGGGCACTGCGCGGTCGCCCGGCGGGCCGAACGATCGCGAATAGGAGACAATAGGAAGATGAGCAAGAAACCCGGCAAGGATAAAGCAAACGGCGCGGCGGCCAACAAGACCATCGCGTTGAACAAGCGCGCGCGCCACGAGTACCACCTGGAGGAGCGCTACGAGGTGGGCCTCGCCCTGCAGGGCTGGGAGGTCAAGTCGATCCGTGCCGGGCGCGCCAATATCGGCGATGCCTATGCCTTCGTCCGCCAGGGCGAGATCTTCCTGTACGGCGCGCAGTTCACGCCGCTGATCACCGCCTCCACCCATGTGGTGGCCGAGGAGCGCCGCGACCGCAAGATGCTGCTGCACCGGCATGAGATCGACAAGCTGATCGGCCGCGTGGAGCGCGACGGGTACACGCTGATTCCGACCGCGATGTACTGGAGCAAGAACAAGGTCAAGCTGGAGATCGCGCTGGCCAAGGGCAAGCAGACCCACGACAAGCGCGACGCCGCCAAGGAACGCGACTGGCAGCGCGACAAGCAGCGGGCGATGCGGGCGCACAACAAGAACGCCTGAGCGGCGGGCACCGCGTCCGCGCGCCGCATCGTTGCCGCGGGAGCGGCGTCAGCCGCGAGCCGGCTGAACTGAAGCGCGCCGCAGCCGATTCACCCGCGCCCTTGTGAACCCCCTGCCCCACCCCTACACTGTGCCGGTCAGCGTTTCACGCTGATCCCCGGGGGTGCACTGGTTTCGACGGGGGTCGCGAAGTCGCTTGGCGCATGCCGAGGGGGCAGCTTTCCTCGTAAATCCAGCCGCAAACTTATAGTTGCCAACGACGACAACTACGCTCTGGCCGCTTAAGGCCTAAGCCCCGAAATCGCTTGTGTCCGTGCTCGCGACGTAGGGTCATCATCACGGAACCGCCTGTGGTGGCTGCCTGTCAGCCATGGGTTAAATAAAGCGGGCTGGCTCCGGGATGCGCTTCGCACATCGTGCTGTTCCGGGGTGAGATTCAACGGTGAGCTAAGCATGTAGTGCCGGGGATGGAGAGCCTTCGGACGGCGGTTCGATTCCGCCCACCTCCACCAATGCAGGGACCGACGAGGTCCGACAAAGGCCGGAAACACCTTGATTTGAAGGGTTTCCGGCCTTTTTTATGTGCGACGCAGTGCGAGCGCGAACGTATCAATCCGCGAGACGCTGGGGGCATATTTTGGGGCACCTGCCCCCAACCCCACTCCTGATGCCCCCACTTACCGATTTGGCGCTGCGCCGCGCTCGACCCTCCACGAAGAGCCAGCGCCTCTTCGACGGCGGCGGCATGTACCTGGAGATCTCTCCGTCAGGCGGCCGATGGTGGCGGCTCAAGTATCGGTTCGATGGTCGGGAGAAGCGGCTGGCGCTCGGGGTCTATCCCGACGTCCCCCTCGCCCTGGCCCGCCAACGTCGCGAGGAGGCTCGCCAGCTGCTGGCGCAGGGCATCGACCCAGGACGACAGAAGAAGGCCGTAGCCGCCGCACGCGCAGAGCTGGGGGCGAATACCTTCGAGGTCATTGCCCGGGAGTGGCTGGACAAGCGCGACTGGGTCGACGGCTACCGCGTGAAGGTCGTAGCCTGGTTCGACAACGACGTCTTCCCCTGGATCGGCTCCAGGCCGGCTGCCGAGCTTGAGGCGCCCGACTTCCTGGCCGTGGCGAGAAGGATCGAGAAGCGCGGCGCCTTCGAGTCGGCCCACCGGATCATGCAGAATTGCGGCCAGGTGATGCGTTATGCGATCGCCACCGGTCGGGCCACGCGCAATCCGGTCGCTGATCTCCGCGGCGCCCTGACGCCGGCGCCTGAGCAGCATCATGCCGCGATTACTGACCCACGCGAGCTCGGCCCGCTCCTGGCGGCGATCGATGGTTACACCGGCAGCATGATCACCCGCTGCGCACTAGCGCTGTTGCCGTTGGTCTTCGTGCGACCTGGCGAGCTGCGCATGGCCGAGTGGAAAGAGTTCGACCTGGACGCTGCTCGGTGGGAGATTCCCGCCGCACGGATGAAGATGAAGATCGCGCACGTCGTTCCGCTCGCGCGCGAAGCGGTATCCATCTTGCGTGATCTGCATCCATTGACCGGCCAGGGCCGGTACGTCTTTCCCAGCGCGCGTTCAGCGAAGCGCCCAATGTCGAACAACGCGATGAACGCGGCCTTCCGGCGAATGGGCTATGAAGTTGGCACCGTAACCGGGCATGGCTTTCGCGCGACGGCGCGAACCATCCTCGACGAAGTGCTGGGCTTCCGACCGGACATCATTGAGCATCAGCTTGCCCACGCAGTGCGAGACCCCAACGGTCGCGCCTACAACCGCACTTCGCACCTGCAGGAAAGGATCCGCATGATGCAGGTATGGGCCGATTACCTGGCCAGATTGAGAAGCCAACCAACCACCGCTCCAGGCAGTGCAATGCCGTCCCCTTAGGAGGGGGCTTGCCCGCATATACGTGGCGCGGCATTTCGTCGGTCGCGTGTCCGGGCTGTGACCAGACGGACAGATCTACCCGAGAAGCCCCATCCGTGGTCAGCCCGATGCCGCACCATCGGAGGTGGGGCCATGATCCGCGCGCCAAAGTGTCAACACCATAGGTAGCGCGCTGAAGGCAGCGAGCCACATCGCAAACAAAATGCGATACGAATCGCATTACTGAAAACTCCGTGAGTCAAGCGGCGATTTGATACTCATAGAACGGGTGCCGCTTGTCGTCGAACGTCGCGCAGAAGGTGCCCAGGTCGTTCAGAAAAATCCGCGCGCCACCTCGTTCTGCATAAGGCGCGGTCCACCTCACTACGTTGAGGCGGACATGAGCTCCTCGCACTAACTCACGCCCCCTCACATACCCCGCCGGCGACGGTGGGCCGTCTGGACCTCGATCCCTGTGCGGCGCTCCTCGGGGACCGGACGGCCCAGACCGCGGTACTGCTCGCGGATCCGGGCCTCCCATCGCCCGGCCCAGCGCTCCAGGAAACGAATTGAAGCATCGCGGCTGGGCAGAAACTCAAAGCGCAGGTTCGTGGTCCCGTCGTTCCGGGAGACTCGGCAGCCGCGCCCCTCGGGCAATTCCACGATCAACCCGATGCCCCGGCCGTCCAGGTCGAGGTGCAGGTCTGTGCGCCAAGGGCGCCATTCGAAGCCGGCTGGAAGTGTCATGGAGCCATCATATCGGGCGGCGTTTCACCGTCTGAGACTGGCAAGTCGGCAACCCCGGCACGCTCCGCGAGCTCGGCCATCATTCGAAGGTACGCGTCGAAGTCGAATCCGCGCTCCTCCTCGGAATCGACCGGAGGAAGCGGACGCTGGACGAAGTGCAGCAGTTCGTAGAGAGGCCCAACGCTGGCCATGTCGTCACTCCAATGGTCGCGCTGTCGCGTGCCTAGGGGTAAGCGCGTCAGACCTGCCCCCTTGGCACGCCGTCAAATTGCGTGTTGCGACGCCACGACGCAGCATTTGATCGACTTCCAAGATGGAATGAGCATCGAGCTTGCGCATAGCCGAATACTTGTGCGCCTCAATCGTTCTCAATGACAAGCCCAACTGGTTGGCCACCACCCTGGAACGAACCCCTGTGCAAAGCCTGCGCAGGACTTCGAATTCGCGAGGTGTAAGCTCCCCCCAGGCAGGCACTTCCACGCCCGCTGAGGAGTCGGGACAGACGAATCCGGCACCCCTGGCTACAAGCTGCACCGCTCGCAGCAGCTCGCTCGCGGGTCTTCCCTTGGATACGACCCCCGCTGCTCCTGCTTGAATCATCTTCCTTATGACGAAGCGGTCGACATGGGGAAAAAGGACGAGGACCGAAGCTGAAGACCTTGCCGCACAAAGCCTACCGATTTTTTGAACGAGCAGCGGATTGACAACAGCGAAGCTCACAATGACTAGTTCGCAATCGCTCACCGAGTGAAGTCCGAGAAGCTCATCGGGGTGCGGTCCAAGCCGTGCATCCCACCCTCCATCTGACACGAGCTTAGCGATGCCCTCGGCAACGAGGATGTGCTCGTCACAGATCAGGACTGACCCACATTCCTGGACATCTTGCCCTTTCAAGGCCATGGGAGACTCCGCCCGGCCGTCGCCTTTATACAACATGCCGCAAGCGCGATCCGCGCTGGAACCGGGAATCTACCGAGGCGGCCTCAGTAGAAGTACTGAGCCGCCCCCGCCCATGGATTCGTAGAAAGGCGCGATGCTGGACACCTGATCGCCCCGAATACCTCGTGGGCCGAGCTGAGCGCTTGCGCCTCACGGGGCGCATTGTCTGCCCAGCCTGTAGGCGCGTGACGCTCGCGCCTCCACGGAGTCTCCACCCTGCCTAGACAGCGTTTTCATCCCCGCCGAAGAAAATCACGCCACTTCTTTTCGGAGGCACTATGAACGGGGCGGTCGGTGTCGTGGTGAATGTGGAGGCGGTCATCAGGGATTGGAGCGCGCGGCATGCCTCCAGCCCTTACGCGCGGCTGGACTTCCAGCGCGATGTCGTGCCCGCATTGAAGGCCGCGTGCGATGCCTACCTCGCGTGCCACGGGGACCGGGAATGCATGCAGCTGCGCTATGACGCCCGGATGTCGTTGAGCGTGGGGCGCCGCACTTCGCCCCAGGAGACCGCTCGCATCGCGGATGAATGCTGGCGAGAGCTTCAGCTGACCCGTTGACGACCCCGCAGATTGAATTATTCAAAGACATCGCGGCGCACATCACACGCAAGCGGTGCGTCGTTAACAGAAGGCCGCCTACGTTGGCCCTCCCCCACCAACTTTTGAAGTGAGAGAGGAAATGGCCATCAAGACCATCGAAGACCTGTTCATCCACGAGCTCTCGGATATCTACAGCGCCGAGAAGCAGCTGACGAAGGCGCTGCCGCGCTTGGCGCGGGCGGCCAGCAACCCCGAGCTGAGCACCGCCTTCGAGACCCATTTCGAAGAGACACAAGGCCAGGTCGAGAGGATCGACCAAGTCGTGGAGCTGCTCGGCATCCGCCTCAAGCGCATCAAGTGCGCGGCGATGGAGGGTCTGGTGGAGGAAGGCAAGGAAATCATCGACTCGGTCGAAGAAGGGCCGCTGCGGGACGCGGCTCTGATCGGCGGGGCGCAGAAGGTCGAACACTATGAGATCGCGGCGTACGGCACTTTGGCCGCGCTCGCGAAGCAACTCGGGTATACCGATGCCCTTCCCCTCCTGTTGGACACGCTGGAGGAAGAGAAATCGACTGACGAAAAGCTGACCCTTCTCGCCAAGTCGGGAGGCAACGCCAAGGAAACTGCGGCAAGCCGAGCCGCGGCGTAATTCGGGACAAGGAATGCAGAGCGGCCCTCGGGGGGCCGCTCTGCAGCTACGCGGGTCTCAGCTTCGATGAACCGGGGAGACGCCTTCGGGCATCAGGCCTGCGTTCTCCAAATGCCAGAGGGCGTACTGCCAGATGTAGATACCATCAGCGGCACGGCACTGCGCGGCAATGGAGCTCACTCGCTCGCGGAACCAGCCGTAGTCGAAATGATCTGCCCATCAGTGTGACCATCGAGTAATTCGCGGCACAGTTGATCGATGAAAGCGGTGGCGATTACGCGACCCACGGGCCGGCTTCATTAGACAGCTCACGCACTATCCATCCGATACCTTGCGGCTCTATAAAAAGCCGTGCTTGGGAGCCTTTGCCATCACGGAACACCGCAATAGATGCACTCGAATTGAAGTCAACTAGCGCCCATTCACAATCGGGATGCTTGCGGTCGAGATGGCTCCAGGCCGCACGGACGGGCTTGTTCATCTCTATCACTTCGGGATTCGAAGATCGACGCGAAGCTGCGTTGCTCATAACAGCGCTCTCCCGTTGATACTGCCCGACCGTAGAGCATAGTGCGCGAAGATTCTGCGAAATTTATCTAAGATTTACCCTATGCTTGGCGCCCCAGCACCCACGAACTCTATCTGAGGGCCCCAGCCTATTGAGCCGGAACAGGTCCGGCTCCCAGCCCGTGGGTTTGTCTACGCTCACCTGAGGCAGACCAAGAGCATTGGCTCCTTATCCCCGGCCTGAACAGGTGAGCCCCCAACGAGACCGACAGCGCACCTGCCCGGCAGGCCGCATGCGCCATTGAAGATCACCAGGGGCAGGCGCCCGGGCAGACTGGAATATCGCAACACGCAGGTGCGTGGCAGCCCAGGCACACAACCCCAGTTGCAACGCGCTCGACGTTGTTGGAGGCTGCCTTGGCGGCATTCCGGGCTTTCTTCTTGACCCCGGCCGACCGATGCGCGCGCGGCTTGTCTGACAACGTCTTCCAGCCGAATGGAGAAGCAGGCAATGCCGCAACTCACCAGAGCTCAGGCCTTCGAAGTCATGCGCCGACTATTCCCCGGGCTAGCTCTCCAGGAGGAGGACTACAGCTTGTTCCGTGTCACCTACAAGGCACGCGGCCACTCCCACGACCTCAGAATGTGGCTCCCCCGCTTCGCTACCGACATGGAAAGCCTACTGCGATGGCGACTCAATCTCTCTGCAGACGCCCGAATACTGGCAATTGAAAGAACCACCCCAACTGAAGAGCATGCAGCCCTGATTGCCTCCGGCCAGCCTGAAGACTAGCCGCAATCTCAATCAGCAGCCTCTTTGTGTGAATCGATTTCTGCTCGAAGCTTTTCGATCGCAGCATCTGCTTCAACACCACTCACATCAAACAGCACTCGACGAAACTCGCGTGGCCCAGCCGCATAGAAATCACACGTATTCTTCTCAGAAAAGCTGTACCGATGGATTACGTATTCCCCTCGGAATTCGATGACCTCGTTCAAAGACCTGCATGCATCAATGAGCCATTCCGGATTCATGAAAAATCGAACTCAACATCCGGAGCCCGCGCCACATCTCGCAGGACCGATGATAGGACCGAAAAAAGTTGATCGCGGCCAACTGAATTCCAGGACTCTGCCAGCTTCTTCGACGCCAAGAGACATGAGGCCACCAGTCGCCTTGCGTATCTGAGCTCGAATTCTATTGACATGAATACACCCGCAGTGAGAACAGACAGGTGCAGACCGAAGGGCCTTCATCTGATTCGCGAGACAACTTAGTCTCAACATACACCTCAGAGCAACCTACCACGCGAGGATGCCCTCACAATCGCATTTCAGCTCATCGCCTGGCCGATATCGCACCTGGGAATCCGGCCCATCTCCTCTACTACGCCTTAGATAAGTTATGCCGCGGCAGCGCAACTCAGCACTACTTGCTGATCTGCGGCAGCCCTCATCAAGGAGTCCAGCCAGCGCCTTGCAGCGGCTTGGCTTTTTATTAGCTGCCCAAGGTCATCGCATAGGCAATAGGCACAGAGTTGCCCTCCCGGACTAGAACATCCACACCTCTTGCATGGCGCCATCGTGGTTATTGAGGGGTGGCGAAGCTGATGGGTTATCTGCCCCATGAGCGCGTCAGCAGCGGCTTGCTTGAGCATGTCTTTACTCCGACTGGAGTGCAAAGGGCTGCGACAAAGCGCAGCCCCTGTTGCTCAATCATCGAGTTTAAACAGCCTTGTTGGACTCATTCTTTTCACGATGATCCGCAGCCGCATCCTTGCTCTTCTCACCAGGCAACTGATGACTCTGTTGCTGCTGACCCTTCTTATCCGAGTCTTTCACATCAGGACTTCCACCCTGCTGGCCCTGGCGAACCTGCTCATTGCTAGACATCATCTACTCCTACGCGATGGAATCACCGCACCCGCACCATGCTCCCCACGCCGTTACCAGCGAGTGAGGTCCGCACATCGCATGCGCACAGAATGTGTTGGCTTATTGCCAGAATAGAGAGTACGGTCAACTTGAACCTACTCTTTCCCGTCCTGGCCGCCCGACAGATGGCGCACCCAGAACGTTCTTCAGCGTGGGCAACTTCAAGACTGCTATGACGCCACCGCCCCCACTGGAGATCGACATGCAATCGCGCGGAAGCCACCAGTACACATCGTACCGCTCACTAAGCAACAAGATTTCTTCAGATCAGCTCGCTACCGACCTGAGTGCATTCCAGCGGCGCGGAGGGCAGATCGAGAGGCTTGAGACGACGTCTGTTTTGCGCAGGATTCCGCTTAGGAACTCCGAAACCACTGATACCAGCGGGCACGAGCAAAGCCAGATTGGCGCCATGAAACATATCCTCGAAAAGCGCTCCATCGAAGGCCGACACGACGGGAGCGAATTCTTGGTTGAGGCTTGGCTCCGTGAAGGATTAGAAGCCTTTGTTCATCGTGTCGACGTTGATCGTATTCCGATACCTGCAGGGCACCTCCCTGTATGCATGGGGATGACTGCCGCCCTGGAAATGGGAGCACACTTGGCCCGCGATTTCATCGACTCCAGGCACATCTAACGCCGCCTAGCCTCAAAGGAAATAGCACCAGTCGTTCGGCCTCTGCCTAATGGAGGCCGTACGCAGTAGATGCTGTTCTCCCCCACTCAACAGCACTCAATGCGGAAGCAGCCATGACACCCCGGGAGCTTCAAATCGAAGAGCTACTTCAAGACCTTGAAGAAATCGTCCAACGGCGAGGCACGTCTGCAAACGACGAGGCCCAGGGCTATCGAGTGGCACCGGTATCTGAGGGCGACATTCTTCGCCAGATTCGCATCCGCCTAGCACGCTTTCGACAAGGATATTGATCGTGAACGACCTCTCACACGTGATCATTGACGTTGATTCCATGGTCTCCTCGTGGCGCGCGCGGCACGCTAGCGGCGAACTTGGGGACTTGATGTTCGAGCGGGATATTGCACCGCTAGTTCGCGCTGCTTGCGACTCCTACCTCTCCTGTGGCGGCGCACGCCCTCAGATGAATCAGCGATATCAGAGGCAGGTGGAATACATGGTTAGGGTACGCGCCACCTCTCGACAAGTGGACTGCGTTGCGGAGAGCTGCTGGCGCACACTCGAAATTCAAGTGAAAGAACCATCTGTGGCGCGCCCCTAAGGCTGGCCGCCGCTGGCATAGCCGTAACTTAGTGCCGGCGTCCGCACCGATGGGTTGCCTTGACCTCGATCCGTTCCTTGTATGTCCATGCGGCCTGCCTGCCCGCCGGCGGATCGCACCAAGAATCCTCGCCGTGAAAGTGATCTCGGCGCTGACCCATGGCCTACGCCAGCAAGTGCCTTATGCTGCCGTCTCGGTGGGAACACAGTGCCTATACGGTTAGTTCTAGGAGTTGAAGGTTCGGCGCCAGTTCGATGACACGTCCGCCCTGAACCCACACGTTGTAAGGGATGGCGCCGCCCAGCTGTCCCAGCGCGCGGAACTGCCCGCCATCAAAGCCAGCGAGGCTGCTGGTTCCGTCAGGATTGTGGGTTGTGACCGTCGCCAGGATGCGCGGCGAGCCCTCGATCAGGTCGCCGAACTGGGCCCAAAGATCAGTCCGCATCGGTGTAGTGCCTCTCTAGGGTGATCGTCTGCTCGATGACGCAGGCGCTGTCGTCCATCCGCGCGTCGATCCGCAGGCCCGTGCACAGACCATGCCACGTGCCCGAGGCGGACTGAAACTCCACCAGGTCCAGTGGTAGAACCCTTCCTACTTGGCCGCCCGAAAGCGGCGCTGAGAACAGCGGAATGACCAGGTCAATCGCCGCCTGCTCGCCGCGATCGCCAAGGACATTTCGCCCACGCTCGGCACCTGCCGCAGCCGTGTTGATGAGCGGACTGGTGACCTGGCCAGCGTAGAGCGTGCCCGCCTCGGCGGCGCGGCGCACCCGACAGGTGACGCCCTTCCCCTCCAGCTCGCCGGTCACCACGACCGCGTCGTACTTCGGCACGCTGCGCACCTGCAGGCTTTCCGTCAGCACGATGTCGTCTTGAAGGATTACATCCGGCTGGGTGTTCAACCAATCCCAAGGGCTGGCCGGGTAGCGCGGCACCACTCGTAGCGCAAGGCTGGCGGGATCGGACTGGACCACCGCGCCGCTGGCCTCGGCTAGCTTGCTGATGGCGTCCAGCGGCGTGCTGGCGTCGTAGAACCAGGCGCCGGCGGGAACGATCCAATCCACGGTGTCGTAGCTGGCGCCGTAGCCGGTGTCGGTGAGCTCCTCATCGACCAGCTGCGCCACGCTTCGATCCTCGGTCGTCGCCTTCGCGCGGGCCGGCGCGTAAGGCGCGGCGAGCAGCGCGGTGCGCGAGCGACCGCTGAGCGTGACACCCCCACCCTGCCACTCGCGGCGGGTCGCGTAGCTCTCGATCACCGCGGTCCACAGGTACCCGTTGAGGTTTACCTCCACGACCTGCGGTCCTGAGGCCGTCGGCCGCAACAGCGCCAGTTGCTTGCTGTCGGCCAGCTCGATGTCGAAGCTGTAGCCCCACGTGTCGACGCCGGCGGTGATGCCAAGCGATTCGACCTCGATCGGCGTACGGTCCGGCAGGCGCACGACGGAAACGGTATTGATCACGACATAGGTCTTCCGTTGCGGGCGCACGGCATAGCAGGCCGTCACGCCGAGGTTGAGAGGTGCCAAGCCGCCGGCGCCCATGACAGGGCAGCCAAGGTCCAGGACCAGCGCGTTTCCGGGCGGGAAGGGCGAAGGATCGGGATCCGGCGGCGGAGGCTCGGGAGGCCGAACGATCCACGGCAACCGGCGGCCCAGCCCCCAGGGGATGCGCGTCGAGCGGCGCGCCCCGCCAGGATTGAGCCACCGCATCCCCCGCGCGCCGACGGCGTTGCCGAGGACTCCGCGCCACCGCATCGCCACGTCGTGTCTCGACGCGCCTGGCGCGGACCACGAGATGCCATGGCCGCTTCGCTCCAGGCCCATCACTTGCCAGGGAAGCTCTCCTCTCTGCCGGGCTTGCGGCAGATTCATCCATCGCAGGAGATCACCGCGCGCCGCTACGGCCATAGCGCCATGCCAAGCCATGATCTGCTCGGCACGCAACCCAGGTGGCCGTTGCCACGCGATGCTCGAACTGGCGCGACTCACGGCAGCACTGCCGTGCCAGCTGAACGCCGATAGCGGTCGCCGCGACTGGGCCTGCCCCCATTGCAGCGTGGCCGCGCGTCGCGTCCCGGCGGCCGGCGCCCACGCGCTGCTCCAGGTGTTGCGCAGGCCACGGATGACAGACTCGGGCGGCTCGTAGTTCCACGGCACGCCCAGATTGAGCTCGACGCGATCCCCGCCGCCGACGAACAGCGGCCCGAGATTGAGATCGACAGCGCGCCCGGCAGCAGCCATCAGTCCACCATGGGCGCGGGATAGACCCAGTCCTGGATCGCCGAGTTCGCCCGCTTCAAGCGATCCGTGGCCACCACGGTGAACTGGAGCTCGGTGTTGAGGTACGGCACCCGCCAGCTGCCATCGGGCTTGGACCAGGTGCGCGCGACCACCTGGTAGGTGTTGGGCTCGAAGACGGTGATGTCGACGCGGGCGGGCACATTAAGAATGCGCGCGCGCCCGTCGGCTTCGCCCTCCTCCGTCGGCGCGTCTCCTCCCAAGTAACCGGTGCCGCCGAAGGCGGTGTGATTAGCCTGCTCTGCAGCCAGTAAAAGCACGTGCGCCAAAAGCTCATAGGCCATGTCAGTAGCTCCACGCCTGATCTAGCTGCAGCAAGCCCTGTGAGTAGGAGTTGTTCGCGAAACTCTCGATCGCGAGCAGGCGATCGCTCGGCAGGCCCTTGAGGCCGGCGTACTCGGTGAACCGCGTCAGAATCTGGGCGTGCTCTGGAATCCACATGCCAGGCAGCAGCCCAAAAAGCGAGCCGCCGTTGTTGAGGACCGGACGCGAAACCATCATGCCGCCCGTTGGCGGATACGGATACGCGAAAGCGGCACCGCCAGGCCCACCCAGATAGGCCTGGCTGGAGAAAACGCTCCGAGGATTGAGCGCGGTGCCCAACGTGCCACCGTCATAACTGCGTGCGGCCACGTGTTGACCATATGTCGCCGGCGTGGCGCCCGTCGACAGCAGGTTACTGCGAGTCGCGCCGGTCACCGTCGCGTTGCCGCTCGACCCGATGCAGAAGTTGAAGGCATAGTCCTTGTTGAGGCACTCGTAGTCACCCACCAGATAGCCGACGAACGGGATGCCACCGCTCGAGTAGCCGTTCTGAATGAAGATGTATGCCGATCGCGAGTTGCCGACGATGAACCAGCTGCGCACCGTCGTATTGGCAGTGATCGACTTGCCCCAGGCGTTTGCCGTCAACGAGAAGCCATCGGCCCCGGTATCGACGTCCGTCATCGAGTGGTAGCCGCTGGCCAGCGCGTACTGCGCGTTGCTGTCGTCGAGGCGGAAGTAGAGGCCGGTGCCGCCTTCCGCGATGACGTTCCGGTAAGCGCGCTTGTACCCGCTGCTGAAGGCGAGCGTCCAACCCAGTCCAGCCTTCGTTCCGTAGCCGGCGCCCAGCACGGCATCAAGGATGGCAGCCAGGCTGCCGGGCTGCCCCGTGAGCTGGGGCGCGCCCGGATCGGTCGAGGAGAAAACGGTGGGGACCAGGCTCATACGGCGGCTCCTGCGATATTGCCGATGACCTGCAGGCGGGTCGAATCGGTGACGGTTTCCGGCGCGCCGGGCAGCGTGGTGCGGACCATCCACACCGGCGCCAGGCCGCCGACGGTGTTGAAGCGCACCGCGTTGTTGGTGGCCCAGCCGCTGCCCCACCCCTGCGCACGCATGCGGAAGTACGGCTGGCTGGTACGCGGATTGATCGGGGCCAGATCGGTGCCGATGGCGCCGACGGCAATGACGCCCACGGTTTCACCGATGAGCTCGAACGCGGTGGCGCTCGTGAAGCGCACGGCCCAGCGCTCGGTGATGGCATCGGCGTTGGTCACCACCAGCGGGTAGTCCGTGTCGTTGTAGGTGCCCGACGCCACGCTACCCGTGACCGTGTCGCTCCAGACATTCGTCCAGGTGGCCTGGTCGAAGAGGTGTTCCACTCGCGCCTGCAGGTCGAGCGAACCATTTGCCTCGCCAAGGCGGAGCGCGGTGCTGATCATCGCCTCTCCAGCGGGAAAGTCATGCGTCAGGCCGGTGTTGAGTTCGATCTCGCCGGTGATGTTCGGCTGCACCACCAGCCGCCGATCATCCACGCGCTCGCTGATCAGCACCGGCAACGTGTAGGCCGACAGGTTCAGGGGGTTACTGAAGATCAGCGTGCCGGCGTCCAGATCCGCGCTGTACCAGCTGCTCAGGATCGGGGCGCCCGCGCTATCGCGCACCTCGATTTGGGCAATGCGCGTGCGCCCGAAGTCGACAATCTGCCCCGGGGTCGGGCTGGCGATCGAATGGACTTTGGTGTGATGCACCACGACCGTCTGCCCGGCTTTGAAGGCCGGCACGCGCCCGTCGCTGGGCAGGCGCACCGGGTCCAGGCCGATCACCACCGAAGACAGCGGGATGGAGCGGTAAACGACCGTGCCCAGGTACACGGAGCCGGCAATCATGAGGTGCGGACGCCATACCTGATCGCCGACGACGTTGGCCGGCGAGTACCACGGCTCGCCCTCGTTGCCGGCGGCCAGCACGTACTCGCCGAAGCGCACGCGCACCACCCCGCTCTCCCAGTCGACGGTCCCGTCAATCAGCGGCCCGGTCAGGTTTCCGTTGATGTCAGCCGTGGCGGTCACCAGATCGCCTGCCAGGGTATTGGCCCGCAACGTGAAAGAGCCGGGCCGCAGCGGCGACCCGGGTGCGCGGAAGAACAAACCGTCCGTGCCCGGATCGAAGATGCGCGTCAGCAGCGCGCCGACGCTGACGGCATTGGCCCCGCCGGCGGCCCACTGCGTGATCGTCGCCTTGCCGCTGCTGTAGTCGATCGTGCCGGCGTAGGTGCCTGCGCCGCTGACCGGATCCACCCCGTAGTAGAGAGACCCCGACCGATCCACGTAGGTCCGGCCACGGAAGGTGAATCGCACGCTGCCCGGCACAACGCTGTCCACGATGTCAGGCGTCAGATCCAGGCCCACCGGCGGCAACTCGACGCTCGCGTCCAGCTCCTGCGTGCTGGCGGCGGTGTCCTGATATTCCGCGGTGACGATGGTGCCGGCGCTGAAGGTCGTGGTCACGACCTGGCGGCTCTTGTTGAGGTAGCGGTAGCCGGCGCCGATCGTGGGCTCGGCGTATGTGGGGATGGAGAACTTGGGGATGGTGATCTGCCCCAGGCGCAGGTTCACCGCCCCGCTGGCGTAATCCACGGTGCCCAGCGTGGTCGTCAGTTTCTGACCGCCCGCGGTGATCGCCACGATGTTGCCCGCCCCGTCGTCCTTGGCTTCGATGCGCAGCGCCACCGACACCGTGCCCAACTCCGGATCCGTGGGCTGCGCGGTGACCAGCCAGTACAGGCGCAAGCTGCCTCCGCGCAACGGCGCGGCCGGCAGGGTAAAGCTGCCCAGGCCCCCTGCATCCGGCACCGGCTGCACGGTCTGGTTGTGGTTGGCCGACAGCTGATAGTGGTTGCGCACGGCGCTTCCTGCGTCGGGAAGCGTCGCCGGACGCAAGCTGACCTCGCCGGTCGAATACACCAGGCTGCCGCGCGTCACGCCAGCGATCTTCAGGTTCCCCGCGCTGTCGTCGGTGGCCACGACATCAGCGCCAGCGACGGTGATCGTCGCGCTGAAGGTCCCCGGCTTCACCCCACCGTCGGGCAAGAGGTAGTTCAGATAGGGCAGCTCGATGGCGGTGTTGCCGTCCTGACGTTCCGCCACGGTCCCGGTGCCGAAGCTGACCAGAATGCTCGAGCCAATGTCCGGCAGCGCGCCGGCGGTCACGATCACGCTACCGGTCGCGTAATTCACCGTGCCGCTGCCCTGCCCGGGCTTACCCACGAGCTGGCCAGCGCCGTTGTCGGTGAGCCGAATCCATTTGCCCAGTGCGCGGTAATCAACCACCACGGTGCCGGCCGCCGGTAGCGGCGTGAGCTGCGCGACGTAGTTGTAGCCCTGGTTGCCGGCGGTGATGTCGATCTTCTGGGTGTACCCCTGGTCGGCGATCGACCCCGCGGGCGTGGCCACGACGCTGATGCTCACGCTGCTGCTGGTGCCCGTGTTGGTGACGCTGACGCTACCGGCCTGGTAGTCGATCGTGCCAGCCCACGGCGAGGAGCTGGAATCGGCGACCAGCCCGCCGCTGCCGTCATCGGTCAGCGACACGGCGCCGACGGTGACGCGCACCGATCCCACCAGCAGTGGATTGCCCAGGAATCGCGTCACCGGAATGCCCGCGCTGAAGGCACTGCTGAAGTTGAGGGCGAGCGAGTCGGCCGGCCCGGCCTGCACGTAGGTCAACGTGCCCAATCCGGCGAGCACGTCCACCACCGGCGTCTCTGCGGTCGTCGCCGGCACGATGGGTACATATGGGGTATCCACCTTCACCGACAGATCGCCGGGCTCAGCGCTGAGCGTGAGCCGCTTGACGCTGTAGTAGCTGGTCGCGTCCACCACGTTGGTGTCGTAGATGCGCGTGGGCGGCTTCGTGGACGTGCGGCGCTCGGCCTCCTGGCCATAGAAGTCGTACAGCAATGCGGTGACCGTCTCGACCACGATCACGTCGCGCTCGAACGACCCCTGATCGTCCCAGAAAGTCTGGGTCGTACGGCTGAGAATGCTGCGCACGCGCATGTACTGCTCGTTGGCCACATAGCCCGATCCGGTCGTGGACAGGCACAGGCTGTCATTGATGTCCGGCGTCGGGGCATCCTTCATGCAATAGAAGCTCAGCGCCATCTGACCCACGAAGTGATTGCCCAACAACACGTAGCGCGACTCCACGCCCTTGGTGATGTAGCCCTCCACGCGGTTACGCGCGTCGGCGCGTACGTCGCTGTAGCTGCCAGTGGCGAACATGCTGATGTGGACGTGGCTGTCCTGCGGCGGGTTCACGATCAGTCCGATCGCATCCTTCAGCACGTCGGTCGTCGGCGTGTCCACGTGCACGAAGAGCTTGCGTAGCGTGCTGCGACCGGTGGTGCGCTCTTCATCGCCGATGTCCGGGAAGAGGTTGTTCATGGCGCCGTCGACCACTTCGGTCTGGACCATGCGCCCGCCCCCGTCGGCGTTGTCGGTCAGGCGCTGGGACTGGCGAAGCTTGATGTCGGTGGCTGAGATGGTCATCCGGTTACCGTCATGAGGCGAAGGGTGATGGAGAAGAGGTCGGCGTCGCGCGCCGGGATGGCGAACCGCAACGGCTTGGCATCGATCGCCGCGCCGTCGCCGCGGCGCCAGAGCACGCTGAAAGTGCGGTCGCCGTCGTTGTGCGCCGGCAGAACGAGTTGCATGGGCGTGACGCGCGGCGCGGATTCCAAGGCCTGCAATTGGCGCAGGGTGGCCAAGCTCACCACCGCCACCCAGCGCGAGCCGTCCTGCTGCGATTCCAGCGTGATCGGACGGCCGGCCTGCAGGGCCGATTCCTGGACGATGCGCGCGCCGGTCAGGCTGGTCTTCACGGATTGGCCCACCTTCCAGGCGGTGAATTCGTCCGACCACAAGATGTCCTCCGGCAGGAGAATGCCGGCAAGGGATGCGCTCATCAATTCCTCCGTGCGCGAATGCTGATGCCCCGGGCGCGCTCAATCCGACGCAGGACCATCGGCGCCACCAGCGCAGCCATCCGTTCGGCGGCGGCCAGGTCCGCCGCGCTGGCGCTGGCGGTGACGTCTTTGCTGGGCGCCTTCCAATCGATGGTCAGCGTCTGATCGGAGTTGGCCATCGCCTCGCCCGCCGCCTGCTCCGCCTGTTCGGCCGCCTTCTGATCAGCCAGGCGCTTCTCGTTGGCCGCACGAATCTCAGCATTGGCCCGCTCGGTCTCCTCGGCGCGCGCCTGCTTGGCCTGCGTGAGCTGCTGCTGCAGCTGGACCGTCTCCGCCAGATCGCTCTCGGCGATGTAGTTGAACCGCTTGCCGAGCTTGGCTTGCTCTCGCGCCAGGCCATCGGTGTTTTGAATCTGCCGCTGGAGCTCGGCGTTGTACTCACGTAGCTCCCGCTTCTGGTGGACGATCCCGTTGAAGACCTCGGCAAACCGCCGCAGTTGATTGCCCTCGCCTAAGTTGGCGAGCGCGTCATGGGCGGCATCGGAAATCTGGCCCAGCGCGAAGGACATCCCCTGCGCCGAGCTGGTGACCTGATTCATTTGGGCCCCCGTGGCGTCGCTGGCCGCGCCCAGCGCGCCAGTCGCCGCTGCCGCGGCGGCGGCGGCGTTCGACACTTGCTGCAGGCCCTGCGTCGCGGTATTTGCGCCGTCGGCCACCTGCCCGCCAGCCGCCTGGCCAGTGGTGCCCATCTGATCCAGGGCGCCATTGACGTCGTAGATCGCGTTGAGCACGTCCAGTTCGGAATCCACCCGGGCCTTCGCCGACGAGTCGCTATCAGCGACCGCTGCCTTGGCTGCATTGCCGTACGCGGCCAGCGCGCGCCGTACGTCCTCGATCGACGCCTTGCCCTCACCCGCCCCCTTCACGATCGCCTGGAAGGCAGCTTTCGCCGCGTCGCGTGCGGCGTTGAGCGAGGCCTGCGACTGAATCCCGAGCCGGCCGAACTCATCGGACAGCGGATCCATGGCCACGGTGATCTGCTGGATGCGCGCCTGCAGCGCGGCGCCGGCGCGCTCGGCCTGATCAAAGCCGATCTTCCCCTGCTCGCCCGCCGAACGCAGGATCGCACCCAGTTGCTTGGCCTCATCGAGGGTGGCCACCTTGCCCAGCGCGGCCGTGAAGGCGGTCTCGATCTGATTGCCGGTGGCGTTGGCGTTCTCCACGATCGCCGTGAACGCTGCAGTGGCATCGCGCCCGGCCTCGGTGAATTTCACCCCCATGCGCTCGGCGGAGACACCCAGGCGCTCCAGCGCGGTCAGCAGCGTGGTGTCGAGCACCGCTGCGGTGGCGGTGGCGCCGGCGGGAATCTCGGCGAAGGCGGCCTGCGCGGCTGTCTGGAACCGCAACAGTTCCTCCCCACTGAGCTTCTGCAGGGTCGCCAGCAGGCCGTCGCGGACGTTCTTGTCGGCGGCGGCGCCGGCATCGGCGATGCTGGCCAGAGCCACGCCGACGTTCCCCAGGGTGTTGCTGTCCTGGAAGTTGAGCCCGTCGAACAGCTGCTGGATCGAGGTCTTCGCCAGCTTGGCGCTGCCGTCGATGCCCTCCAGCTTGTCGATGATCGCTTGGGCGGCAGGCGTGATGCCGGTTTCCATCGCCCGCTGCGCGATGCCCACACCGTCGGAGATGGCCTGATAGCCGGCTTTGACCGCCGCCAAGCGCGACGGCATCGCGGCCAGCTGCGCGAGCTCCTCTTGCGTGGCCAAGCCGAGTTCTTTCTGCCGCAGCAGGTAGCCCAGCTGGGCGTCGAGGTACTCCTTCAGGCCGTCCAGGCGCAGCTGATAGGAAGCGCGCTCGGCCTCGGACATGCGCGCGACCTGCTCGGAGGTCTGGACCGCCGCGTCCTTGTATTCGTTGAAGGACACCGCGACAGCCCGGCGGGCCACCACCTCCTCGTACAGGCGCTCGCGCAACGCACGGCTGGCCTCGCCCGCTTGCTTGGTCGCCTCGCTGTTCTTGCCCAGTTCCTCGCCCAGCGCCTCGGCCATCTCCTTGACGCCGCGAATGGCGACCTCGAGGCCCACCAGGCCCACGGTGATGAGCAGGCTGGTGGGAATGGTCTTGAGGATGTTCCCCAGCCGAAGCGCGCCCTTCCCCGCCGCGTCCATCGCCGCCGCATTGGCGATCTGGGCCTGCGTGGACGCGATCAGCTGCACGCGCCACGTGTTGAGCTGGACGGCAGCCTGGCCGATCTTGAAGGCCGCATAGGCCTTGGCCATGAAGGTCAGTGCGCCGACGTGCTCATAGATGAACGTGGTCGCGCCCTTGATGGCGCCCGCGGCGGCGATGATCGCATCGGCCGTCTGCTTGGCCCAGCGGTTGAGCGTGCCGTCGGCGGCCAGGCGCTGGGTGGTGTCGATCAGACCGTTGAGCTGCGCCTTGAAATAGTCCAGCACCCCGCTGTTGGCGATCAGCTCCTGGAAGTCCTTCAGCGACTCGCGTGCCTGGTTCCACAGACCGGCGATCGTGCCCACCTTCGCCGCCGCCGCCGCGCCGCCGTACGACTCCACCAGCATGTCCAGGATGATCGACTGGGCCTCGGCGGTGCGGCCGGTGGCCTCGAGCTGGGCGATCAGCTGCTTCTGGCTCTCCTCCAGGACGAAGCCCTGCCGCGACAGCGCCTCCATGGCCTTGCTCGGGGTCTGCAGCGCGCGGCCGACGATCTCGGCCGACTGCTCGGTGCTGATGCCCAGGCGCTGCGCCTGGTCGATGGCCACCTGCAGTGCCGCAGGAAACTGCTCGCCCAGGACGTTGGTGTACGTCAGTAGGCGGGTCTGGGCCTTGGTGATGTCGCCGCCGGAGAACAGGCCAGCATCGGTCGCATCGGCCATGGCCTTGAGCTGGTCGGCAGTGAACTCAGCCTGTCGTCCGGTGGAGGCCAGTGCGGCCTCCAGCTGCGCCAGCTCCTGCTCAGCGTCGCTGCCCTCGGTGACGATGCTCTTGATGCCCGCCACGATCGAGCCGAAGCTGAAAAAGCCCAGCGCCGCCGCCATAACCCCGCGCAGGCGCGTGAACACGCCCTCGGCCGCATTGCCTGCGCTGTTCAACTCGTGCGTCTCGGTGGCGGCGCGCGCGGCGCGCTGCCGGTACGCCTCCAGCGATGCGGCGGCGTTGCGGCTCGCCTCGGCCTGCCCGCGGAACTGACGATCGCCCTCTTCCAGGCGATCCTTCAGTGCTCGGTTGGCATCGGCCTGCTGGCGTACCACCTTCGCCTGATCAGCCAGGGCGGCGGTCGTGCTGCCCACCTGAGAGCGCAGGCGCTGCTGAGCGGCAACCATGTCGTTCGTATCGACGCCGAGCGCCTGCAGCTCGGTGCTCGACTTGTTCAGTGCGGCGAACTGGCGCCCGAGCGCGGTCTGGAGCCGCTCACCTTCGTCGCGCAGGTCCTTCTGCGCGCGCAGCAGCTCGCGCGACGGCTTCTCGGTGGCTCCGAGCTGTAGCGCCAGCTGGAGGGAGGCGCGCTGGTTCTGGTCGAACTGCTCCTGCAGCTGCACCAGCTCGTCGCGCATGGCGGAGAAGCGGGTCGCCTTGGCCGTCGTCTCGTTGAGCTGGGTCAGCGTGTCGACCAGGCGCGCGGCATCGCCCACGGTTTCGGCCGAGGCGTCTCCCAGCCCGGACAAGGCGTCGCGCAGCGCATCCAGGCCTTCGCGCCCTTCGGTTTCCAGTACGACGCGGATCGCTTCTTCGAGCCGATCAGCCATTACGTGCTCCGCTTCAGGCGCCACTGGCGCCCAAGTTCAGTGGTGTAGGCGGTATGCAGCTCTTCGAGCACCTGGTCGCGCACCGCACGCGAGGCACCGTCGACGCCGGCGAGCATTTCCCAGGGACTGGGGCCGCGCAGCATGCGCAGCGGGCCACGTCCGGCGCGGCGCCCGGTGCCGCGGTCGATCGAGCGCACGCGGATTGCCCGGCGCCCCTGCACGGTGGCGATGAAGGCGCTGGCGTACGTCTTCGCACCGCTGCCGGCCTCGACGTTCGCCGTGGCACCGACGGTTCGACGCCCGCGCCAGCGGCCCTGGAACTCGATCAGGGAGATGCGCGCCGTACTGGCCCAGATGCCGAGGAAGTCATCCCGGGTGCGCTCGCCGGTGTAGTGGCCGCGCGAGCCGGTGACGATGCGGAATCGACCCGAGAGCACGCGCGCCTTGACGTTGTAGCGCTGGCGGGCCGCTCGGCTGGCCGCCGGCGCAGCGCGGCGGCGCAGGTCGGCGAAGGCGCGGCTGGTCGCGGTGTCGAATGCGGACAGCACGTTGCCGGCCAGGTCGGTCAGCCCGTGCAGGTCCTGCGCGCGGCGACCGTTGACGAAGTATTTCAGCGCCGCCCGGCGCAGCAAGCTGCGAGAGGCGGTCACGGCAGTTCGATCTCGGCGAAGGTGCGCAGCAGCTCGAGCTCATCTGGCGAAACGTGCAGCTCCTGACCGGGGTCGTACCAGATGCCACGATGCCGGTGCCGACGAACGAACATCACCCGCACTGCCGCCGGCGCACGCGGGCGACGCAGCACGCTGTCGTCCTCCGCCGCGGAGGCTGGCACGAGCTCCGCGTCGGCTGCAGGAGCGCTGTCCCCCGGCGGCAACGCCGCCGAGGGACCGAGCTCGCCGCCGGGCTTCCGGCGGCGCACGTCAGGGCACCTGCTTGTACGTGGTGAACACGTACGGTGCCGGCACGCCGTCCGGCACGATCGTCGGACCGGCCAGCGTCGGGCTGATCGGCTCGCTGGCCAGCCAGTCGATCTCCCCATCCGGACTCAAGCGCGCCTCGAACACCTCCAGCTCGCCGTACTCGCCGCTGATGCGGTCCTGCAGGTCGCCGGTGATGTAGAACGACTCCACCGGGGTGGCGCCGCCCAGGATTCGCGACGCAGTCAGGGCCGGATAGCTGTAGCTGACCGTGATCGCATCGCCGGCCTCCAGCGATCCGCCCGCCAGCGGCATGAGCTGGCCGCGGCGCAGGTCCAGGCTGTAGTCGGTACCGGGGACCAGCGTGGTACTGCCCTTCTTCACGACCGGCGCCGGCGATGCCTGGATGAAGCGGTTGTCCAGCTGGGTCGGCGCATCGATCCGCGCGATGGTCACCGCGGCATCGGTCACGCTGCCGGCCTCGACCGAAGCATCGGCGGCCTGGCCGTAGAGGATGCGCGCCATGATCGCCGGCGGGATCTCCAGCAGCGCCAGCGAGATGCTGGTCGTGCCGGGCAGCGTGTCGGAATAGATCGGCTGGTTGTAGCGCGAGCCCAGACGCTTGGACACGACATTGATCTCGTCGCCGGCCTCGTAGCTGAACGTCTTGGCGTTCACTTCGATGGGCTGGTTGCCCTGTGCGTCATCCGGTTCCGGGATCACCGGAATCTTCGAACCGTCAGCGGCGATGCGCCACATACGGATGTCGCCGGCGTACTGACGTACCTGCGGCTTTGCCATGGGAATGGTCTCCTGTTGGTGGCGGGTTACTTGGTTTCGGTCAGGCCAACCCGCGCGGTGACCTGAGCGATAGCGAAGCGGGTGCCGGCCTGCTCGTCGGTGGTGCTGAGCAGCCGGCCGCCGTCGATGGCGAGGGAAGTGACGAAGCCCGGCAGGTCGGTGACCTTGACCATCAGCGCACGCACCAGGTCGTAGCGACCGCGATGCGCCAGGCGCTTGGGGTTATCGATTCCCGCGTCGAACGGGATGTTGAATTCGATCAGCACGCTGACCTCGCTGACCGTGCGCGCATGCGTCGCGCTGGTGGTGTCGAAGTCCTGGGCCTCGATGAAGGTGACGGGCACGTCGTTGCCCGCCTCTACCGCCTGGTCGTCCTCCAAGACGATCAGGCCGTCGCCGATCGTGGTCAGGTAGCCGGCGCTCGGCCTGATCTTCTGCACCAGCTGCTTGACGTACTCCAGCGCTCGCCAGCTCGGGGGCTCCAGCTCATCCATTACGCACGACCCAGCGGCTCAGCGAGCCGTCGTCGGAAACAAGCTTGTTGAGGGTGAATGCCTCGATGCCGACAACGACGCGCCCATGCTGCGCGGGTCGGACGGGCATGCCTTCGAGCACGAAGGAAATTTCATCGCGCGGCGCCACCAGTTGGCCGGCTTCGCCGACCACCTGCACCGCTCGATTGACGTAGATGCGGCACGGGATGCCGGTCAGCTCGTCCTTGGGGAAGTAGTGCACGCTCTCCGGTCCGTCGGCCAGGCCGGCGGCCGCGAGCGCGGTGTGGATCAGGCCATCGAGGGCCTGCAGTGAAGGATTGGCCATATCGAACCTCGGTGACCCGGCCCGCCAAAGCGGGCCGGGCCATCGGCATCAGCCGCCAGACGCCTTCAGGCGGACGACCGCGCGCGGGCGGGTGTTGAGGTTGATCGGGTTGGACTGGCTCTCCAGCTCCACGCCCTTGTCCATGCGCAGCTTGCCCAGCTTGCTGTAGTACGGCAGGCCCAGCGTCTTGACCGTCTCGATGTAGTCGGCCGGCGCGAAGCGGGTGATGAACATGTCCGGCACGCCCTCGGGGAAGGCGAGCGCCTCGCCGGCGGGGACGAACGGCTGGCCACCGATCTTGCCGTTGACCTCCTCGAACACCATGTCCGCGAACGGGAAGCCTGCGCGCGGGTCATTGCGCAGCGCCGCCCCATCCTGGAAGCGCTGGTAGGCGTCGCGCACGTCCTTGTGGTCGATCAGCGCGTCGAAGAACTCCGGGCTGCAGAACACGCGGATGCCGGTGAACGGAACGCCACCCAGCTCTTCCTCGACGGCGCGCTTCACGCCCAGCAGCTTGGTGCGCACCTTGGTGTTCTCGCTGCCCAGGCCGATGTTCTGGGTGATCTGGCTGACGCCGAACTCGTCGTACATGTCCCAGATCACCGAACCGTCGGCATCCAGCACCTGGCCGCGGATAGCGCCCATGCGGTGCCACTCGATCGTGTAGTCCACGTCGCGCTTGTGGACCACCTGCAGGGCGTTGACCACCGCGGCCACGCTCTCGCCGGCCGGATCCTTGGTGGCGTCGAACACGTTGAGCAGCGAGTCGGCCATCACCGTCGAGCGCTGCGGCAGGTGAGCGGTCTCGAAGATGCGCACCTTGCCGCGCTCCAGGTTCTTCGGCTGGCCCGGGGAGCCGCGCGGCACGTTGGGCACCAGCACCAGCTTGTCGTTGTTGAGGCCGATCTTGACGATGTTGGTGCCGACCAGGCCCTGCTCGGAGAACAGGCGCAGGTCGGCGATGCGGGTCGGGATTTTCGGCAGGTTGTTGATGTAGGCATTGAGCGAGTCGAAGCTCAGCACGCCCAGCGCCAGGAGGGTCTGCAGATCCATGGAAGATGTCCTCTACGGTGAAAAAAGAAAGCCCCGCATGAGCGGGGCCGGAGGGAGAACCGGATCGCGGGCGATCAGGCGGCGGCGGTGATCTCGATCGGATCGCTGGTGGCGCTGGTCAGGCCCGAGGCGGTCACGCCGAGCGTGTAGGTACCCGCAGCGCTGAAAGTGACCGCGTCCCAGGTCACCACGCCGTTGACGGCCGCCTTTGCGCCACCGCCGGTGATCGTGCCCGTGCCCGAGGCCTTGGCCAGCGTCACCGACGCCGAGCTGCCGTTGACCAGGGCACCGAACACGTCGTTGATGTGGGCGACCACAGGCCCGGTCGCCTCGCCGGCCTCGCCAGCGATCGGCACCTGCACGAACTGCAGGTGATGCGCCGTGTTGGAGGCGATCGGTTTGGTGGTCCAGCGGATGACGATGCCCGACTCGGCCAGGCTGATCGCGGCCAGCAGCTTCTCGTCGCTGGTGGTGTCGCCGGCCCAACCCAGCAGCTCGCCGTGCACTTCGGCATCGCGCGCGACCGCCGTGCCCTTCACGTCCAGGCCTTCGTCGTCTTCGCCGGTGTCGACCTGGCCATACAGGACCTTGACCGCATCGGCGCCGTCGACGGCCTTGATGTTGTCGGCCTTCAGCAGCGTGCCGGCGGGCAGGATGCCCTGGCCGGCCGGGATCAGGATGAGCTCGCGGCTGCGCTCGCCGTTGCTCTCCGAAAGCAGGAATTCGGCGTTGCGGACGCCAGCGCGGGAAATTTCCATCTCAGTTGCCTCGCTTTTGATAGATGGTTGCGGGATTGAGGGCCGCCTTCAGATCGGCGGCCCGCTTCTCGGCGTCCGACGCCGGAAGGGTGGTGACCAGCTGCGCGGCGCGCCCCTCATCCGCCTTGAGGGCGAGAAGCTGGGTGCGCACCGCACTGAGGTCGGTATTGGGAGCAACGAAGCCGGCGGCCAGGGATTCGCCGCCACGCACGGCTGCCGCGCAGGCGTCGCGCACCGCCGTGGCATAGGCAATCGCCTCCTCGGAGGTCTCGCCGTCCTTGACCCCGCGCTTGATCACCGCCATGCCCAAATCGGGCGGCAACGTGCTCGCCGCCACTGCGACGCTGAGCTCGGCGGCGCGGGCAATGGCCTCTGCCGAAGGCTGGGGCGATTTGGGCTGAGCTTGCGTCGCCGGGAGCGCCGCTGCCGCGGCGGCCTCATCGATGCCGCCTTCTTCATCGCCCGGCTGCTGCGGCGCCTCGACCGGCGGCGCGCCGAGCGCTGCGATCATGGTGTCCCAGGTACCGAGCTGCGTGGCCAGGCCGGCGTCGATCGCCGCCTGGGCCCGGAAGGTGCCGGCATCGGTGGACCGAACCGCTTCCTCGGACAGCCCGCGGTTGCGGGCCACTGTGGTGACGAACAGGCCGTACAGCATGTCGATGTCCTTCTGGGCCTCGGCCAGCGCCTCCTCGCTCAGCGGGAAGTTCGGATTGAGGTCGACCTTGCGGGCCCCCGCGTAGATCGGGGTCACCTTCACGCCGGCCTGTTCGTTGTTGCCACTCCAGTCGTAGTGGAAGGCGACGACACCGATGGACCCGACAGCGCCGGTACGGCTGACCCAGATTTCATCGCACGCGCTGGCGATCGCGTAGGCGGCCGAGTAGGCATAGTCGTCGATCAGCGCGTGCACGGGCTTGGTGCCGCGCGCCTCGAAAATCCGATCGACCAGGTCGAAGCAGCCGGAGGCCATGCCGCCCGGCGAGTCGAGGCGCAGGACGATCGCATCGACCCCGTCGTCTTCCAGCAACTCATCGAAGGTGTCCCGCAGCGCGGCATAGCTCACCGGCCCAGGACCGCTGGCGCCCGGCGTCGGCCGGCTCACCAGCCCACCACTGATGTTCACGACCGCGATCGTGCGGCCCACCTTCTCGGCCGGCGGCTCGCCCGGCTCAACCTGCACCGGAACGGCGCCCGCGGTGCCGACCTGCAGGTGGGTGACGGTGAGCAGCGTGTCATCGCTGGTAACAGCGCCCTCGAGATAGGCACCGACCAGCGCCTCGCCGAGGGTCGGATGTACCAGCAAGGGCTGGTTGAGCACCGAGGTGGCCAGCGAGGCCACTACCGGATGCCGGCTGCGGCCGAACATGCGAGCCAGCAGCCCGGGCTTATTCTTCTTCATCGTCGGATCCTTGATCTGCGGCGCGGTCGGCGCCGGTGGATTGGGTTTGCTCGGGCGCTGAGGCCTGGCCGGCGCCAGCGCCGCTGCTGTTGGTCAGGCGCGGATCGGTGTCGAACACCAGGCCCAGCGCGTCGGCGCGCGCGTTGTCGGCCGCCTGCTCCTCGTCGACCTGCTCCGGATCCTCGCCGGCGCTAAGCACGACCTTGGAGCGCGACTTGAAGCCCGCCCGCACGGCCGCCTTCTCGGCGCCGACGTCCTGCACCGGATGGCTCCAGGGCCAGCCTTGCGGCACCCACAGCGTTTCGGTGACCTCATCGCGCTGGTCGGCATAGCCGGGCACTTCGAGCGTGCCGGCCAGTACCGCCTGGTCGAACCAGGCATCGCGCATGCGCTGGCAGAACATCGGGATCATGTAGAGCCACTGGTCCTGCTCGATGACCCGGCGGAACTCGTTGAGGATCAGGCGCAGTGCCCGATCGGAAACGTTGCGCAGGTCGCCCGTGAGCACCTCATAGGGCACGTCCTGGCCGGCAGCGATCGCCATTAGATGTCCGCGCAGGAACTCGGCGTAGTCGTTACCGGCGCTGGGCGGCTCGGACCATTCGACCTTGTAGCCCGGCGGCAGCTCCTGCATCGTCGCCGGTTCCAGCCCGCCCAGCGGCGTGCCATCCGGATCCTCGGCGCTGCGCAGGTCGTCCAGCATCGGCGTGCTGCCCGGATCCTCGTTCTCAGCAGCCTCGGGAACGGTGTAGAAGCCGGCGAACAGATTGGCGATCGCCTGCCGTTCGAGAACCGCATCGTCCAGCCGGTCGAGATTGAACATGCGCAGCAGCACCGCAGCCGAGCCCGGCACGCCCCGCAGCGAGCCGGCGCGCGTGGGCCGGTACAGGTGAATGACCTGCTCGGCCGGCACGCGCACCAGCTCGTTGCCGCTGACCGACAGCACCTGGTCGCCCGGGTGCTCGCGGAAGAACCAATACGCCACTCGCCGGCCGATCGCATCGAACTCAATGCCTTCGCGGATGGCGTTGCCGTTGCTGGCCGTGGCGTAGTACCCGCGCGGGCACTGCTCGGATTCGATCAGCTGCAGTTGGATCGGCACCGGTAGCCCGTCGCTCGCGCGGCGGAAGCGGATCCGGCCGAACACCTCACCGGCTTCCTTCCACTCGCGCCAGGCCAGCGCCTGCAGGCCGTACCAGTCCAGCACGCCGTCGGCATCAGCGTATTTCGTCCAGCGATCCCAGAGCTTGGTGGCGGCGCGCTTGAAGGTCTTCGTGCCCCAGAGCGGCTTGGCCTGGATTCCGGTGGCAATGCCGTTGGACACGCTCTTGTTGAGCGCGCTGACGGCCCACGGGTCATTGCGAGCCAGGTGCCGCGCGCGCGCCAGCAAGGTCGGCAGGCCCAGCAACGCGGTGTTGGGCCCGAGCGAAACCGGGCGGAGCATACGCAGCCGGCGGCCATGCCCCGCTGCCCGATAGGCGCCCTCGACGGCCTCAGACATTGCCGGACCCCGCCTGGAAGAGACGCATGGTCCGGCGGCGCGGACGCTGGCCAGCGGCACCAGCCACCTCGCTTCGCATCTGCTTCAGCAGGCGGCGCATCTCGCTCAGGCTCTGGTAGGTCACCTGCCGGTCGCCGTAGCGCACCGACAGCGTGCCGGACGCGATCGCCGTCTCGAGCGCGGTGATGTGCTGTTGCGTAAAGGCCATTTCAGCGTCCCAGATACTTGCTTCGGATGACGCGCCGCGGCCGCGTGCGCGGCATTGGCGCCAGCGACACTTCGCCGGCAATCACGTCAGGGTTGTGGTCCCACTCCGCCGCCCACAGCGGCGGGTTATCCCAGCGGATGGCCGGCACTTTCAGCCAAAGGGCGATGCCCTCGGCGTAGCCGGCCAAGTCGAATGCTTCATTGCGGCGCCCGGCCAGGTTCTGCCAGCCGCGCGCAGTGCGCGTCTCCGCGGTGAGCTCGGCGTAGTAGCTTTCCGGCAGCCAATCCGGAAAGTGGTAGAAGCCCGGGCCGGGCTCGGCGCGCTTCACGTTGGCGTCGACCGTGTCCTTGATGCGGTCCACGTTGAGCAGCAGCTGCGGGACATCGCCGGCCGAGCCGGATTTGCGATCCTTGCGCTTGCGGCTGTCCGGGAACGTCTCCCGGAACAGCCCAGCGTCGCGACGCGGGTCACCCTTGATCAGGCGCACCCGCGCGTGCAGCGCCGGCGAGCGGGCGCGTAGCGATCGCCAGAACTCCAGCGCGCGCACCGATGTGCCGGACTTGCCGCCCCAGTCGATGCCTGTCATCCGGATCGGCATGGTGCGGCCGGTGCCGTCAGCCACTGGGTAGCGTCGGCTGATCACCTTCTCGACCAGGCGCTCCCAGTCCTCCAGGTACTTCGGCGGGTCCAGCGGCAGAAAGCCGCCCGAGCCATCCTCGCGCTTGGAGGTGCGCAGCGTGAACCAGTCGATGACCCAGCGCTCCAGCGTTCCGGAGCTGCCAGGACCGAAGCCCAAAATCTTCACCACAAACCGGTTGCCCTGCACGTCGACCGTGGCGATGAGAAAGCGTACGCCCAGCGGAACCGTGCCGGCGGGCCAGATCTCTACGCGCTCTTGGAACTCCGAGGGGTCGCTCGCCGAGCGCGCGGCCATCGGTACGTAGTTCAGCGCCCCGTCGACGTTGTAGGTGGTCTTCAGGGGGCGCTCCTCGCCGGTGGTGGCGAACGTGCGCAGGCCCTGCAGCAGGCGCTCAACCAGCGATTCCCAGCTCTGGTACGCCGCGGCGACGCCGCCGAGCCAGTAGCTGGCGATCTTGCTGTCGGGTGGATCGCCGACCAGCGAACCATCGGGCAGCACCAGCTGCCCCTGCGCCGCCCAGACACCGGCGGCGTTCATGCCCTCCTTCCAGCGATGCTCCAAGCCGACGCCGCAATGCGGACAGTGCAGCAGTGAATAGTGCCGCGCCATCTTCTGCAGGTCCTCCACCACGACCCGCTCGAGGAGTTCTTCCAGCGGCGGCAAAGCGAAGCCGTCGTACCCGGGCGCGGCCTGGAAGCGTTCGCCGCATTCCGGGCAGGGCCAGTACCAGCGCCGGCGGTCGCCTCGCATGTACAGCGCCGCGATCCCGGCGGCCGGCGGAGCGTCGTGCGGGTCCTGCGCGCGCCAGTTGCCGTCGGTGTAGTCCACCGCGGGGCTGGACTCGGCCACCACCATGCCGGCCGACATGAACGTCTGCGTGCGCTTCAGCGCCAGGCCGAACGCCTCGTCGATCGACAGATCGCCGGTGTAGTTGTCCACGTCCGTCATCAGCACGTCGTGGATGTCTTTGCCCGAAAGCACCGACACCGATGGCCAGCCCATGCGCAGCGACATGCCCGACCGGAAGAACTTCAGCAGGATGTTGTCGTCGTGCGCGCGCGGGCTGAGGCGTCGCTTCAGCTCTGGGCTCGCCGCGATTCCGCGCGAGATCCGCGTCTTGCTGTAGTCCTCCGCCGCGTCCTTCGACATCTGGACGACCATCGTGTCGGCCGGGTTGCACGTCACCAGGTAAGCGATGCGTCCGTCGATCAGTGCGATCGTCTTGCCCGAGCGCGCAGGACCTGCAAACAGCACCGCCTCAAAGCGCCGGCTGCCCGTCATGTCGAGCGGCTCAACCATGTAGGGCGCCACGCTCGGGTCCCAAGGGCCGGAGGTCCCGCTGGGGTTGGCGATGTGTAGCGCGGTCGCGCCGGTGCTGACCCGGATTCGCCTGGGCGGGCGGATCATCTCGGCAACGCCGAGCCGCACGTCACGCGCTGTCGCGTACGTCGCCATCGGTGATCTTCTCGTACATCTTCTGGCGCAGGCGGTCGCACTGCTCCTGCACCTTGTCGACCTGGTCCGGCCGCAGGCCCGCCTTGCGCTCCAGCACATCGGGCAACGTGTCGAAGAATTGCACCAGCGTCTTCACCAGCTCCGCGTAGTCGGCCTCGACCTCAAGCGCGGGAACCAGTTGGCCAACCGTCGTCTCGACCTTGAGGCGCTCGTTCTCGGACTGGAAGAACGCCCGCCGCTCCATCGGCGGCAGATCGCGCGGGTCGACCACCCCGCCCTCGCCGCCCGCTGCACCAGCGAAGCCGGACATTGCCAGCGCAACGTCGGCAAGCCGGTAGGTGTCGTGTCCGTTGCGCTTTCCCGAGGGCGCGATCCCAGCATCACGGATCCGTTTCGTGGCGGTGCGCCGGTCAATGCCGAACTCCTCGGCGAGCCGCGCGACCGACCATCCGGCCTGGAACTCTCGTACGTCGCCCATGTCAGCTAATGCACAGGGTGCACAACTCCGATACCCCTTGAATTCTCATGTTTTGCGACACCTGTGGTGGAGCACCCTGAGGGCCGAAAAACTGTCGAAAACCGCGCCCGTGGACCCCCGCGGTAGACCGACGACATGCCAGGGGCCCCGCCCCCGGACCGTACGAATGACGCGACACACGTATGGACACGGCGCCATCGAACGTCAAAGCCTGTCCGCTTCGATCACCGCTTGGGCTGCGCGGACTTGGTCGTCGGCGTCGCGGCCGACTTGAACAACAGCTCCCGCAACCTCTGCTCGTAGTTGGGCGCCCGCATCACGTTCGACGGCGCCGGCGACGGCTGCGGACAGGCGGGCGGTGTTGCAGGTGGCGAGGTCGTCGCGCAACTGGAGATTGCCAGTGCGCAGGTCAGCGACCACAGCAACTGGGACAGCTTCGGCTGCCCGGCGGTCTTCTTCATGCTTCGCTCCGATGTCGGCCAGCACGGCCGCCTGGGTGTGCTCGGTGGTGCGGACTTCGTTGACCTGCGCCAGCGCGGCGGTCGCCTGCTTCGTGGCCACGTTCGCTTCGGCCTTCTCGGCCCGGTCACCGCGCCAGGCCCAGCCGGCGCCGAAGGCAGCGGCCGACCACACGACGAAGGCGATCACCGCGATCAGGGTCCGGTTCATTACGCGGGCTCCGGGGGAATGACGGCGCCGACCTGGCGCATGGCAGATTCGAGGGACATCACCCGAAGGCGGAGGCGGTGCGCCTCCTCCTGGGCCTGCATCCGCAGCTTCACTTCGACCTCGATGCGTTCGCCCAACGCCGTCTGCGAGCTTTCGAGGCTCTTCACCCGCTCGACCAGCCCGGTCAGCAGGTCGATGTTCGCGTCGGTCTCGGTGCGTTCCTTCTTCCGGGCGAGGACGGCGCCCCAGGTCTCCCGAACGATCCAGAACGCGGCCAGGCCGCCGGCCATCCACCATGGCGTGGTCTCATCTGCCATCAGGAAATCCCCAGCAGTTTCTTGGACTGCTTCAGGCGCAGCTTGCGGTCATCCAGACCGTTCTCGCCGCCGTTGATGCGATGGGTGATCCCGACGACGTCGTCCCGATCTGCCAGTGGGTTCAGCCCCTTCCACTGCCAGAACCAGCCGGCCGCCAGCGCCGCGTCGGGCAGCTTGGCCACCATTTCCGGATCGCGCACCGCGCGTTCATCGCCGTAAATCGCCTGGCTGTACTTGGCGTAGTTCGCACGGCCGGTGAGCTGGATAAGCCCGCGGCCCTTGTACTTCTGGCCATCGCCGTCCGCCACGGGCGTGTTCCCCAGCGCGATCGCCTTGCGGCCGGTGTCGTAGGCCTTACCGCTGGCGTACTCCGTCGCCGTGGCGAAGCCGTCCGACTCGTGGGCGACCTGGGCTAGGAAGTGCGCCTTCTGCAGCGGCGTGACAATGCCGAAGCGGATGCAGGCGTCCTCCAGCGCCTTCGCATAGGCGCCCGCGCCCATGGCAGCGGCGACGGTCTCAGTGCTCACCATGGTGACTCCAATAGGCGCCCGGTCCTCGATCCAGCGGACTCGATGATTGGTCTGGCGAGGGATCGGGCAAAGAAAAAGCCCCGGCTGGTCGGCCGGGGCTGGGTTCGTGTGCGATGTTAGGAATCTATGACTAAAAGTGCGGGGGCATCAACCCCGCACGTGAAATCATCCCGTCTCAACAAGTCACGTGGAATCAAGCCCTGTCGCCAAGGTAAGCGCTTCCAACGATAGGAGGCCTAGTTGCTACTTCCAGCCGGGTTTTCCATCTTACGCTGCGCTTCCTCCAATGCCTTCTTCATGCTCAGCGTGTCAGCCCCTTGCGACGGCGGGAAGTCCATCAGCGTCTTCAGGTGTGCGGCGATGAACGGCCCGGCGGCCGTTGGGGCCCACAGCTTGGAGGCGAAAAACTTGCGCCCGATGTAGCCCCATTCCTCGGACTGCGGGTCCATTTTTTCCATCGGGTCCATCTTCAGGTTGAAGATGTAGGGCACGGACGGATAGTACTTCTGGTCCCACCAGCTTCCGCCACGCTTGACCCCAATGTGCATCTTCCAGTTATCCACGCGCACCGCCATGAGGTCGGTCTCGTCGTAGTAGAAGATTTCCCGGCGCGCGGACTTATCCGACTTGCCGGTCCAGTGATCGAGGTTGTTGTAGCCATCCAGATGCACCTTGTACTTGGTGCCATTCATGGTGTGGCCCTTAAGCAGCTTTTCCTTCAGGTCCGGAACGCCGGCGGCAGCGGCGAGCGTGGCGAAGACGTCCTCGTGGTTCTGCACGCCGTTGGAGACCGAACCGGCCTTGATCTTCGCGGGCCACTTCACCAGATGCGGCACGCGCACGCCGCCCTCCCAGGTGGTGCCTTTTTCGCCGCGGAACGGGGCATAGCCACCGTCCGGCCACAGCATCATCTCGTTGCCGTTGTCGGTGCTGTAGATGACGATGGTGTTGTCCTCGATGCCCAGTTCGCGCAGCTTGTCCAGCAGCTGACCGACCTGCGTGTCGTGCTCAAGCATCTTGGCGCGGACCACATCTTCCTCCGCGCGACCTTCGTCCACCGCCTTCTGAATCCACTTCTTCGGGCTGTGCGAGTGGATGTGGATGGCGGTGGTGTTGAACCAGCAGAAGAACGGCTTGTCACCCTTGCCAGCGCGGTCGAGCCATTCCAACGTGGCGTCGGTGACCTCCTGATCGAAGGTTTCCATACGCTTGCGGGTCAGCGGACCGGTGTCCTCGATCTTCTGCTTGCCGACACGGCCGAACTTCGCGTCGCTGCTGGCGTCGTCCTTTGTCGTTGCCCAGGCATGCAGCACGCCACGCGGGCCGAAGGTCTTCTTGTATTCGGGATTCTTCTGGCCCGGGTAATCCAGCTCCTCCGGCTCTTCCTCGGCATTGAGGTGGTAGAGGTTGCCGAACCACTCATCGAAGCCGTGCACAGTGGGGAGGAACTCGTTGCGGTCGCCCAGGTGGTTCTTGCCGAACTGCGCGGTGGTGTAACCAACCGACTTGAGCACCTCGGCCAGGGTCGGATCGCTCTTCTGAATGCCACGGGTCGAGCCCGGAATGCCGATAGTGGTCATGCCGGTGCGGATCGGCAGCTGCCCCATGATGAAGGCCGCACGGCCCGCGGTGCAGCTTGGCTGGCCATAGTGATCAGTGAATAGCATGCCCTCGTAGGCGATGCTGTCGATGTTTGGGGTGTGACCCATCATCCCGTGGGTGTATGCGCCGACGTTCCAGTAGCCAATGTCATCCCCCCATATCACTAGGATATTGGGCTGACTTGTTACCGCGGACTCGGATGCAGACTTCTTGCTTGCAGATTTCGTGGCCATCTTATCGCTCCATGAAAGCTTGAACCGCGGTCAATTTGGCTCCCCGGAAATGATCATGGTCTAGCGCCGGCCCGACGTCTTCAGTGCAATTCCTGTTCCCCTCTAAGTAATTTTACCTACGAAGATCGGCAACTACTTGAGGGGAGTGCTGACACCATTCTTCAAAACCTAGCTGCACCGCCTGACCCGAGCTAGAGCAATCTTGCGCTGTCCAGCCAATGGCATAAAGAGCACTATCGGAAGCTGGTATGCGACGTTCCGGCGCATTTCTACTAAACTCCACGGCATGGATAGTGAGTGCATTCCCCCCAGCGCTTACGATTCATCGGTCGGCAAGTAGAACTACTGAGATCACATCGAATGCCAGCAGCAAAATCGAGTCATGCTGCCCGATCCAGCGCGCGCTTCAAGTGCCATGCTGCTTCCTGCTCAGCTTCCCGCATCTTGTCAAGCATCCATTCGTAAACTCCACGCCAGCTCTGTCGGTAACTCGACTCATCGCGCCCGATGGAAGCCGCCCTCCCCCGGTCGCTCATGGGAACAACCCCTGTCCCCCAGCACGTCTTGCAATTGATCAGCAGCTCGCGAGCCATCGCCTGACCGCGACCTTGGCAGACAGGACAGTGGTTGCAGCGCGCGATCTCCAAGATCACTGCGGATGCGAGCGTGGGCAGCGACTCTAGGGTCGAAAGCGGCCAACAACGTTGCCTGATCTGGCTCAAACGATGTGCGGCACGATCGCGTTCGGCACGCTGCTCGGCGGTCGTGGTTCCCGCCCAGCCGATGCATACCTCCGCCAACCCTAGGTCCGTCCTAGCATCGGCAAGCCGACGCTGCTGACGCTGCAGCTCAGGGGCGACCAGTGCGATCACCGCATCCCGCAGTCGGTGGCGGCGAAGGGCAGCGCCATCTGGCCACCAGCAGGCCTCCAACAGCTCCCGCCCGAGACCCGGCGGCACCATGGCCAGCGCCGCAGCAATGTCCTGGTTCGTCAGCGCCGGTGCGCCACCGCCCTTGCCGATGTCGAACTTGATCGTTTGCGGATTCAGCCGCGCCAGCAGCTCTCGTACGTCAGCCATGGTTCCCCTCCTCAGTCAGTAGGCCTCGGGCCGATTTCATAGTTCTCACCCAGCGATACGCCGTCGCTCGATGCATTCCCCAGCGATCCATCAACTCTTGGGCCGTGGGAATCCGGTGCGGATAGGCATCGGCGAGTCGGAATGCCAGTTCGGCACCGGCTATGACCGACGTGCGCGGGCCGCCCAGCCCATCCATGAAACCGGGCTTCATAGCTCATCCCCTGCCGGCGTGATCCTGACGATCACCACGCCACCAGGGCGCACCTCGTCCTGCAGGCGCGGGTGGCTGTAGAACCTGCTGTCGTCGATGCCCAGTGCCTGCGCCAGCCCATCGCGGGCAGCCTTGAAGCTGGCGAGCATTCCGTCGTCATCCCGGCGGCGCCGATCCGGCGGGTAGAAGTCGAGCCAGAGGTCCAGACGTCCGTCGGGCAGCTGTGCGCGCCGCCAACCCGCCTGGAGCGCCAGGGCCATTGCTTCCTCGCGCGCGGCCTTCGTTGCCCTGGCCTTCCTACCCCAGTGCGTCCTGGCATTGGGATGCAGGAGCCGATCCGGCCACGGGAGGGTCACCGAAAGCATCATGCCGCCCTCCAGTGCACTGGCAGGACTTCCACCCGGCCGCCGCGTGCCTCGAACTCGGCCACGCTTTCGGCAGGTGCGACAGCGCGCGCGACAGCTTGCGGTCCAGGGAGGTTCGCGGCGCGGAGCCCCACACGGGCTAGCCGCGGTTGCTGAGCAGCCGGCCGTGCCTTCGCAGGCCGGCGTCGGGCACGTTCCGATTCGCGGACCCGCTCCGGGTGCCGGGTCCGATAGCGATGGGACGCCTGGCGCTGGTATTCCCGCTGCTCTTCCGGGCTCAGCGGCTGCCGCTGCACCTGGACCTTGCCAGTCGAGCGGTAGCGGAAGTGCAGGCGCTCACCGGTCTGGGTCACGTAGCCTGCCGCGACGAGATCCCGCGATGCCCAGGCAACCCGCTTCCGGTCCTTTCCCGTCACGATGCCGAGCGCAGCGCAGATGTCGGCCATGCACAGCTCGTCGGAGGTCCCTTCGAAGACGGCGCGCACCCGGGCGCCGATGCCGGTCTTAATGCTGGTGGTCATGCTGCCTGCCTCATTTCGATGACGGCGGTCTGCTGCTCGATCAGCTCGTCGTCGGTCCCGTAGATCTCGTGGAAGCGCCTGGACCCATCCATGAGGCTGGGACCGTATCGGTCAGCGGTCTCGCGGAATGAGAGGCCGTGCATTGGCTGGTACCGGTGGTGCCAGATGCAAAGGGCGAAGCCGAAGGCATGGCCGCGCCGGCGGTTTCCGCTCTTGCAGTGCTGGTAGTCGCAGCCGCAGACCACGTCGGCCGCTGCGAGAACGCCACGCATGTGCAGCGTCAAGCAGGCCATGCACGGACCAACCTTCGAGGCCTCGATGCGGGCTGCTTCGCCTGGGGTCGGTCGCGGCGCGGAGCTATGCACGGGTCGCCCCCTTCTCCAGCTGCTCGGCCTGCGCCAGGTAGTAGTCGTGCCGGCGCCGGCAGTCCACAGGCGATTCCCACGGATTCTCCAGCGCGCGCCGCGCCGCGACCCGGTAGTCCTCGGCCGATGGCTTCAGCGGGATCACCAGGCACTGCTGGGATGAGTTGCGCGACATCACGCCGCCTCCTGGCTTCGCCGGCCGGGCCGGAAGAAGCTGCTGGGGCGGCTCTGGCGCGGCGCTTCGTCCGGTGCTGGGGCCTGCGGCAACGGGCCATCCCACGGGCGCAGTGCCATGTGGGCGAAGTCGTTGCGCAGGTTGATCGTTTGGCCCGCCTCGATGTCGCGACCCTTCGCGATGATCGCCTCGACCACGCCGCGAAGGTGGGTTTCGCGGTTGTAGTACTCCTCGCGGTGAAGGAAGACGATCACGTCGGCCTTCTGCTCGATCTCGCCCGATTCGCGCAGGTCGCTCATGTTCGGACGCTTGTCCTGGCGGCTGTGCAGATTGCGGCTGAGCTGGCCCAGCGCCACCACCGGGCATCCGAAGTCCTTGGCCAGCGTCTTCAGACCTTGGGCGATGCGCCCGTATTCGAAGCGCGCCAGCTTGGCGTCGATCTCCATGTCGTGGATGTGGTCCACCACGATCAGGCGCAGGGGCTGCCCTGCCCGCTCCAGCTTGGCCTGCAGCGCGCGCGCCCGGGCCATCAGCTGGTTGATGTTCAGCGCCGGCGTGTCGTCCAGGTGCAGCGGCAGGCCGCGCAGATCCTTCATCGCCTGCGTGACCCGGTTCCAGTGCTCGTCCTCCATCTTCCGGGGCGCCAGCAGAGCGTCGTGCAGAATGCCGGCGGCGGCGGCGATCATGCGGCGCACCAGCTGCTGCCGGTTCATCTCGATTGAGAACACCGCGGCCGATTGCTTCTGGCTGGCCGCGTGATGCGCCATGTTGAGCGCGAAGATGGACTTGCCCATGCTCGGACGCGCGGCGCAGATGATGAGCTCGCCGTCCTGCAGCCCGTGGGTCGCCTCGGTGAAGTCGGGCCACGGCGTTTCCAGACCAGTGATCGCGCTCTCGCGCTCGTGACGCGCGCGCAGGTCGTCGTACCAGGGGCGCAGCGTCTCAGAAACTGCGACCAGTCCGCCCCGCTCCTTCGGCATCAGCTCCTGGATGCGGACCTGCGTGTTGGCCAGCAGCGTCGACGGCTCGTCGTTGGCCTCGAACGCCTCGTTCACCATGTCGGTGCCGGCGGCGATCACGCGGCGCGCCAGCGCCTTGGCGCGGACAATCTCGGCCCAGCCCAGAATGTTGGCGGCCGATGGCGTCGTGGTGGCCAGTTCCGTGAGGTACGCGCCGTCACCGATCAGCTCCAGCTTGCCCTGCTGCTCGAACCATTCGGTGAGGGTCACCGTGTCGTAGGGCTTCTCCGAATCCGCGCGGTCGCGGATGGCCGTCCAGATAAGGCGATGGTCGCCACGGAAGAAATCATCGGGAGCCAGCAGGTCGTAGACGCGCCACAGCGAGTCGGGAACCAGCATTACCGCGCCGATCACTGCCTGCTCGGCCTGGATGTTGTGGGGCAGCGCGCGATCCATCAGGCGGCCTCCCGCTTCCGGCGGATGATGGCTGCGGTGTCGCGAACGTCGATCTCCACGGCGCCGGCGGCCACGGCCAGCGCGCGCTTCGACAGCGCGACGTCGAAGTGTTCCTTCGGCGTCCCCGGGTATTGCACCCAGCGCAGATCCATCCCGATGGCCCGGGCCATGTCGTGAAGCTCCTCGCTGGTGTCGGCCACCATGTGGCATATCACCAGCCTGCCGAACTTGGCGCGCATGTTGTCGACGTAGACCGTCATGCAGCCTCCCCTTCGGCCCGCTCGAACAGCTTCAGCATCGTCTTGGGCTGGGTCATGAACTCGAAGTCCGGCAGCCAGTTCTCGTGCCCGCGCCCGCCGCCCAGCCTGCCGGCGTGGAAGTCGTCGGCGGCCGCGGCGGCGAAGTAGTCCGCCCAGAACTGCGGCGGGATGTGGCGCAGGCCCTGGGATTGGCAGATGTCGCGGGCGATCGAGAGGCAGCGGCGTACCTGCTGCCGGCGCTTCTCGCGGCCCACCGCAGGGTTCACCGTCGCGAGCAGGCCACCGTTGGTGCGGACCAGGGCGCAGCCGTTCCACGCGGCGATCGCCTCAGCGGTGATCTGGGCCACTCGCTGGTCGATCCTCTCCGCTGCAGCGGCAACTGCCGGGGCGTCACTCGGCGCAGCCGATGACGAATCCGAGCGAAGCGAGGATCTATCTTTCTCCTCTGTCTCTGTCTCTGTCTCTGTCGTGACAGTGCGTGACATTCCGTGACCGGCCTCATTGTCACTGGGGGTCACCTTCTCGCTTCTCTCCCTGTCGCGTTGACGCTGCGCCTGCTTGCGAGCGCCGGCCGTGGCGTCCTCAGCCTTTGGCTGTCTACGTTTCCAGCCAGACAGCGCATCACCGTCCAGCGTCTTCCCCTGCATCGCGTCGTGGATCGCGGCCACCTCCTCCTCCGCATAGCCCAGCGCCGCGGCGACGTCCTCGTGCACCCATCCGGACAGCTCGCCGCGCGGATTTGACTGTGACGCGCACTCCAGCATCGCAGCCCACACGGACAGCACGTGACCAACCGTGACATTGCGTGACAGGACGGCAGACGCACGCAAAGCGATCACCCGCCACTTCGGGTCGTTCACGGTTCCGTGGTGCCAGCGCAGCCAATGCTCAGCGGCCATCGCCTGCCCCCTGGATCTCGTTGTCGGTGTGGTGCTGCATGGTCTTCTCCTGGCTCCAGAGAGCCCGTTCCCAAGCCGGGAGCTCGGCCTGTCCCCGCAGGAGCTACCTACGGGTTAGGGAAACGGGTGAACGTCAGTGCAGCTGCTCTAGCGGCAGCTGCGGGGTCTGGTTGCGGCGGGCTTCAGCGCGCGCGTCCTCTTCGGCGCAGCGGCGCAGGTGTTCCCGCTCTTCGGTCTCGGTGAGCGGCTCACCGCAGCGCGCGGTCGCGATGCAGGCGTCCAGCTGCCGCAGGGTCTCAGCGCGCGTCATGTCACCTTCCCCATGGCTGCGATGGCCGCTTCTCTACGATGGATGGCGGCCCGCAGGCCCGTGGCTGCATACATGCGCTCGGTGTTGCTCAGGCGCTGATCCGACATCAGAGCGCGGGCCTTGTTGTAATCGCGGTCTGCCGCCAGCAGCTCCTGCACGGCGGCGAGCGCACGATCCATCCTCTGTGCAGCCTTCAGGGAGCCCGCCCGAATCCGCCGGCGGGAGTCGCGCAGGATGGCCAGCGCACTGGAGTCCTGTGCCAGCGCTTCGCGCGTCTGCCTGCTCTCGCGCAGGTCAACCTTGTCGCCGGTCACGCCGTCACCCCGCGCTTTCCCGTTACCGCGCGCAGGCGCGCCAGCAGGTTGATCGTCGCTTCCATCTGCGCAGCGCCGGCGGCGCTGATGGCCCTCATCTCGCTCTCGGTGATGAGGCCATCGGCCAATGCTTCCCGCATCGCCTGGGCGAAGGCGCCCTGCATCGAAGCGCTCTCCAGCATCGCGCCCATGACACTGCCGGAGGCCTCGGCGCCCATGCGCTGGAGCGTGAATCCGTGCTCGGCGGCAAGGCACTGCAGCATCAGGTAGTCCGACGTGAGCCCCATGACCTCGCTCGCCTCGACCAGCGTCAGGTGATGCGTATGGGTGTTCGGGTTGACCTTGCTGCCCAGGACCGCGGGGGACATCCCCTTCGGATTGCCCTCATCGTCGAAGACGACCTTCCCTTCAGCGTCCCTGCGGATCAACCGAACTGCGAGGGCAGCAACCCCTCCCGGGTAGCTGTGGACGGTGTGGTGGGCGGCGTCAATTACGTTCATGGCCTGGTTTCCTAAACGTGGTTCGGTACGAAGTCGCCCGGCAGGCTGTGCGCCATGGACGAACTGCAGCGAAGGATCAAAGCGGCAAGGAAGCGAGCCCCGAACGTCGTGACGATCGTTCGGGTCGAAGGGAACGTGTTCGGGTTGCGGTGGGCGGACGGCCAGATGCACGTCCGCCTGCTGCGGAAAGGCTGAGGCGGTGGCCAGGAAAGCCGCCGCCCTCCTTGCGGTAGGCTGCGGGCACCACACGCACAGCCCGCAAGGAGGGCGACATGACCGAGCACTTCGAGAGAATCGTCGGCGTACGGCTGCTAGCCTCGCAGGCGATCCTGCAGAACGTCATTCGCAGCTGGGGGGAGTCGAAAGAAGTACTGCTGGACGAACTGCAGCGGACACGCGAAGCCCTCGTGGCCACGTGCATGCAGCAGGACATGACGGACGAACAACTCGACTGGCTCAGGGCCGAATTCGACATGGTCATTCACTCGCTGCGCGCGGCAATTCAAGGCCTGCCGGACGACCGTCCTCGCCCAGTTTGATGCGGTACATCGCTGTTGAAGGCGAAGCGCACCGGGCTGCCAGCTCCGTGCGCGACGGCTTCAACAGCCAGTCGCGCAGCCACAGCCGCGGGTTCCACCGGTCAGGCAGCATCGGCCACCCCCTGCCCCTCGGCTGGGGCGCTGCCAAACACGTCGGGACGCAGCTCATGGCGGGAGACGCCAGTCGCGGCCTCGATGGCCAGAGCCCGCCCCGCGGGCACCCTGCCCCGGATCTTCCATTCGCTGATGGAAGCCGACTTGATCCCAAGAATCTGGGCGAGCCCCTGCTGGGAGCCCGCGGCGACGATTGCTTTCTGCAACGGCGAGTTGGTGTCCATGAGGCGCATATTAGGCTAGGCCTAATCTGTTTTCAACAGGGCAAACCTAACTTGCTGAACGGCATCATTTAGGCCATGCCTAAGAGATCACCCGACAAGGACGCCCCGGAGTTCGGCAAGCGGCTGGTAGACCTGCTTGCCCGCCATGGCATACCGAGGCGAGGGGCAGGCGCGTACCTGCAGCGCCAGTACAGAGTCTCCAACGTGACCGCCAACGACTGGCTCAATGGGCAATTCCGTCCAGAGATCGACACAGCAAGACGAATCGCTACTGACCACGGGACAACCTTCGACGAGTTGTACTTCGGTTCTCCGGCTGCGGTCGCTGCCGACGACGGGTACGCGGACGTCACCGGCTACTCCCAGGCCGCTGGGCTCGGAACCGGCGCAGAGGCTCAGGAATATGCCGAAACGCACAGCCTGAAATTCAAGTCAAATAGCCTGCGACGGAGAGGGATTCTGGGCCGACCGCTGGCCGTCTACTACGGCCGCGGCGACAGTATGGAGCCGACCATCAAGAACGGCGATGCGATCCTCTTCGACACATCCGACACCAAGGTGGTGGACGGCGCGCTCTACCTGGTGCAGGTCCATGGCGCGGCGAACCCGGAGTATTTCGTGAAGCGAGCAACGGTGCTCGACGGCATCGTGTTCTTCGCCAGCGACAATCCTCAGGGAGACCACCACTGGCGCAAGCCGCGCCGCATGGACGCAAAGCGCGAGCCGATCACGATTGTTGGCCGGGTTCACTGGATCGGCGGCTGGGCAGATTGAGGACTATGCATGGCACGCAGGAAGCCGCCAGATCCAGAGACCGTTCGCGAGCTGAGGGACATGCTAGCTGCGCCCAAGGCTTGGGTCGCAGCTGGCGAGATTACTTGGGTGGATGCTGGCGGCAGGCCGAAGGGATACAAGTTCAGGGCGGCGCTCTCGGTCGGTGGTCACACGCCGGACACCCTGTACGTCGACGCCTACTACAAGCAATCCAGCATCGAAGGTGTCCCGGACAAGCTTTCTCTCAGCCTGTTCTACCGGAACGAGCGGATCTTGGGTCTCGACGAGAATGGCGCCTCACACCATCGAAATGACGTAGGAGTGGGGCGCGAATACTTCCTTAAACGTGTCGATCACCCTCATTTGCATACCATCAGCGATGACGCAATATGCGGTTATGCTGAGCCACTGGAGCGAGCCGATTTCACGGCGCACTGGGATACTTTCCTAGCTCACGCCGGAATAGACAACGCTCCCGCCTTCCGACTTCCGCCAGGTCAGCGCGAACTACTCCTACGATGAACCACGACGCGCTAGCACACGCCATCTGCGGGCAATACACCGCGATCAGCGCCGGATCGGGGTATATAGAGTCGCCCCTGGCTTTCCCGGTCGACGGGACGCTCATCGGCGCGTATGTAATGGAAGTTGGCCCCGGCCGTTTCGTGGTCACCGACGACGGCGACGTGGCGTTCCACGTCGCATCGGCTGGTGCTGACATCACACCGTCGCGCCTGAAGACCTACCGCTCCATTGCCGAAGAGCACGGCCTTTCGCTGAACGAAGAGGGCGTGATCAGCGCGACATGCGGGGATGCAGAGCTGACCGGAGTCCTGAGCCGATACCTGCAAGCGGCGTCAGCCATCGCCACCAAGGGACTGAAGCATCGCCCGCGCGACGAAGAACGGTTTACCCGGATCGTGGGTGCCGCACTGGCGAACCGCTATGGCAATCGACTCCGCAAGCGGGTGGAGGTCACAGGTCTCAGCGGGCACCAGATCCGGTTTCCGTTCGCCCTGGACATCGGGCGCGAGCGACGCGCCTACATCCAACCCATCGCTGCTGACTCCGGCACCATCCAGTGGAAGTCTGTATATGAGGCCGGCGGCAAGTTCAAGGACCTGCGCGCGGCGAGACGAGACGCTCCCGTCGTTGCTGTTCTTGAGGCATCGCGGGACGTCGACCGCGCTAGCGGGTTCTTCGCTGACACGGCCGCCGTGCTGGTCTACCAAGGCGGCGCCATCGACTTGGACTTCGCCATAGCCGCCTAACGCCCTGCCCCGCTTCGGCGAGGTCCTCGCTATCTGGAGACCAGGATGTCCCGTTACTCCCCTGCCCCCTTTGCGCTTGCTGCCGTCGGTGCGATCGCCCCGCTGAACCTCACCGGGTGCGGGAAGATCCAAGAAATGCGGTTCGAGCACGCAGCTAAGGCCAAGATCGTGCACGACGCGATAGACCCGGAATCTGTGCAATTCAGAGATACGCACGCTTCCCCGAGCAAGAAGTATGAAGGTACCTTTGCCCTCTGCGGTGAAGCGAATGCCAAGAACCGCATGGGTGGCTTCACTGGCTGGACTCGATTCATCGTGTCCGGTTTCGCAGACAACCACGAAGCCGGCGTCATCAGCCTGACCTTTGACGACGGCCGGGGAGCCTTCTTCGATCGCCAGTGGGCTGAAAGCTGCAGTCCCAAGAATTCCTAGCTGCGGCTTGACCGATCCCTGTTCAGAAAAATATTAGGCTAGACCTATTGACGATATATTAGGCTTTCCCTAATTTACCTCCATTGCCACGAAGAACCCCGGACCTTCCCGGGACGTGGCCCGGAGACGGAGATGTCCGCAGCACCCCGCTTCACCCAGACCCATGGCGGCGTCCTGACCGTCATCGACGCGACCACCGGCTTGGAGTGGTCCGCCCAGCCTGTCGCCCGCGACGCCACCCACGAAGCCGCCAGCAAAGCCTGCGCTGACTGCCGCCTCGGCGGCCATACCGACTGGCGCCTGCCGACCCGGCAGGAGCTGCTGTCCATCTTCGATCTGAGCCGCCACGAGCCGGCCATCGACACCGACGCCTTCCCTGACTTCCCGTCCACGTGGTTCTGGACGAGCGACCTGTGCGCCTGGTCTTCGGCGTCCGCGTGGGGCGTCTTTTTCTACTACGGCAGCGTCGGCAGCCTCCACCGCGGCAGCGGCGGGTTCGCGTTGGCCGTGCGTCGTGCCGGTCAGTAATTGGCCCTTTTGCCTGATTCGGAGAACGTCATGAACACCGAAGATCGCAATGTCTCGCCGACGCCGGGCCCCTTCTACAGTGGCCCCGGTGCGACCACCATCTGGTCCGGCAACGGCAGCATCCGCATCGCTGAGTGCAAATCGCCTCAGCTGAGCGTCGAAGGCAACGCCGCCAACGCCCACCACCTCGCGAAATGCACCGAACTGCCGGCGGTCGTCCGCCGCGCTGAAGCGGTGCTGCGTGGCCTGGGCATCCAGCCCCGCCAGATCGGCAAGCCGGCCGAGCAGCTGCTGCACGACCTCCAGCGCGCGTGCGCTGAGCTGGGAGAAGCGGCATGAGCGCTTGCCAGTGCCGGGTGAAGGTCAACGAGAAGCTGAAGCCCTTCAACACCCAAATTACCGCCGTGTACTCGATCAGCGCTGGCGGCCTGGGCATGCCGCTGCCGATCTCAACGAGTCAGATCGAGACGGGACGGGGCAAGGCCAAGGCCATGGGCCTCTACGCTTCGTTCTGCCCGTTTTGCGGTGTCAGCCTCAAGGATCCGGCGGCCGGACAGGAGGCGTCACCGTGAGCGCCGTCATCCTCCCTTTCGTCCGCCCCGCGCGCGCTACGAACGCCGATGGCGCGTTCGCCGCGGTCAACATCGCCGCCCGCCGCATGGGCTACTCCGAGCACCTGGCGCTGCGCGCAGCGCGCGTGGCCCGCCGGGACGTCCTCGACGGCCGCGGCAGCGCTGCCTCCGTGGTCTCGAAGCTCAAGGCCGCCCTCGCCTGCGCCGCGCGCAAGGAGGAAGCGTGAGCCAGTTCGAACAGCAGCTCGAAGAGCTGAACCGCGATCACTTCCGGTTCGGCGTCATCGTCAATGCCGGCTGCTTCGCCGCTGGGGTCGTGATCTCCCTCCTCCTGCAGGCGGTGGCCAACTCATGAACGAGCGAGACTTCATTGCAGCGATGAGCCAGGGGTTGCCCGCCCTCCCGCCGCCGACGGGCCTGGAGGTCAACGAGTACCCCGGCGACGGCGCGATCCTCAAGGGGAACCAGGATCTCGAACTGGCCGATGCCGAGCGCGCCGGGAAGGCTGGCGTGCCGTGAGCCAGCGCCAGGTCACCCACGTCGATCCGCTCCCGCGCTGCCAGCACGGCCACAGCGCGCGCCACATTCACGACGCACGCCGCGCCAGCGCCGGCGGCGGCCATTACCTGGAGTGCTCCTGCAGCGCCAGCAGTAAGCAGCTGGAGTACATCGACGCGCTCCGCGAGTGGTGCCGGATGCACGGCCACCCGATGCCGATCGGCACGGACCAGCGCCCGCTGCCGCTCACCGTCGTCCCCATCCGTCCTGTCGAGGCTCGCGCCGCATGATTCGCCAACTGTTGGCCCGCCTGCGCACGCGCATCGTCGCCCGCGCCCAGGCCCGGGAGCCTGACTTCGTCGTCGGCGGCAAGGAATCCCCCTACCTGCTCCGCTGGTGGCTGATCCCGCGCAACCGGCTGTTCAACGTCTACGTGCACTGCTTCCTGCGCGACGACGACGACCGGGCGCTCCACGATCACCCGTGGATGTGGTGTTCGATCTTCCTGCAGGGCGGCTACACCGAGCACACCATCAGCGCCGGCGGCGTCCACCAGCGCACGCTCAGGCTCGCGCCCAGCATCAAGATCAGCCTGCCGCAGCGCGCGCACCGCATCGAGTTGCTGCGCGCCTATGGGCAGCCTCGCGCCTGCTGGACGCTCTTCATCACCGGACCCCGTGTACGCAACTGGGGCTTCCACTGCCCGGAGCGCGGCTGGGTGCCGTGGCAGGAGTTCACCGATCCGGGCGACAGCGGGAAGGTCGGCCGCGGCTGTGAGGAAGTGCCGTGATGCACCGCACCTGCTCCAGCTGCTGTCGCCGCCTGCCAGCGGACCAGTTCCCGCCGGCGGAGCGCCGCCGCTCGACCTGCCGGCTCTGCGAGGCCGACGAACAGCGCGTGCGCTCGCGCCTGGCGCCGCTGCGCGTCGACCCGCAGCAGGTGCGCCTCAATAACCGATTCAACTTGTGGTTCGGGCCGGTGCGCCGCGAGCCGCTGAGGAACGCGGCATGAGCAAGGCGGATAGGCAGGTAAATCTGCGGCTACCTCGAGATGTTCTCGAAGCGGTCCAGATCATCGCAGCACATAACGGCCGCAGCACTACCCAAGAAATTGGGCTCGTACTGGAATCGTTCGTTCAGCAGAACGAGAAATCGATCCGCACGCAGGTACGGCTGCCACCAGCCGTCCACCAAGAGCTGACCGCCGCAGCGAAACGCAACGGACGATCCATGAACGCTGAGCTCGTAACGCGGCTGATCGAGCGGAGGGACGTATGAGCGACATCCACCTGAATGACCGGCTGGCGGCCCTCGACTGGGCGGTGGCACGCGCCCGGGAGGCGGCCCAAACCGACGACCTCGTGCGCCTCAACGTGCTGCCGGCCCTGCAGGCCGAGCGCGACTTTGTCCAGAAGGTGGTCCGCAATGGCTGACGGCTCGAGCGAGTTCAATTTCCCGCCGCCGCAGCTGTCTCGGCTGCGCCCGGGCGAGATCGTGGTCGACCTGTTCGCCGGCGGCGGCGGGGCTAGCGAGGCGCTGAAGCAGGCGCTGGGCATCGACCCGGCGCTGGCCTATAACCACGACGAATGGGCGATCGGGATGCACGCGGCGAACCACCCGTTGACGATCCACCACCGGGAGGACATCTGGCACGCGGATCCGCGCCGCGATGTCGCCGGGCGCCCGGTCGGCTGGTTTCATGCCAGCCCCGACTGCACCCACTTCTCCCAGGCGAAGGGCGGCCAGCCTCGCAGTCGAAAGACCCGGGCGCTGTCGTGGGTGGTGCTGAAGTGGGTCGGCCAGCTGGCGAAGGTGGGCAACGCGCCGCGCATCGTCAGCCTGGAGAACGTCTGGCAGATCCTGACGTGGGGACCGTTGGTCGCGAAGCGCGACCGCGCCACCGGCCGCGTGCTGAAGATGGATGGCACCGTCGCGGTCGTTGGCGAGCGCGTGCCGGTGGAGAACCAGCAGCTGGTTCCGAACAGGAAGCGCAGCGGGCGCACGTGGCGCCAGTTCGTCGCGGCCCTGCGCGGCTGCGGCTATGAGGTGGAGTGGCGGAAGCTGGTAGCCAGCGACTACGGTGCCGGCACCAGCCGGGAGCGCCTGTTTCTCCTCGCGCGGCGCGATGGCGAGCCCATCACTTGGCCGGAGCCGACGCACGGTGCCGCGCCTGGTCAGCTGCCGCGCGTTAGCGCCGCGGACTGCCTGGACTTCTCCCTGCCATGCCCTTCCATCTTCGAACGCAAGCGCCCTTTGGCCGATGCCACCATGCGTCGCATCGCGAAGGGCGTCGTGCGGCACGTCATCCAGGCCGCCGAGCCGTTCTTCATCACGGAGCACGCCAATGCCAGCACCCAGCGCACCTGGTCAGCGGGCGAGCCGCTGCGCACCCAGTGCGCGGGCGTGAAGGGCGGCCACTTCTCCGTTGTGGCGCCGGTGCTCGCCGGCGTGGGTGGCCGTGCGGGCCAAACCGAGCCGCGTCCCGGCGATGAGCCGCTGTACACCATCACTACCAAGGCAGATACCGCAGTGATCGCACCGGTGCTGGTGCAGACCGGCTACGGCGAGGCACCCGGCCAGGCTCCGCGCGCCCTCGATCTGCAGAAGCCACTGGGAACGATTGTCGCCGGAGGCGTGAAGCATGCGGCCGTGGCGGCGTTCCTTGAGCAGGCCAATGGTGGTTTCTACGAAGGTGGTGGCCGGGACGCGCGCGCGCCGATGAGCACGATCACCGCCGCCGGCAGCCAGCAGCAGCTGGTCACCGCCCACATCGCGACGCTGCGCAACAACACGGTCGGCGCACCCGCTGATGAGCCGCTGGCGACGATCGCGGCTGGGGGCGAGCATCACGCCGTGGTGGAGTGCCATCTCAGCCCCAACCAGGAGGCTGGCGCGCTGCGCGTGGCGGCCTTCCTCGTGAACTACTACGGAAACGGCACTGCTCTCGACATCCGCGATCCGCTCGACACCGTCACCACCCGCGACCGCATGGCGTTGGTAACGGTGATGGTTCGCGGCACGCCCTACGTGATCGTGGACATCGGCTTGCGCATGCTGAAGCCGCACGAGCTATACCGCGCGCAGGGCTTCCCCGCCGACTACGTGATTGACCGGACCGCGGACGGCAGGCCGATCAGCACGACCGCCGCCGTACGCATGGTCGGCAACAGCGTCAGCCCACCGCCGCTGCGCGCATTGGCCCTGGCCAATCTGGATGCGGCCGCTGCGCCGTTCGCGGTAGCCGCATGAGCGACCAAATCTTCATGAAGCTGCCGAAGCGCGCGTCTTTCGTCGAACTGGAAAAAAAAGGCGCCCGCCACACTCTAGGAGGGGCCATGAGGGCGGGCGCCACCCCATCAACTGTTCGGGTCGTCTTCGCGACCCCGAGGAGAGGTCTGCAGACCGCCCTCAAGTTTGCGAATCCGCTGTACGGCCTTCGCAAGAACTTTGGACTGCGCAGAACTCGCGTCCGCGCCGAAAGCCGCGTTGTAGAGCACGATAAATGGGTAAGCAGCACCATGTCGAAATACGGTGGCGCTGGCACTCCACTGGGTCACCAGGCGAATGGAATTCGGATTCAGGGTTTCGCTGGTATTGATCCGGTAATCGCCCAAGAAGAAGTCCGCCATCGAACGTTCCCTGCTCCCTATGCGGAAGCATTCAACGTACTCACGCTCAGGGAAAAAACAAGGCCCATCGATCATGCCTCCAATGAATCGGGACTGCATGTCGCTTCGCAACAGTATGGCTGCACCATGCGGGCTGATCAGCCCGTCGGGGGATTGGCGCGCATGAGCTCGCGCACCATGACGAGCGCGGCATTCTTGGCTTCTTCGTGGCTCGAATGCGGCTGCATCTTTGCAGTCGCCTTGGCTATCGGAAAGCCTTCCAGGCTGCTCGCGGTGGCAACGGCGACCCACCGTCCGTCGCCGGCTTGGGAAGCCTCCACGCGCAATCGCAGGTTGTTCTCGAGCACTTCGGTGATCACTCGCTTCCTCAGTTCTTTGTATGCAGTGGAAACAGGTAGCCAAGCAACTCAGTCACGCCAAGCTGATGACACCTTCAATCAAAACGTCGGTGATCTGCATGATCGCTTTGGCGGTGATTGTGACCGCATCCTCCCGCGTTCTGCAACGAAATTCGGCCAGCCGTCGGATGGCGTCAATACCATAGAGCGGACTCGTGACACGAAGCACGGGGATGAAAACTGTGTCGCCGGCAGGGTAAGCCGCATGGGCCACCTCCAATCCATTGATAGGCGCCCTAGCTGTTCTCGAACTTCGCACGGAAAAGCGTTAGAGCACCCAGTGGGGGCGATCCGGTGCTCTCGGACGCAACACCGAACCCCTTCTGGACGAGGTGCAGTCTCAGGCTTTCGTTCGTCTGGCGTTAGCGGCCGCGCGGCGAGCCCAGCACTGCTGCTTCCGCATCACCCCACAAATCGCTTCCAAGACCGCCTTCTGACGAGCTCCGGCCGCATCCTTCCCTCCGTGAGATTTCTATACACGAGAACAGTGGGCCCGCTTTCTCGACTCTGGGTGGCCACTGGCGGCGACGGGGCCGCGAACCCATGGTGTGGGTTATCGGATTCACTCGCGCTGAGGCGAGTCATGGCTGAAACCGCCCACACCCTTCTCGGCCAGGCGTCACACAACGGCATGGCCTGTACCGGTCGACCTATCCGCTTCCCGCTCGGCAACGCCGGCGTCCGGCAGCCTGGTGCGCCGCCACCTGTGCGAGGACGGCCGTCGTATGCAAGACCTCGCCACGCCGCAGCGGTGCTCGCGGCAGACCGTATACGGAATTTTCTGCAGCGCGCGCACCTTCTCGCCGCAGCACACCAACGCTGTGACTTCCTGTCTCTGCATGGACGACTTGGACGCCACGAAGCTGCGCCTGCTCTGCGGGCGTGAAGCAGATGGGCAATCAACACCCGCTACATTTTGGAGAAAACCCCATGAGCCACACAAACACGCCGCAGCGCCTTCTGCGCCTGCCCGAGGTCCTCAAGCGCGTCGGCTTATCGAAGTCCACCGTCTACGCCCGCGTGCGGCAAGGGGCATTCCCTAAACAAGTTCACATGGGAACGCTATCCGCGTGGGTCGAAACCGAAGTCGAGGCTTGGATCGCTCGGCAGGTAGCCGACAGAACGACCTAGCGCACCTACGCCACCTGTGGGCTCGCGCGCAACTCGCGAACCGAAACCGCGAAGACCCGACCTGCTGATCGAAGAAAAACAACCAGTAGAGCCGCACCAATCAGCAGGTCTGGCCAGCCCGCGCCAAAAATCCATACCAGCGCCGCGGCCAAAAGTACCGCGCAACCTTCTGCAATGTCGTTCCTCGCGCATTCCCACGCTGACGACAGGTTGATGTCGCCATCGCGGTAAGGGGTCAGCAAACGCAGGCAGAACCAGTTGGCTCCGAGGTTCAGCAGACCTGCTAGACCCATGCCCTCGAACACCGGCATTGCCGGATTGTTCAATCGCCAGAAGAGCTGCGCTCCGACTCCAATGGCAGCCGCCAGAATGAAGGCGCCCTTCAGAATCGACACCCAAGCCTTGGCACGGACAGTTGCGCCGACTACGGCGAGGCTCGCACCGTACGTGAGGGCATCGCCGAGATTGTCCAGCCCGCCGGACAGCAGCGAAGTCGAGTGACTCAGCCACGCGCTACCGACCATCATCACGAAGGTCACCAGGTTGATGGCCAGTACGGTCCACAGAACCCTCCGCTGCTTCGCCTGGAGAGCCGCAACGTCGATCGTCTTTCCACAGCCGCAGCATTCGGACATCAGAGGTTCTCGAGAACTCGAGGGAGCAGGATAAGTCGCGGTAGGCATCGAACGGCAATCGAACCGCGAGTGCTGGCGAAAGATGGGGGCATCGCTGGGGGCATCTCTCGTCTCATACGAGCATGATACCCTTTCGTCACGAGGGTTTTCGACACACTCGGTGGTAGAGCCCACCTCCACCAATGCCGGGGCCGATGAGGTCCGAGAAAGGCCGGAGACATCTGCGAAAGCAGGGTTTCCGGCCTTTTTTATGCGCGACGCAGTGCGAGCGCGAACGTATCAATTCGAAAGGCGCCGCGTCGCGCCCGACCCTTGAGATCATGGCCCGGGAATGGCGCCACTGCCTACCACCGCCGCTCGGACCTCTTCCACCAAGGCTCATGGGATCTTCGCCTTCCGCTCGAAATGGCAGCGATCAGCATCCCTATGAAAACGAGGGAGAAGCAGAGCAGCCAGAATGCGAACAACGCCACCGCCATGCCGTGCTCGGTCGGGACAAAGAAGCCCTCCTTGGGCTCACCCAAGCCCCCAACCCCGGCGTCGCTGAGCATCCACAAGGGGAGCATGGCGATAAACATCACCATCAATTGCACACCAGGTATCAGAGCGAGAATGAAGGCCGCCAAGGCACAAAGTGTGGCCACGAGCGTCGCATACAGCAGCGCTTTCAGCATGACCTAGTCCTCCATGACGTTGAGGCGGACATTAGCACTGCACGCGTGGCCAGGGAACGACCCAATCCTCTCCGCCGGTGCCGGTGGGTAGTCTGGACATGGAGACTTCGGTACGGCGCTCCTCCGGGAGGGGCGAGCTAGGCCTCGGTATTGCTCGCGGATTCGATCTTCCCAACGGACAGCCCAGCGCACCAGGAACTGGACCCAGGCGTCACGGCTCGACAGGAACTCGAAGCGAAGGCTCGTCATCCCATCGTTCGGTGAGACATGGGTTCACGGCTACCGCGTGGAGGTCGTAGGCTGGTTCGACAACGACGTCTTCCCCTGCGTCGGCAGCAGGCCAGCGGCCCAGGCTCCGTAACCGGCTTGCTGCCCGATATCGATGACTCAGCCCTTCGGCCCCCCAATGACCGGAAGCACGATCCCGTTCACATAGGATGCTGTCACCGGGGATGCCAAGAAGACGAACGCTGGAGACAATTCCTCGGGCTGTGCCGGGCGTCCCATCGCACTGTCCTTGCCGAACTCCGCCACTTCCTTGGCAGGCTTGTCAGCGGGATTGAAGGGCGTCCAGACCGGCCCAGGCGCAACGGCATTCACGCGAATGCCGCGCTCCAGCAAATTAGCCGCCAACGCCTTGGTAAACGCGTGAATAGCGCCCTTCGTGGCCGAGTAGTCGATCAGCTTGGGACTGCCGAACAGGCCTGTCTCGGAGCCACAATTGACGATGGAAGCGCCGCGCTCCATGTGCGGCAGGCAGGCACGCGCCATCTGGATATAGCCCGCCACGTTTGTCTGGAGTGTCTCTTGCAGGTGCTCGTCACTGAGGTCCTCCAGCCTGTCGGAATGCAGCTGGAAGCCGGCGTTGTTGACCAGTACGTCGATCTTGCCGAACTTGCTCGCCACCTCTCGCGCGGCGCGGTTGCAGAACTTCGAGTCGGCTACGTTGCCCGGCAGCAGCAGCGCCTTGCGCCCCTCCTTCTCGACCCAACGCGCGGTCTCTTTGGCGTCTTCGTGTTCATCCAAGTAGCAGATGGCCACGTCCGCGCCCTCGCGGGCGAACAGCACCGCGACGGCGCGACCTATGCCCGAGTCCGCTCCCGTCACGATTGCTTTCAGCCCTTCCAGCTTCCCGCTGCCCTTGTACGCCTTCGCCTCGAAACGAGGCTTTAGCTCCAGCTCTGCCTCATGGCCAGGCTTCTTGATGTGTTGCGCAGGCATCTTCGTGGGCTGCTTCACAGTACCCGCTTGTACCGCCTTCTTTTCCACTTTTCTCTTTTCGGGCGGCTTCTTGGCGTCGACCTCGGCTTGGAGCTTTCGTTGACGCTGAACGGTTGAGCTTGCGCCAGACGCGGACGCCGAAGCACTTTTCCGCGAGGTGGATGCGGGCTTCTTGGAAACAGCCATGTCGGACTCCAAGGCGATGAGAGCATCTACCCTTATCGCGATCCGGGTAGGAGTAACGTGACGACTGACTCTCTAACTCGCATCGACATCTACGCGGGATGCACGGCCACAGGTGAAGACTTCGCCGAACTCGCACTCCCCATCGCCCAAGGACACCTCACCATGTGGCACCGCAACAGTCTGTCAATCGTCCTCGGGCTGCTGTTCCTGGCCTTTATCACCGCACAGACGGTTTCTGGTTGGCACGTGTACAACGCCGAGCGGGTCAAGGACGGGGCCGCGATGATCGGACTATTGGCCTACCTGCATTCCGGCCACTTTATCTCTTCGACTTTTGAGAACTGGGAGAGTGAGTTCCTCCAGATGGGCATGTACGTGGTACTCACTGTGAAGCTTCGGCAGGCCGGATCCGCAGAGTCAAAGCCCCTCGATCCTGCCGACGAGGAGGACAAGATGGCCCCTGGGACCACGCCGTGGCCGGTTCGAAAGGGCGGCATCTGGCTGAAGCTCTATGAGAACTCCTTGGCAATCACGTTCGGCGCGCTTTTCCTGATGAGCTTCTGCCTTCATCTTTACGGGAGCTGGCGTCATGAGCTCGACGAACGTGCGGCGCAGCACGAGCTTCCCATCACCATTTGGAACCACCTATCCGCCTCGGAATTCTGGTTCGAGTCATTCCAGAACTGGCAGAGTGAATTCCTCGCGGTCCTTTCTCTTGTCGTCCTGACGATTTGGCTGCGCCAAAAGGATTCACCCCAGTCAAAGTCGGTCGCCGCGCCTCACTCGCAAACCGGCAGCTAGCCCGCGTCACTCGCGATCCTGTAGACGGGCCAACAACAATCTCCGCCGCACCGCGACGACATGTTCACGGACTCTGCTGAGAATCGAGGAGCTCTTCTTCGGAGGCAATATGAACGGGGTAGTCGGCGTGGTGGTGTCGTTAAAGGCTACGCACCAGAAGCTGCCTGATGCCAGCAGGCAATCTGCACCAACAGCCCATACCCCCGCCTATCGGCTCAACGCCCAACCCGAAGTAACCAACACGCCTACGAACAGCATGCCCAAGCCGCAGAAGCCCCAGACGCACATGTAGAACCAATAGGAGAACGGCTCGGTTTTCTGCGCAACGAACCGAAAGCGTTCGTAGATTTCTCCGTATATCCACCCCAGTTGCACCGCCCTGAGAAAGCAGCACCCCAGGATGCACAGGGAGATGCCCACGCCGGCCGGGCGGTCCTGTGGTGGAAGCCACGCCGAAGTGACCGCGCCGAGAACAGCGAGAATGCCCACCCACATCGCCGCGATGGTCTTGTCGCGGCACATGCCTGCGCCTCGCGAGCGTGTCATCCCGGCAAAATCTCCCGCCACAACTTCCGCGCACGCCACCAGCGCCGCCACCATGGCGCCCAGCGCCGGCGCTGCGCACGCAGTCGTCCGTCCAGCACCTGCTCCACCGCCGCCAGCACCCGATCGGACGCTGCACCATCCCGCGAAGGATGCACCTGTGCCGCATAGGCATCGACCTGCGCGCGCCTGGCCTGCGGATCGGCCAGCACGTCACGCAGCGCGTCATCCAGCGAATCCGCGCTATCCAGGTCATGCATGAAAGCCTGCGGCCGCCGATGCCGCAGCGTCACCACCGGCTTTCCCAGCAAGGCGAATTCCTCCACCACCGAACTGGTATCGCATACCAGCACGTCGGCGGCATGCAGCATGTCCGCCATCTGCTCCGCCTCCAGGAAGACCGCGTTCGCACCGGCCAACGCCTGGAACTCGGCACGCAGCTCAGGCGGCGACATCGGGTGCAGCGTCAGTAGCCAGTAGCGGTCGCCGCGGGCGACCAGCTCGCGCAGCACCGGCAAGCTCGCGCGCGCCTGGCTCAGCGGTTCGTTGAACGTCGAGGCGAACATCACCACCGCCCTCCCCCGCGCCGCCGCGCGCAAGGCCGCACTCGCTTCATCCGGCCCCGCGAACAACGTATCCAGTTTCGGCCAGCCCGTCTCGACCACGGTGAAGTGGCCGTGCTGGCTTGCCAGCGCCTGCAGCGGCCCGGTCGTCGCCGGCCCATGGCTGCAGTAGAGGTCGAACAGGTCCTGGATGCGGAACTGGCCTTCGCGCGGATCCCGCTTGTGCAGGTTCAAACCATGGAACAGCTGCACTTGCACGCCAGGAAAGAACGGCGGGATGCGATTGACGGTAGCGAACACGGCCTCGGGCGCGAACGCGCGAAGCGCCCGCGGACTGCGCAGCCGGATCTCGTCGTTCGCCAGGTGCGCGGCCATCGCATCGGATGCCAGCCATCGCACCTCATGTCCCCGCGCCCGCGCACAGGCGGCGAGCGGCCGCAGGATCGGCAGCGCATAGCGTTCTGACACCAGCATCGCCCATCTGCGTGGACGCGGCGCGCGCTCAGGGGGCATGTGCGTCCAGACCATCGGGCACGCCGACCTCTGCCGCGGCGGCCATGGGCTCGGGCAAAGCGAATGCCGCCGCCAGTCGCACGCGGAATGCCCGGTCGTTGGCCACGTAGCGCTCGCGCGCGGCTTCGCCCAGGCGCAGGCAGTCGGCATCGTCCATGGCCAGCGCGTGCGCCACGCCGGCCTCGATATCAGCTACCCCCACGAGGTGCCGTCGATCCAGCCCGATCCGTGCACCGGGCTCACAACCGAGCAGCACGCCGCATGCGGGCGTCACCAGCTCATTCATCGGCGCGGCGTCGGTGGTGAGCACCACGGCCCCCACGCTCATGGCCTCGGCGATGTAATGACCGTAGCCCTCTACCTCGGATGGGCAGATATGGAAGCGATGCGCGTTCTGCAATCTGCGCAGCGTCGCGTCATCCAGATAGCCCACGCGCAGATCGATGTTCGCCGCGCTGATGCGCAGTCGTGCCTTGCGCGCGTTCTGCACCACAGTGAGCGGCGGCCATTCCGGATGGCGCACCCAGGCCGCCAGCAGCGCGGCCGTCCCCTTGCTGGAGCTGCGCCCGGCCAGATGGAAGAACGCCCGCTGCCTCGGCACCTCGACATCGAGCCGATCCTCGCTGGTGAAGCCCACGTAGGTCACGCGGCATCCCAGCTGCTCGAAGATGTCCATGGCATGGTGTGATTTGCACAGCACCCGCTCGAAACGCGGCAGCCAGCGCAGCCAGGAAGGCCGGAACCACTCCGGGTTGGGCATCAGCAGGTTGCACCTGGCGCCCTCCAGCAAGGGCGCATAGACCCGCTCGACCAGCAGTTGCCGCTCGACGGGACCACACAGTGCCGCATACAACCGCCATGCCACCTGCCTCAGCCGGTTGTGCATGCGGTTGGCGCCAAACCCCATCGTCGCCACGCGGTGATGCCGCCCCAGAACCTCGGCGATCAGACGCAAATCCCGGCTCAAGCCCGCGCCGTTGTCGCGGGAAACCAAACGCAACGTCCCCAAACGCGCATCCTCGTCGGCCACCGTGAGACGGTGGCGGTGGTCCCTTCCCCGCCTGCATCATCACGGGCGGCAGGCCCCACGCACAAGCCCTGCGACGGCTACACCATGGCCGGGAACGCCACACCATGCCGGGCGACGGCATGGAAGCGATCAGAAGCGCGACGCAGTCCTCAGTCCGTGCTCAACGCATGCCGCGAAGGCGGCAGCAGCGCCTTGTCCACCCGCGCCGACACGCCGACGCTGCGGCCGGCCAGGTTCGCCACATCGAAGCGCACCGCCGAGCCCAGCACCTGCGCCGCCTGCGACAAGGTCATCGCGTAATCCTCGCGCAGCCATTGCAGCAGCCCGGTGCTGGCAAAGCGCATCGCCTCATCCAATGAGCCCGCCTGCCCCAGCACCATGATCTGCGTCGGCGATTCCACGCGCGGCATATTGATCGCCTTGCCTTTGATCAGCCGCACCGAGAACACCACGTCCATCGACGTCTCCAGCGCGTACTGCGAGGTCTCGCCATCGCCCTGCAGCGCATGTGCATCGCCCAGATACAGCAGCCCACCAGGCTGCTGCACCGGCAGGTAGACCGTGTTGCCCGCGATGACCTCGTTGAAATCCATGTTGCCGCCACTGCGCCCGGTATCGCCGGTCGACATCGCCGGCGCGCCGAAACCCGGCGCCAGCGCCAGCCCGCCCAGCATCGGCCGCAGCGGCACGGCGTAATCGGCCAGCGCGCCCTGTGCCTTTTCCGGGCGCGCTACGCCCTTGTCCCGGTCAAGCCGCCAGCGTACCGGCTTGCCCAGCTCAGCGGCCTGCGGCACCAGGCTGCTGCCCAGTGCCCGCCCGACCACGCTGTCGAGGCTGTCGGCATAGTCGCGATTCAACGTCAGCCGTTCGATACGTACCGCCACCGTGTCGCCTGGCTCGGCACCGGCAATGAAGAACGGGCCGTTCTGCGGGTTGCCGAACAGCGCGCGCGTCACCCCATGTTCGTCCACGCCACCGGAATCCAGCGTGCGCGTGCCGACCTGGTCGCCGGGCCAGATCACCAGCACGGGCGGACGGTCGGCGTCGAAGGTATTCGAGTAATCCGATGGCGTATAGGTCAAGGTCCGCGGCGCGGCCGGCGCGGCCGGCAGCCGCCAGCCGGTCACCGCATGGCGCACGCGACGCTGCGCGTCATTCGGATCGGCGCTGTCCACCTCGCCCGCGAGCCGATCGCCCTGCACACGCAGGTCGTAGCGATCCTGCGCGCGGTCCTCCACCACCAGCTGCAGGCGTCCGCCGCGCAGGCTGCCGCGCGCGGCATCCCCATCGAGCGTGCCGCTGGCCGCGGCGCCGGTCGCTTCCAGCTGCAAGGTCGAAAACGCCGGATTGCCCCACAACTCGGTGCGCAGGATCCAGGTGTCCGCCGCGTTCGCCGTGCCGCCATACATCAGGATCGCGCCGAGCAGCGCGACAACCGCCTTGTCCATGGTGTACCCCCGATCGATGACGCCATTTCGGCGGCCACCGCGGCGGGTGTCAATGTGACCAACGGCATGGCGGCGCAAGCAGGCACCCAACGCATGCCCGCTCCGGCACGCGCCAGGCGACGCCGCTTCCAATCATTTGACGGTGCAGACCCCATTGGCACCGCCAGCGCCGGTATACGACACATCCATGGTCCCGTCCGGGCGTCGCGTGAGCGAAATCGTGACCCCGCCCTGCTTGGCCTCGAAATAATTGTCATTGAATTTCTTGAGGCTGGCTTCTTTCCCGTTGACGTAGACCGGGCCGCCCTCATCGGCGTGCACGTCGATGCCCGTGGGGCACGAGGCGTTCAACAACGGGATCAGGCCCGGCGAAGCGGCGGGCGCGGCGGCGCCGCCCGCTGACCGGTTCTCGAACACCGCGCGGCAACCGTTTTCCACCCACACCGCGTGCTTCGACAATCCCCAGTTCACGCCTTCCTGGCACTTCGTCTTGCTCAGCTGACGCGCCACGACCACCTCTCCCTGGGTGTTCATTTCTCACTCCTGCCGCTGCTTTCCCTTGGATTCGCAGGTCACCTGCTGGGCGAATGCACCGAAGGCAGCGGCGCTGCCCATGAAGCCGATCAACCACACACTTGCGCGCATATCACGGACTCCTCTGGAGGAACGCGGCCACTATAGGCACGCATTTGTTAAGCCATGGAGAGACGTTTCCAACGCGCCGTGGTGCAAGCCTCCCGGCGACCTGCGACACTGTTCCGGCCGCTGGGGAGCGGCTCGGGACGCACCACGGCGCCCCCGCCTTCCCGCACGGACCGCCCACACCGCCTCATGGAGAGACCATGCGTTACCCGCCGCTGACCGCCGCCCTGCTCGTGTCCCTGTCCGCCTGCACCGCCGTCTCGCCCGAACCCGGCCAACAGGCCGTGCTGGTCGACAAGCCGCTGATCTTCGGCAACGGCGGCGTGCGCCTGGACGACGTGCGCAACCCGGGCCGCACCTACACCTGGTTCACCACCGACAAGATCTACATCGATGTGACCCCGCAGACGGTGCAGGTCGGTTTCGACGATTTCTCGTCCAGCGACAACATCCTGCTCGACTTCTCCACCCAGATCCAATACCGCATCACCGCCCCGGCGCTGCTGCTCTCGCGCTTCGGCCAGAACTGGTTCCAGAACAACGTGGCCAGCCAGTACGCGGCGATCGTGCGCGACCAGGTCAAGCGCTACGACATGACGCGGATGATGAGCGATCCGGAAACCGCCAAGCAGATCGACGACGCGGTCACCGCCAGCGTGCGCGCCTTGGTGAAGGAGCAACAGCTGCCGATCGAGATCCAGAACATCACCCTCGGCCGCGCGCGTCCGAATGCCAACGTGCTGGAACAGATGAACCTCACCGCCGCGCAGCAGCAGCGCGTCAAGACGCTGGCCGAGGCCACCAACGCCGAGCGCCAGCGCGAGCAGGAGCAGGTCGCCAAGGCCGACGCCGACAACGCCTATCGCAACCGCATGGGCCTGTCGCCGGAGCAGTACCTGGCCAGCCAGATCGCCGAGCTCAACGCCAGCGCGTGCAAGGAAGCCAAGGCCTGCTACATGGTGCCCTCGGGCACGACCGTGGTCGCGCACTGAGTCGCATCGCGAGGGCGTCGTGCCTCGACGCCCTCGCCCGCCGCAGGCTCAGCTGCGGAAGCCGATCCGGCGATGCGTGCCATCGCAGTAAGGCTTGTTGGCCGAACCTCCGCAGCGGCATAGCCGCGTGCTGCTGACTCGGTTGATCGTGCGCCCGGTGCCGCAGCAGATTTCCAGGTTGCCGGTGACCGACAGCGGCCCGTTGATCTCCGCCTCGATCTCCAGCGCGCCGCCACGCTGCGCCAACGGTTCGGAAGCGACCGTCGCCGGCTCGCCCGTCGCCTGGAAGTGGATGTCGTTGTGGCTGCCGTCGCAGAACGGCTTGTGCTTGGAGGCGCCGCATCGGCACAGCACCGCGCGCATGCCGATCGCCTCACCGTCGAGCACGATCTGCGCGCGCAGGCCGAGCGGGCCGTTCTCGCGCAGCTGCACCAGGTTGACCGGCGGCGGCGCTTCTTCGGCGCCACCATCGTGGCGGCGGTAGCCGATCGCACCGGACGGACACAGATGCGCGATGGTGACCAGTTCCTCGACGCTGGCGGCGGCCGGATCGATCCAGGGGCCTTCGACATTCGCCTTGAACACGCCGGGCAGCGCGAGCACGCAATGCCGGGCGTGGATGCAGCGTTCGCCGTGGTAGAGGAGGTCGACGTGTGGGCCGGGAATGCGCTGCACGCCGTGGCCTTCGTCGATGGGTTCGGGGATCGCATGCGGCGCGGAGGAAGCCGGCGCGGCAGGCGCTGACACCGCGGCAGCTGCCACGGCCGTCACCGCCACCGC
>DJAN01000259.1:0-402 GCA_002429615.1 Lysobacteraceae bacterium UBA6001
GTCTCCGCGGCGATCCAGCCGTTCGCGCTGGCCAGCCAGGTGCAGATCCAGGCCGACGTGAAGGATGGCGTGGACCGGGCCCAGGTCGAGGCCGCCATCGCCGACGAACTGCAGAAGTTCCTCGCCGAAGGCCCGACCGCCGACGAACTGCAGCGGGCGCAGGTGGCATACCGTGCCGGCTTCGTGCGCGGCCTGGAGAAGGTCGGCGGCTTCGGTGGCAAGGCGGTGATCCTGGCCGAGGGCCAGGTCTACCGTGGCGACCCGGGCGCGTATCGCAAGGACCTGGAGCGTGGCGCGGCGGCGACCCCGGCCTCGGTGCAGAAGGCCGCGCAGGCATGGTTCGGCAAGGGCGACTACCTGCTGACCGTGCTGCCGGCCGGTGAAGGCTTCGACCCGGCCGCC
>DJAN01000259.1:547-1476 GCA_002429615.1 Lysobacteraceae bacterium UBA6001
AAGGCTTCGACCCGGCCGCCGAGGACAAGGCCGTCGTGGCGCTGCCCGCCGCCGACGGCAAGCCGGCGACCAAGCTGCCCGCCAGCGCCGGCACCAAGTTCAAGGTCGCCAAGAGCAGCGTGGACCGCAGCAAGGGCGTACCGGAGACCAGCCAGTTCCCGAGCCTGAGCTTCCCGCAGCTGCAGCGCGGCAAGCTCAAGAACGGTATCGAGGTCGTGCTGGCCGAGCGCCACACCATCCCGGTGACGCAGGTGCAGCTGATGTTCGACAGCGGCTATGCCGCCGACCAGGGCGGCAAGCTGGGTACCGCCAGCTTCACCGCCACGCTGCTGGGCGAGAGCACCAAGTCGCTGGATTCGGTGGAAGTGGCCAAGCGCCGCCAGCGCCTGGGCGCGATCATCGGCACCGACTGCGACCTGGATGTGTGCGGCGCTTCGCTCAACGCGCTCAACGACCAGCTGCAGCCGTCGCTGGCACTGTTCGCCGATACCGTGCGCAACCCGGCGTTCAAGGCCGAGGACATCGAGCGCATCCGCGCGCAGTGGCTGGCCAGCATCGCGCAGGAAAAGACCCAGCCGAACGGACTGGCGCTGCGCACCTTGCCGCCGCTGCTGTACGGCAAGGGCCATGCGTACAGCATCCCGCTGACCGGCAGTGGTGACGAGGCCTCGATCAAGTCGCTGACCGCCGACGACCTGCGCCGCTTCCAGTCGCAGTGGCTGCGCCCGGACAACGTCCGCATCCTGGTGGCGGGCGATACCTCGCTGGAGAAGATCATTCCGCAGCTGGATGCGGCGTTCGGCGACTGGCAGGCCCCGGCCGGCGCGGTGCCGAAGAAGAACGTGGGCGAGGTGGCGGCACAGACCGCGCCGCGCGTGTTCCTGATCAACCGCGATGACGCACCGCAGTCGCTGATCCTGGCCGGCCTG
>DJAN01000259.1:1662-2026 GCA_002429615.1 Lysobacteraceae bacterium UBA6001
TCGCTGATCCTGGCCGGCCTGCTGGCGCCGTCGACCAAGGCGCCGAACAACCTCGCCATCGGCGTGGCCAACGGCGCCTTCGGCGGCACCTTCACCTCGCGCCTGAACATGAACCTGCGCGAGGACAAGCGCTGGGCCTACGGCGCGCAGAGCTTCCTGATGGACGCGCAGGGCCAGCGTCCGTTCCTGTTCTTCGCCCCGGTGCAGACCGACAAGACCGCCGAGTCGGCGGCCGAGGTGCAGAAGGAAGCGGTGGCGGTGATCGGCGACAAGCCGCTGACCGAGGCCGAGGTGGCGAAGATCCGCAACCAGCGCATCCGCGCCCTGCCCGGCAGCTACGAGACCACCGGCGCGGTGCTCGGCG
>DJAN01000259.1:2203-2435 GCA_002429615.1 Lysobacteraceae bacterium UBA6001
CCACCGGCGCGGTGCTCGGCGCGATGGAGGCAATCGTCAAGTTCAACCGTCCAGACGACTACGTGCAGACGTTGAAGTCGCGCCTGGAAGCGGTGGACCAGGCATCGGCGCAGAAGGCGATCGAGGAGATCGTGCAGCCGAAGGCGATGACCTGGGTGATCGTGGGCGACCTGGAGAAGATCGAGGCGCCGGTGCGCGCGCTCAATCTGGGCGAGGTGCAGATCCTCGACGC
>DJAN01000259.1:2681-3392 GCA_002429615.1 Lysobacteraceae bacterium UBA6001
GACGGCAAGCCCGTCACCGGCAAGACGGCCAAGCCGGCGAAGAAGTAAGCGCGCCGGTCGCACCCGACCGCACGCCAGGAAAGCCGCGGGGCGCATGCCCCGCGGCTTTTTTCATGCCCGCTCGCGCAGGTTCAGACCGCGACCTGCATCGTGGCGTGGCGGAACGCCCAGTCGTAGTCGTTGCCCTGGTACACCGGCTGGGCATTGCGGAATGCGCGCACGCGCTCTTCGTTGGTGGGCGCCTGCGGGCATTCCCCGCGCGCCACGTGCTGCAGCGAAAGAAACACCAGCGGACCGAACGCCGCCGACCCCACCGCGTTTTGAGTCTGCTTCATGATTGCACCCAAGGAGTTCGCGATGCTCCGGCATGGAGGCATCGCCACGCACAGATTCCCGATGTCCCCGCCTGCGGTGTCACTGTCCATCCCCGCCGCGCCTGGCCATCCGGGGCCATTCCCCCCGTGACCATCGTTGGCGCAGGCGCGCGAAGCCGCGGTGAAGCCAGACCCTGGCGCGAACACGCGCGCGCGGCAAACGCGAATGGCCTTGCGCGGGGGACACGATGCCGCCGCGCGGAGGTCAACGCCGGCAGTCGGCGGTCTTCTCGCGGGCGTACCAGAGTGCGCGACGGGCAAGATCGTAGGCACTGTCGGCCTGGCGCGGCAGCAGCTGCTCGGCCATCACCGGATCGGGGCCCTTGGCATAGGCGCG
>DJAN01000259.1:3485-4089 GCA_002429615.1 Lysobacteraceae bacterium UBA6001
GGGGCCCTTGGCATAGGCGCGCTCGACCTGCTCCAGATCGCCCAGGTGCCTGCGCACGGTCGCCAGCAGCGGCTGCAGTCGTGCCGGCTCGCACGCGGCTGTCTGCGACTGCAGTTCGGCCAGTGCGTCGCGGATGCGCCGGCTTGCTTCGCCGTCGTGACCGGGTGCCTTCTCGAAGGCGATCGGCGCGGCCTTGTAGGCATCGCCGGTGGCCTCGCTGCCCAGGTCCTGCTGGCGCTCGTGCAATGCCGGATTGAAGCGCACATCCGGCGGTGGGCGTGCCTTCGCCGGCTGGATGTCCGGACCGAAGATCGCCTTGTTGAGTTTCTTCATGCCGCGACCGATGCCCTGCATCGCCACGTCGCCCAGCGTGCCGTCGGTGGACCAGTCCTTGTCGAAGGCGGTGGGCTTGTAGTCGATCGGGTTGGGCCGCTCCAGCACCTGCTTGGCGCGCGCCAGTTCGCGCTTGTTCTCGGTGCCCGGCGGCGACGCATCGGGCTCGGCGAATGGATTGACCGCGGCGGCGTCCGGCAGGCGGGCACTGCCGGCGCGCGAATACAGCGTGGCGGCCATGCGCTCGCCGGCGGCCGGCGGAGATCGGAAG
>DJAN01000315.1 GCA_002429615.1 Lysobacteraceae bacterium UBA6001
CGGGGCGGCCTGATCGGCAGGCGGCGGCGTGGCCGACGGCGCGGCTACCGGCTCGGCGGGTTGCCGCTGGCAGGCGACGAGCAGGACGGCGCAGGCCAGCATGGCCGGAGCGCTGCGGAGGGCAGAAGCGTTCATAGGGACCTGGCGACATGTGGATGACCGCCGCAGCGTAGGACCCCGGGCAATCCTGGCACATCGGAAAAACTACTGACTCCCGTCGCGCTCGACATGACGGACGGAAGACGGCTTTGGCCGGCCCTAAACAACAAAAGCCCGCTGGCGCGGGCTTTTGGACTTGCTGGTGCCGGAAACAGGAGTCGAACCTGCGACCTACGCATTACGAATGCGCCGCTCTACCAACTGAGCTATTCCGGCGAGCCGCGAATTGTAGGTTCGAGGCAGGTCCGCGGTCAATTCGGGTCCGGCCTGGGCCGAGCGCCGTGTGCGTGGCCAAGCGGCCCATTGCAGCCCCCCCCTTCCCCCCCGTCGGCGGGCGCGAGGCTCAAGAATCCCTGGGCCTTCCGTCAGGCGCCTTCGTCCCGATCGGCTGCCGCGCGAAGCTGATGCTACCCAACCGACGCCGAAGATCACCAGCATCGGCCCATTCCCGAACGTGAAGCACTCCGGCCGCCGTTCGACACTGTCGTTGTAAAGCACCCAACCGATGAGGGAGATGCCGATCCTGGCACACAGCAATCCGAACAATGCTTGCGCCCCCCATCAACCGACCCGCAAGGCAGAGCATCCGGCTGTCAGTAGTAAATCGTCGCTACCACTTGATCCCGATACGCCCCTGGCACCGCGTCCGGCTGCGCGGGCACATAGCCATACACCGTGACGTCGACGTGCGTACCTTGGCCATCTGTTTGCCCCGTCGCCATCTCGCCCGGGATATCGCCCCACGATTCGGTTCTACCCGGGTCCCGATACAGTTCGTAGTCCATGTATTCGCCGGACGGCCCGGCCATCCGGCGTTCGCCCGCCACGCTGTACTGGCCCAGGCCCAGGCCGATGCGCCACACGGTATCGGCCGGGCACTGCACGCGGATGTCGGCCTGCGCCTGCACGCCTTGCTCGGAGGGCGTTACCCGCCCGAAATCCAGATCGCTCGCGTTGATCGTGCAGCTGTTCTGGAAAGTGGCCAGCACGCCAGAGGAGTTGAACCCCGTCGCGCCACCGCCAGTGCCCCCGGTCGTGCAGTCGTCGGCCTGCGGGAAGCCGGCCGTGTCGTACCGCCAACGCAGGATGCCGATGATGCCCTGCTCCTGGAACCCGACGAGCGCCGGCACGGATTGGCCGGGGTAAACGCGCCCGTATACCTGTGCGTGCCGCGTCTCCGGCGCACCCGGGGACACCTGCAGCTGAAGCCGGTAGATCGGGAACGATCCCAAGCCACCGATCAGCTGCGTATGCGCGGGGTCGGCGAACAAGTCATAGCGCAGGAACACGTTGTTGTAGTTGCTCATCCTGCGAGTCGTCTGGCCAATGCTCCAGTTGCCGGGCTCCAGGTACAGGCAGAGCTGGTAGTAGTAGGTCGTGCCCGCGCCCGAATAGTCCGGCGCGCAGCTGTAGGTGATCGAACTGTTGGACGCCTTGCCGGCTGCGGTGACCTCGCCGAAATTCAGCCCGAAAGCGCCCGATACGTAACAGCTCTGCGCCAAAGCCGGCGTGCTGGCAGCGGCGGCGAGGAGCAGCAGCGCCAGCAAACTGCTGGCGAGCACCCTTCGCGCGGCGCGGCAGGCCATCACTGCGGCAGGCATGGAAGCTCCCCCAGGTCCAGCCATCCCGACTCGGGAAGCGCAGCGGGCAGCGTGGCGGCGCATCGCGCTTCGTCCAGCGGCACGACCACCTGCGCACCTGCCGGCGGGTCTTCGACGAAAACCCCGCCGTCGTAACCCACCACCACATCGATCGACGTAGCGCCGCCCTGGATCCTGGCCACCGTTCCCGCCTCGATGCCTCCACCATCGCTCCTGCGCAACGAGAACGCCACGGCGAGCACCTTCTTCATCGGGAACCGCGCCAGCACGCCGCTGCCGGTGGTGGGCACCGCGTCCAGCCGCGTGCGCGCCAAGGTGACATCCGGCGGGACGACGAGCGGGTCGATGGACACATCGTTGTTCTGCCATGCATTGAGCGGCGTCACCAGCAGGTAGCCCTTACGGTTCGTCTCACCCACATGGCGGTTCTCCAGCATCACCGGCACGCCCGCCACGCCATCGGTGGATACCAGCGCGAAGGCGTCATACACCCGGCGCATGGCCAACAGTTGGCCTTCCATCAGCAGCAATGCGCCGCTGGCGTCGGCATAGGTCGCCGTGCTGCGCGCATCGTCCGTGCGCCAGCGCAGCGCACCCACGCGCCATTGCCCGAACGAGGCCAGCTGCCCCACTTCGCCCTGCCATCCCACCTGCTCGCCGGCGCTGGCCTGCAGCCGCCAGCCGAATCCGTTCTCGTCGCCCGGCAAGGCGCGCCCCGCGCCCGCGGTGGTCGTCGACTTGCCGTCGCTTCGCTCGGTACTGGCCCATGCATGCCCGCGCTCGCCGAACTCGGTAGACCAGTACAGGTACGCATCGATCGCCTTGCCCTCGGCTTCGAGGTTGCGGCTGAGGTTCAAGCTCAACGAGCCCCAGCGCGGAAACTTCACCGATGCGCTCAGGCTGGCATAGCGGACGCTTCCGAAGATCGGCAGGTCCTGGCGTACGTAGCTCGCGCCGAGTTGCGAGCGGCCCAGGCTGAGGCCCACGAAGGCCTGGTCGGTTTGCCGCGGCAGCAGCGACTTCTGCAGGCTGGCCACGTCGCGAAACGCGGTATCGCGGCGCAGGCTGCTGTAGCTGGCGCTGACATAGGGACCTTGCCACTGGTAACCAAACCCGTACTGATGCCCCCGGTTTCCGCGATGACGGCTTTCGGCATAGGAGCCCTGCAACACGCCGCCTATGCCCGGCACCCGCGACATCGCACCCGCGCCGGCCATCACCAGGTCGCGGGTCGATTCCAAATGGGATTCGAAGGTGATCGCATCGCTCGCGCCGACGCGCAGGCTGCCGCTGAAGAACGGCGCATCCGCGTAGGCGAAGGAAGCCAGGCCGTAGTCCTCCCGCAGGTAGCCGGCCTCCACCGACCAGTCCGTGAGCCCCTTCTGCAGCAGGTCGGGGCTGCTGTAGAAGGAGAAGTTGAGCGTCCGCTGCTGGCCCGTGATGTCGGTCAGTACGACCTGCGCCACGCCCGCGCCGCTCAGCACCGGCAGGCTCTGCACTTCGAACCGTCCTGGCGCCACGGGCAGCCGCGGTTGCTGGATGCCTTCTATGAACAGGTCCGCCGTCGAAGGCAGGACGGTTTCGCCCTCGAACCGCGCCAGCGGCATGGTGACGCGATAAGGCTGCAGGTCGAAATCGCGCGAGACGCGGATGCCGCCGAGCCGGGTGACGCGCGTCCATGCAAGGCCCGAGGTGAAGTCGTCACCGACGGATACCCGGATCATTCGCTCGGGGAAATCCAGGGTGAAGTTGCTGTCCAGGCGAATCGTGCCGGCCTTCTGGCCACTCACTGCGTCACTGCCGAAGCGGCTCACTGCGCTGCTACGCCACAGGCCACCGCCAACGCCAAACAGCCGGAACTCGCTCCAGGCACTCAAGGTCCTGTAGCCGGAGGCGCTTTCGCCGTAGAGGTCGTAATCCAATAGCAGGCCGGGCGCGCGGCTTTCCGGCGCCTGACGCGGCGCAGGGGGCGGGGTGTATCCCAACTGCGCGGGAGGCGCGCCGAGCAGCGAGACCGGTACATCCAGCAGCAAGCGCTGTTCGAGCGCGTCGTAGTCGATCACGGCGCCCGGAAGTTCATCGAGCGGCAGCAAGCCGCGCTCATCGGGCGGCATGGGAATGGCCAGCCCAATCTCGCGCAAGGTCTCGGGAGTGGCCAGCATCCGGCCTCCCCGTCGCGTAAAGGGATAGACGCCCGCCAAGGTGACGCGGTTGACCACCACTTCGAGGTACAGCAGCTCGTCTTCCGGGGCATGCGTACCGGCCACGTCCGGACGATCTGCCGCCGCGCCCACCGGCGCGTCACCCGACGGATATGCCGCGGCCTCGCCCAGCCAGCCGCAACACCCGAACACGCAACTAGCTGCCAGGCTCCGCCAGCGGAACCGGGCGCGATTCCCGGTCATCATTGAACCTGGCCTTCAGCGTGTGCCCCGACGGCAGCGGATAGGGGATCGCCAGCGGCCAGCGCATCTGCTGGCCCGGCAACACATAGCCAACCAAACCCTGCGCCAGCCATGTGCGGGCGCCGGCGGCATCGGCCAGGCTCGCGAAGCTGATGCGCAAATGGGAAGGGCCTTCGTTGCGCACCTGCAGCGCAGCCTTTCCGTCAGCGTCACGCACGACGCTCGCGCGCACGCGCGACAGATCCGTCTGCTGGGCCGCTGCCGGGGACGCCGCCGCCTGTGCCCGGTTCGGTTCGACGAACACCGGTATCGAATAACGCATGAGCACTTCGAGTCCGGAGCGCTCGGCGGGCATCTTCCTGGGAAGCTCATCGACCAGTAGCCGATAGGACTTCTCCTGCGATGTCTCCAGCGGCTTCTTGCGCGCCAGCCGGACCACTTGGCGCTCGCCCGGTGCCACGCGCACGATGGCGGGGCTGGCGACGAGATCTTCCGCCTTTTCGAGCACGTCGCGACCATTGGCTTGCGACCAGCGCATGACACGCACTTGGGCTTCCAGGGGTTCTGTCCCGGTGTTCTGCAGGTAGAGCGCCTGCGACTGGTCGGTGGGTGCGTAGGTGAACTGGATTGGCGAAACCTGCAGTGAGGACGCAGCCGCATCAGACAGGATGCCTGCGGACAGCAGGCATCCCAACACGCAGCCGGCAACTTGGTGGATCAGGCCGCAACGCATGGCGGAAGCTCCTAGTAAGTGAGGGTGGCGGTGACGGTGTCGCGATACGTGCCCGCAGGCTCGTTACCCACCAGCGTCGCCCGTCCGTAGACGTCGATGTTGATGGCATAGGCACTACCCAGCCCTGCACCCCGCCCCTCGTACCAATTACCGCTGTCGTTGCCCCAGGCCGAACCCCCGAAGGCGTCGCGCGACAAGGAGTAGGCGATCTGCACGGGCTGCGCAGGGGCGATGGGCGTGTTCGTCATGGCACGGGCGTTGACCTGACCCGTCGTGGTGCCCCCGTCCAGCCCCAAGGTAAAAGGGGTGTCCTTCGTGCACTGGACCGAGATCGTGCCTTGCTGGTCCCGAGTGCCCGCCGTCGATACCTGCGTACCGAAATCGATGTCCGTCGCGGTGAGCACCGAGCAGGTACCCACCACATCCATCCTGACCTCGAAGGTATCCGTGATCGGGCTCTGCGCCCTGGCAGCACCCGCGAACGCGATCAGGAGCGCCGTGGATAAGAGGAGTTTCGTCATAAGTCACCCATTTGCAAACGTGATGGTCCCGGGGCCGCGCGCATTCAGTTCTGGTGTGGGCCGGCGGGCTGGATCTTCTCCATGGCGTCACCGACGGTGAAACTGGCGGCCTTCGCGCGGGGGGAATTCCTTGAAGGACTCCAGCATCCTGGCCACGATGGCCTGCGCCGGGACAGCAAGGGAAGCGTGCTGGATCTGCCGGCCCGCGTAATAGATGCTGCTCGTCGCGCGCTCGAAGGGATCGGCACGAAGATCGAACATGTTGGGCAAGCGCAGCTGCGTGAAGGGCGACTGCCATACCCCATGGGCGTCTGCGCGCTCATCTCGCCATGCTGTTCGAGGAAAGTGAGCTTTATGTGTTTGACGCGCAGGGCCATGAGGTCGCCGTCATCGCTCCAGTAGAAGAAGCCCTGCCGCGGCGGCTTGATCGTGCCTGGCCAGCGGATCAGGCAAGGCACGCGGAAGCCGCCTTCGCAGTTGGTGGCCTCTTCCCCACGGAACCGCGTATTGGGCTTTCCGCTGGCCACGTGACTTCTCCTTCGCTCTGATCGGTCTAGACCCTGAAGCAACGAACCGCATACCCGGGCGCCTGCGTGAATGGCCCGAATTCCAACTTTCGCGCCGTAGTGCATTGCATGATTCTGCGCCAGACCTAGTTGGAGGGAAACGGGGCAACTACCTTGGAAATCTAAGAAAAATTACTTAGATCTCGCCCGGCACGAGGCGCACTGGAAAACCAAGCGAGCTGTTCCTGTTCAAGTCAGCACTTCGTACCTGTGCCGGTTTCGAACTCGGAAGCGGCATCAGAACACGCCGCCTGTAGCGGCGCGGAACAAAGCAGCACAAGCCATGCCCGCACCAGCACATGGATTTCGCTCGCGCTCATTGGGTCAATTGGCCGGGATCGACCCCAAGCGCCCTTGTGCACGCCGTATGCTTGCGCTATATCTGCGCTGCCGGTCGCCATAACGCGCCGGTGTTGTGCCTGCATAGCCAATGGCTGCAGGTACCCGAGGTCCACTCGATGAGGGCACGGGAATCCTTCTGATTCCAGAGCCCGTCCATGACCCGCAATGTCATCAAGACTCTTCGTACCCGGTCCTTCCGCGCCCAGCGGGGCCGTTGCTACTACTGCGACCAACCCATGTGGCTTCGCGACCCGTCCGAGCTCGGGCTGCACCCAAAGTCCGCTCGCCACTGGCAATGCACTGCCGAGCACCTGATTGCCCAGCAAGACGGTGGCAAGGACGTGCCGGGCAACATCGTCGCTGCCCACGCGATCTGCAACCAGCGCCGGCACCATCGATCCGGTCCAGCGCCCGACGCCGTCACTTTTCGTGACCACATCCGGCGACGAATGACCAAGGGCACGTGGTTACAGAAGCCCGGGCGCCAGATCGCGAGCCCGCAGTTTCGCAGTCCGGGCCCATCCAACGTAGTGATACCAAGGACAACGAAATCACTGCATAGGTAGAGCGGCGTAGAAACTCCGTGGCCGGGGTGGTGCAGCGAGTGCGACATCCGATCCTGGCAGTCGGCACGTCATTTGACAGGTCCGTGACTCGACTTCTGTGGCACATCTATCAGCAGGCAGGCGATGCGCTGCACCCGGCTCGGCGAGGGGGTGTTATGCAGCTCACCGGCCAGATCGAACCCGTACAGGATGGACGGGATGAGCCCCACCGGTGTCCCCAACCCGAACCAACCGCTGGCACCGAGCAAGGCGACGCTGCCGAAGCGCAGCGCCAGCGACAAGGCCAGTTTGCGCGGGGTGTTGTCCTTGGGTGCTCAGCAGCGCCGCCTGCCCACGCCGGCCAACAGATGCGTCGCATGTTCGCGCAGCGGCTCCAGTATCAGAAACATGCCCAGCGACAGGGTCACGCTGGCCATCACCAGCAGGCCGGCCGAGGAAGCCGGATTCAAGAGCATGCGTTGCGCCCGCCTGGACAAATTTTCCGGCAACCCGGCAAGCAAGGACAGCACCACCACACCCGCGATGAAGAAGCCGACGAAGAAGCCGGTCGCCTGCGCTACTGGACCTGCGTATGTGCAAAGCAGGCGAGGCTTCATGAGCACATGGAATGCCGGATAGGCCCCGAAGAACGCCCAAATGGCGGGTCCCGCAAAGCCGGTCCTGTCCAGGAGCGGCGAATGAAACGGCGCGGGCACCTCCAGGCCCAGGGAAAGCAACGCCAGCACACCGTAGAGGGCGAAATAAGGCCAGACACCAATCGTGCGGAGTCTTAGGTCCCAAGGTGTGTTGTATCGGTACTTACCTGCATCCATCGTCCCCTCCCACGACTCGATTTTCTCACCGCGAAAAAGCCCTCAACCTTCATGCAACCGATGCCGAGGGAAACGACGCTGGGCGAGCAGAACGAAGCACGACACCGCTATACCGATCAGATAAACAAGGTGCTCCGCCTCGCCTTCCATCACAGGCAGCCCTCGATGTAGCGGATCGCATCCGCGGTTCCAGAGTAGAAGCGTGTCACCACGCTTCCATCGGTTTCAAAACGAATCCCCGTGGCGCGGTCCGGGGAAAGCAGCGTGAGATAGTGCCCATCCGGCTCGTCATAGGCGTGGGGTGTCTGGACAATTCTTGCCCCGTAGATGCGCTTCACATCAGTCTCAAGCGTCCCCACTCCCACGCCAGACAGGGTGAGAATGCCCGGCCCGAAGACATCGATGCGCGCCAGCCGACCCTCCAGCATCATCAGGCCAACTCCCGCGGGAAGGCCGTGCCCGAGGGCGTAGTAGCACCCTTCTTCTTCCGCGACCGGGTCCGCGTGGACAAGCGGCGCACCCAGTGCACGGGCCAACGCCTTTTCGCTCATGCCGATTCGTGCCTTGTCGATCGAGGTGAACGAAAGCCGTGGCGGCGTTTTCGCCGCGAGGGATCCGGACAGCAGCGAGCACAGCACCAACAGGTACGCGAACCGCCCCATCCTTCCGCCCCCATGCCCGGACCCGAATCAAGATTGGCATATCCGTGAACGGATGCAAGAAGGCCGGAAACCGCCCGCGCCAGTGCCTGGCCTGGCCTACCCTCGCCGCCCCTGCCACCGCGCTCGAAGCCATGCCCGCACGGGCTCATCGAAGTACCGGGACGCCAGCCACGCAAAGGCAACCATCAACGCGAAGAAGCCAAACGCAGCCGGCACCAGCACCTGTGCCGGCGCCCTGGCGGTCAGTGCCAGGTTGAGGAACAGGTAGGCGAACGGGAAGTGCGTGATGTAGATCGGATAGGAAATCCGTCCACTCCACTGGCAGAGGCGATGCCGCCAACCGCCCGCTTCCGAACCGATGCCCAGCACGAGGATCATGGGGAACAGCAGCGCCACGCAGACGAAGTCGTAGACGGCGTCAAGCTTCACTCCATGCCAGGCGGGCAGCGACGGAAACGCGAACAGCACCGTCATGACCACCGAAAGCGGCAGAAACCCCAACCTGCCGCGCGGCAGCCGATGCCGCAGACGGTAGATCAGCAGGCCGCTGACGAACGGATAGAGCAGCCGCACCGGCGCACCCCACAGGTTGTTCCAGCCATAGCCGATGTCCAGCGAGCCGGCGTGCAGCGCGCCGGCCAGCAGTGCGAGCAGTCCCAATCCGGCGAGCACGGCCAGCGCGCGCACCGACATCCTTCGCAGCACCAGCGCGTAGGCGATGTTGGCGATGTACTCCTGCAGCAGCGTCCACGAGGGACCGTTGAGCGGATGGGTATCTTCCCAGCGGTTCTCCAGCATCGGCGATGGCAGCACCCACAGTGCCAGCACGAACGCGATCATCACCACGCCCAGGGCGCTGGACTGTGCGCTACCTGCGAATGGATCGAACAGGTAGCTCAGCAAACCCAGCACCGCGCCCAGCACCAGCATGGGATGCAGGCGGATCAAGCGGCTGACCAGGAACGCCCGCGTCGTCATCGCAGGCCAGCGATCGTCGTAGGCATAACCGATGACAAAACCGGACAGCGCGAAGAAGAAGTCCACCGCCAGGTAGGCATGCGGAATCAGCAGCTTGTCGTGCGCGAATGCCACGGTGATCCCCTGTATGTGGAAGATCACCACCAGCAGAGCGGCCGTGCCACGCAGGCCGTCGAGTACGTCGAAATGCACCTTTCCGTTCGAGGTGCGTGCATCCGCCAGGATCGTTTCCACCATCGTGTCCCCAGTGAGTCATCGCCACCGGTCCAGCAGCGGCGGCGCGACGTTAGGGAGGTTTATGGCTAAACACAACGCACCGGAGCCATGTGGCGACTACTTCGGCCTGGGCTTCGCGTACCACAGCGCGTTGACGATCACCCAGCGTCCGTCGAAATTCCCCATGTGAAAGAAGTCCACGAACCACGGCGTCTCCGCGCGCACCGCCGCCACGTTGCCGGCCACGTCCAGCACGACACACGACCGGTCCCACTTTTCCTTCGGCGTCTTCAGCGCGCCCTGCCGCGTCAGCTCCACCAGTTCTTCCTTGCTCATGCGGCGCAGGCCCAGCCGTTCGTCCGGGGTGTCCCCCAATACGCGGCGCTTGGCCAGGTCAGGATGCAACGCGCGCGCGACGCGTGCGGGATCCCCTTCCAACTGTCCGTCGACGTAGTCAAAGCACGTCGCCTCGACCGCCGCGCGCGTGGCCGCATCGATCTCGGCCGACCCGGGCGCGGGGGCTGCGGAAGCGGAAGCGGAGGCGGAGGCGGAGGCGGAGGCGGATGCAACAACGAATACCAGGCCCATCATGGACATCGAAGAACTCCCGTCGGGGGCAAGACATGCCGTCTCGGCGACGGACGTTATCAGACGTCGGACCCGTCATCGCGAACCGACCTCTGTCGATTCGCCGCGCTCGCATCCGTCGTCCCCATGAGCCGCCCACCCCGGACGGGCCAGGAGCACGCCATGCGCGTCATGGTCTTCGCAAAATCCACCGAATCGATGCAGGACGGCACGCCCCCGACGCCGGAAGCCTTCGCCGCGATGGACCGGTTCACCGAGGAACTGGTGCAGGCCGGCATCTTCGTCGCCGCGGCCGGCCTGAAGAACGGTCCGCAGGCCAAGCGCCTCACCTTCGAAGGCGGCCACTGCAGCGTCGCCGATGGTCCGTTCGCCGAGACACGCGAGCTGGTGGCCGGCTTCTCGATCTGGCAGGTCAAGGACATCGAGGAAGCCCTTGCCTGGGCCAGGCGCTCGCCGCAACCCTTCCCGGGCCGCAGCGAGCTGGAAATCCGCCCGTTCTATGAAGCCGAGGACCTGGCCGAGTTCCTCAGCCCCGAAGAACTCGCCGCGCCGCCGCATGCCGGGTCGCGCGGAAAGCTCGGGGTGGCCTGAGGCCGCTCAGGGCGACGGGCGGATGCTCAGCGCGACCGCTTCGGTGTAGGAGATCCGCAGCAGGTCGCCCTTCTTCACGTTGGGGAGCTTGGCCCGCAGGTCCTCGCGTTCCACCGCGATGAGCTGGGTGTTGCCGCGCGGCCCCTTGAGCGCGATGGTGTTGGCCACCGGATCCACCGCCACCACCTCGGTAGTGACGCTGACCGTGCGCGACAACGATCCCCCCGGCCGCCCGCCCGCCGGCGCGACCGTCCCGCCCTGCGCCGAGGTCACGCCCACCTGCCCGCTGCCCGCCGGCTGCAGTTCGAGGGCGATGGCCTCCTCGTAGTCCAGCGCCACCTTGTCGCCCACCTTGAGCTGGTCGAAGTTGCGCACGGCAGGGCTGGCGATGAAATCCAGACTCGCCCCGTCGTTGCCGCTGATCGTCAGCGCCCGGCTGGCCTTGTCCACCGCGGTGATGGTGCCCTGCAGGGTGACCTGCGAGGTGCCCGCGGTATACGGGCCGGCCGGCGCGGGCGGCGCCTGCGAGGAAGTCGGCGTGCTGCTGCATCCGGCCGCCAGCGCGACGACCAGGGCCAGGGACGATGACGGGAAAAGTGTGCGCATGGCGATCTCCAGACGACCAGGACGGTCTACAGGCACCATTGCAGCAACTGCCCAGCGCCGACGCGTCGGCGCAACTACTGGGAAAGCCTCAGAAAATATACTGGCCGCAGGCGTCCGCACGCGCGGCCATTCAGCCTTGCGCATCCTCCAGGAAACGCGCCAGCGCGGCCCGCACCCTGGGCGTCATCCGCACGCCGTGCCCGTTCATGCCCTGGCGCACCTCGTACAGCAGCGCCGCCTCACCTTCGGTGAGCCGCTCGCAGGCGTACATCTGGTCGCAGATGCGCAGCAGTTCCGGCATGTATTCCCCCATCGCCAGCCGGAAGAATTCGACTTCATCCACCTCCAGCGCACGCGCCATCTGCGGGATGCGCGCCAGCGGCATCTTGGTCTGCCCCTGCTTGATCATCGACAACACGCTGGACCGGGGAAAACCGGCTTCAGCGGAGATCTCCAGCTGGGTCTTGCTGCTTCTTTCGATGGCCGCCGCGATGAAGGCAGCGACCTTGCTTGTGCCGTTTTCGGACATCGATTCCCCGCGTACAGCGCCCCCGAAAACTATACCATCGACGCACGTCACAACATGTGCCACGGCGCTTGATGCCCACCGGTGGCTGATGCACCATGCCGCGGCACCATTGTTAGCGCTCTCAATCCCATGGCCCCACCCGATCCCCTCTCCACCAACATCCTGGGCGACTTCGCCCGTGCGCACGGCTTCACCCATGGCGAGGAAGTCAGCTGGCTGACCGCCGTGGCGCTGCTGGAAGACCTGCGCATCGACCGCCATGTCGACCTGGGGGAGCGCGAGAGCTATCTGGGCCAGCACCCCCAGCTCGGGACGATCGCGCTGTTGATGTCCAGCATCTCGGCCTGCTGGGTGTTCGCCTATGAGGAGCTAGGCCCGCGCCTGCAGCCCTACCGGGACGCGGCGGATGAGCGTTTTAAGCAGTGATGGATTTATCAGTCAGTGCTGAATAAAATTTCAGTCAGCGCTGAAGCACCGGATATTGATGAAACGCACTTGTGAGTTGTGCCGCAACTTCTGTTCCCAATTGCTGGATCTGCGGCTGCGCGAAAGCGACCAGCTGCTCGGAAGGATCGGCCCCTGCTGCCTGCAGAAGGCCGCGCAGCGACTGGACCTGCTGGCCTCCCGCCACCCCGAGCGCGTGGCTGGCCCGATGTGCATGGCCGAATTCCGCGAACTGACCCGCGCCGTGCGCCCCCGCTCCCACCAGCCGTTCGGCCGCCCCCGCCGCGAGACCCCCTGAGCCCCGGGCTCAGCCCACCGCCTGCAGCGGCGCCTCGTCCGTGGGCGTGCGCGCGATCCGCTCCGCTTCCATCGGCCGGCCCAGCAGGTAGCCCTGATAGATGTCGCAACCCAGCCGGCGCAGGTGTTCGCGCTGGCCGGCGGTCTCCACGCCTTCGGCGACGACACGCAGATTGAGGGTCTTCCCCAGCGCGACGATGGAAGCCACGATCGCCGCATCCTCCGGGTTCGACTCCAGGTCGCGGATGAAGGCCCGATCGATCTTGAGCTCGCTCGCGGGCAGGCGCTTGAGGTACAGCAGGCTGGAGTAGCCGGTGCCGAAGTCGTCGATGGCGATATGCACGCCCATCAGGGTCAGCTGGTCGAGGATGTCCAGGCTGGTCTCGGCATCGCGCATCGCCGTGGTCTCGGTGATCTCCAGCGTCAGGCAGGAAGGATCCAGGCGATGGCGCGCCAGCACGTCTCGCACCATCGTCACCAGTGTCGGCGAGGAAAACTGCAGCGGCGACAGGTTGACCGCGACGCTGGGCACGCCCCGGCCGCCATCCTGCCAGGCACGCATCTGCCGGCACGCCTCCTCCAGCACCCACTCCCCGAGCGCGATGATCAGCCCGCTGCGCTCGGCCAGCGGAATGAACGCCGCCGGCGACAGCAGGCCAAGCTCCGGATGCTGCCAGCGCAGCAGCGCCTCCACACCCGCCAGGCGGTAGTCCGGCGCGGCGAATTTCGGCTGGTAATGCAGCACCAGTTCGTTGCGGTCGATGGCGCGGCGCAGGTCGTTGAGCACCTTGAGCTGCTTGTGCGCGCTGACATTCATCGAGGGCGCGAAGAACGTGTAGCCGTTCCGGCCGTTGTCCTTGGTGTGATACATGGCCGCGTCGGCGTGTGCCATCAGGTCGCGCTCGCGGGTGCCGTCGGACGGATACACCGCGATGCCGATGCTGGCGGTGACCTGGAGTTCGACTCCCTGCACCTGGATCGGCGACACCAGCGCATCGATGATGCGCTGGGCAACGACCGCGGCGTCCTCCGGGTCGGTGGTCGGCACGACCAGCACGAACTCATCGCCGCCCAGGCGCGACAGCGTGTCCTGGCTGCGCAGCAGGGCGCGCACGCGCGTGGCCACCTCGGCCAGCAACGCATCGCCGGCCTGGTGCCCGAAGGCGTCGTTGATGCGCTTGAAGCCATCCAGGTCGAGGAACATCACCGCGAAGCGCTCCTGCTTGCGCCGCGCCTTCTCGATCGCCTGCTCGATGCGGTCCTGCAGCAGCACGCGGTTGGGCAGGCGGGTCAGCGGGTCGTGCAGCGCGGCCTGCACCAGTTCCTCGTTGGCCTGCGCCAGCGAGTGCGCCAGGTGATGGGTGCGCAGGTGCATCTGCCGGTCCAGCACGGAAACGATCAGCGCGATGCCCATGATCGCCACGGTGGTCACCACCACCAGGATGGCCAACCACTCGGCGGGCACGCCGCCGTCCCGCGCCGCGCCGCACCAGCTGCCTTCGGGGAACTGCGCCGCCGCCATGCCGGTGTAGTGCATGCCGACGATCGCCACGCCCATCACCAGCGCGGCGAGCAGGCGCAGGCCGTGGCGACGATGGCCGCGGCGCAGCTGGAAGGCGATCCACAGCGCGGCGCCGGAGGCGACGATGGCGATGAGGATCGACAGCGTGAACCACACCGGGTCGTAGTCGATGCCCGGCATCATCCGCAGCGCGCCCATGCCGGTGTAGTGCATCAGCGCGATGCCGGCGCCCATCAGCACGGCGCCCAGCGACAGCAGCCTGCGTGGCAGTTCCGGGCGCGACACCAGCCACAGCGCGAAGGCCGAGGACGCGAGCGCGGCGATCATCGAGTACACGGTGATGACCGGGTCGTAGCCCAGCGGAATCGGCAGGTTGAAGGCGAGCATGCCGACGAAATGCATCGACCACACGCCCAGGCCCATCGCCAGCGTGCCGCCGGCCAACCACCAGCGCGCGGCGGTGCCCTGCGTGGTGGCCACGCGGCCGGCCATGTCCAGCGCGGTATAGGACGCGAGGATCGCCACCAGCAGGGAAAAGAACACCAGGGTTTCGTTGTAGGTTCCGGACATGCGCACGACCGCAGCCCGTGGGGAGGGCTGTCGAGGCGGATATCGGCCGCCCGCAGCGGAACTTGATCCGCCGGGGCGACATGCCCGGTCGTCAAGATGCCGACATTGTCCCGCCATCGCCGCCAAAGAAACGGCATTCAGCAGTAATTCCGAATTCTCGCCAGCGATGCCTCATACTCGCGCCGTTTTTTCGCCTCACCGCCAGAAGAGTGAGGGCTATCACAGGGAGTTTGTGTTGTGCAGCGTTCGACTGTCGAAAAAGTAGTCAATGCCATGGGGGACGGCGAACGTCCCGCGATGGACGTGCCCGCGATCAGTGCCGAGTTCGAGCGTACCGTCGCGCGCACGCCGGGCATCGCGATGCTGCTGCTCGCCACCGCCGATGGTCGCGCGGTCGCCGATTGGTCCACCCTGCAGGCCGATCCGCGCCGCCTCGCGGCGATGACCAATTCCCTGCTGACCCTCAGCGAGACCGTGGTACGCGAACTCGGCCTGGCCTCGGCGGACAACGCCACCATCGCCACCCGCCAGGGCAACATGGTGCTGATCCGCCTCGACCACGCCCGCCCGCTGACCTTGGCCGCGATGGGCACGCCCGACACCAACACCGGCACGCTGCTGTTCGCCGCGCGTGACTGCGCCGCGCGGCTGACCCAGTTGCTCGGCGCCTGATCTCTCCGTTTGTCAGCTGCCTCCCGCGATTCGCGCGGGCGGGTGGCGCCTCCCTACCCCACAGAAAGGCAGCACAATGGCAAGGTTCGAATTGAATGGTTTGCAGGAAATCGCCGGCTTCGTCGGCGCCGCGCTGGTCGACGGCGACAGCGGCATGGCGATGGCCACCATCGGTGGCAACCAGGTTGACCTGGACGTCGCCGCGGCGGGCAACAGCGATGTGGTGCGCGCCAAGCGCCGCGTCGCCAGCCAGCTCTCGCTGGACGACACCATCGAGGACATCCTGATCACCCTCGGCAAGCAGTACCACCTGATCCGCCCGCTGGAGTCGAACGCGACGCTGTTCCTGTACGTCGTGCTCGACCGCGCCCGCGCCAACCTGGCGATGGCGCGCCACGAGCTGAAGGCGTTCGAGAAGACGCTGGATTTCAGCTGATCCCGATGCGGCATGGCGACCGGGCCCGCGGCGCGCACGCGCCCCGGGCCGGCGACTTGCGCCAAGACCACGCGACCCTCTCGTGAACACTCCGCTTACCTCGCGCCTGCGGGTTGCCATCGCCGGGCTCGACCTGGTGTCCGCCACCCGCTTGAAGGTGGCGTGCTCGCTGTTGATGGCCGACCGCCTGGAAATCCAGCTCGACGACTGGGGCAGCGCGCCCGCCGCCGCACTCGTGGCCCATGACGGCCACGACGAAGGGCTGCGCGCGATCGCCGCCGCACGCGCCGACGGCACCCCCTGGCTGGCGATCAGCCGCCAACCCGGCGCGGGCGACCTCGCCCATGGCGCCAGCGTGCGCGATATCGCCGATGCATTGCGCACGCTGCTGCTGTCGCCGCGCGCCACGCCCGGCGTGCTGGCCACGCCGGCACCGCCACTGCCGCCGTTCCTCGACGCCATCCGGCTCGACCGCACCGGTGCGGACCATGTCCTGCTGGAGAACGGCCTGCTGCGGCTGGTTGTCGACCGGCCGAACGGACGCCTGCACCTGCTGCGACGCGCCACGCTGGCGCAGGTGCTCGCCGCGGCCAACGTCGCCTACTGGCGCGTGACCCCACTGGCCGCGGACGAATGGCAGACAGCACACGCGCCGGAGGTCGTCGATGCGTGGCCGCTGGAAGTGGTGTGGTGGCGCGCGGCAAAACATATCGACCCGGCCCTGTTGGGCACCGACATCGACATGGTGGGATTGTCCGCGTGGCCCGACCTGGAGCCTGACTCGACCGATCCGCAATGGCTGCCCGTGCTGGCGCACCTGCAGCGCCGCGACTGGACGCCGACCGCGCTGGCCAGCGCGACCGGCATTCCGCATGCTGTCGTCGAACAGGTGGCCGCGCTGGTCCGGCTCAGCGGACTGGCCCGTCGTGCGGGCAGCGCACCCGCCACCCGCCCTGGCCGCCAGGCCTTCGCCCCGGAACAGATGCGTTCCTTCCTGCGCATTGCCAAGCGCTTCGGACTGAGATTGATGGGAGTCCAGCATGGATAGATACGGCAACAAGCTGGTGTTCGTCGGCAACATGGGCGCCGGCAAGTCCACCGCCATCCGCGCGATCTCCGATGTCGAGCCGGTCAGCACCGACATGCCGATGAGCGAGGCCAGCACCGGCGGCGGCAAGACCACCACCACCGTCGCGCTGGACTACAGCACGGTGGAGCTGGAAGGCGGTGAGCTGCTGCACCTGTATGGCGTGCCCGGCCAGCGCTACCTGGATTTCATGTGGCCGATGGTCTGCGAAGGTGCCATCGGCATCATCGCGCTGGTCAAGGCCGGGGATGTGGAACCGCTGGAAGACATCGTGGCGCTGCTGCGCGAATTCGCACGCCTGGCACCGGACGCCAGTTTCGTGGTCGGGGTCAGCCATGCCGACCTGACGCCTGGGTTCGAGCTGGTGCACTTCCGCGATGCGCTGGCACGCCAGGGCTTCAACCTGCCGGTACTCAAGGTCGATGCACGCGAACCGTTGCAGGTCGATTTCCTGATCAAGGCGCTGCTGTCCTGCCGTCATGCCGGCAGCCAGCTGCTGGAAGCTTGATGCCAGACGCCCCGGCTGCGGCCGGGGCCGCGCTCAGCTGACCAGCTGCAGCCGCAGTTCCTTCGGCAGCGCGAACACCATCGATTCCGGCTCGCCGGCCAGCTCGGACACATTGCCGGCACCGAGCTCGCGCAGTCGCGCGATCACGCCATCCACCAGCACCTGCGGCGCCGACGCGCCGGCGCTCAGGCCGATGCGCTGCTTGCCGGCCACCCAGTTCGGGTCGATCTCGTCGGCGTCGTCGATGAGGTACGACTCCACGCCTTCGCGCCGCGCCAGCTCGCTGAGGCGGTTGGAGTTGGAGCTGTTTGGCGAGCCGACCACCAGCACCAGGTCGCATTCGCGTGCCAGGTCGCGCACGGCGTCCTGGCGGTTCTGCGTGGCGTAGCAGATATCGTCGTTCTTCGGACCCTGCATCGCCGGATAGCGCGCGCGCAGCGCCTCGATGATGCCGCGCGTGTCATCCACCGACAGCGTGGTCTGGGTGGTATAGGCGAGGTTCTGCGGCTGGGCGATCTCCAGCGTGGCCACGTCGTCGATGTCCTCGACGAGATAGATGCGCCCCTGCCCCGCCTCGCGGCTCCACTGCCCCATCGTGCCCTCGACCTCGGGATGGCCGGCATGGCCGATCAGCACGACATCGCGGCCGGCACGGCAGTGCCGCGCGACTTCCAGGTGGACCTTGGTCACCAGCGGACAGGTCGCGTCGAACACCTTCAGTCCGCGCCGGTCGGCCTCACGCCGCACCGCCTGCGATACGCCGTGGGCGCTGAAGATCACCGTGGCGCCATCCGGCACCTCGTCCAGCTCCTCGACGAACACCGCGCCACGCTGCTTCAGGTCATCGACCACGAAACGGTTGTGCACGACTTCGTGGCGCACGTAGATCGGCGCGCCCAGGGTTTCAATGGCGCGCTTGACGATCTCGATCGCGCGGTCGACACCGGCGCAGAAACCACGGGGATTGGCGAGCAGGACTTCCATGCGTCGATTATCCCGCTTTTTGCTTCGACTTGCCGTCCATGATGCCGAACAGGGCGATGCCCACGGCGCCGACGACGATCGCCGAATCGGCGACATTGAACGCCGGCCAGATGTGGTCGCCGACGTACCAGAGGATGAAATCGACCACGTGGCCGTGGATCTGGCGGTCGATGACGTTGCCGATGGCCCCGCCGATGACCAGCGCGAACGGCAGCGCCGAGCGCCAGTCGGCGCGGGCGGTGCGCGAGAGCCAGAACGCCATCAGCGCGCTGATGCCCACCGCCAGCGCGGTGAACAGCCAGATCTGCCAGCCGCCGGCGTCGCTGAGGAAGCTGAACGCGGCGCCGGTGTTGTAGGTGCGGCACCAGTCCCAGAACCCGGGGATGACCGGGATGCGGGTGCAGCGGCCGGTCAGCGGATCGATGTCCGGCAGGCTGTTCAGCACCCAGGCCTTGCTCAGCTGGTCCAGGCCGATCACCACCGCCGACAGCAGCAGCCAGATCAACGCGTTGGGTTTGGGACGAGGGGTCATGCGCAGGAGTGCCCTTGGAATTCGGTGGTGAAGCCGGCCCCGGCGCTGCGCGCCAGGGCGTCGGGGCTGAAGCCCCTCCTACAGGGGATCAGCGGATGCAACGGCCGGTCAGAACCAGCGGCGGTCCTCGCCCGGCCCTTCGACATTGGTGGCACAGCGGCCACACAGTTCCGGGTGGCGCGGATCGACGCCGACGTCGGCGCGGTGGTGCCAGCAGCGCACGCACTTGGTCTTGGTGGTCGGCGCGGCGCTGACGTAGATATCGTCGGTGCTGGCCGGGGTCACGCTGACGTCGCCGCTGATGAAGAAGAAACGCAGCTCATCGGCCAGCGGCTGCCAGCGCGCGGCGCTGACCGCATCGGCGGCGACGGTGATCTCCGCTTCCAGCGCCGCGCCGATCGCGCCGTTGGCGCGCATCGGCTCCAGCACCTTGGCCACCTGCTCGCGCAGCGCCAGCAGCTGGTCGAAGTCGGCCGCGTTGAGTGGCGCGTCCACCGGCAGCGGCGCCAGGCCGTCGTACCAGGTCGCGAACAGCACGTTCTCCTCGCGCGCGCCCGGCAGGTAACCCCAAAGCTCCTCGGCGGTGAAGCTCAGCACCGGCGCGATCCAGCGCACGAACGCCTCGGCGATATGGAACATCGCCGTCTGCGCCGAACGCCGGCCACGCGAGTCCTCGCCCATCGTGTAGAGGCGGTCCTTGGTCACGTCCAGGTACAGCGAACCGAGGTCCACGCTGCAGAAGTTCAGCAGCGCCTGCACGATGGCGGCGAAGTCGTAGCGCTCGTAGGCGGCCTTGATCTGCTCCTGCAGTTCAAAGGCGCGATGCACGATCCAGCGATCCAGCGCGACCATCTCGGCCAGCGGCACGCTGTGCGCGGCGGGGTCGAAGCCGTGCAGGTTGCCGAGCAGGAAGCGCGCGGTGTTGCGCAGGCGGCGGTAGGCGTCGGCGTTGCGCTTGAGGATCTCCTGCGACAGCGACATCTCGTTGCTGTAGTCGGCCGAGGCGATCCACAGGCGCAGGATGTCCGCGCCCAGCGTCTTCATGATGTCCTGCGGCTCGATGCCGTTGCCCAGCGACTTGGACATCTTGCGGCCGTGCTCGTCCACGGTGAAACCGTGGGTGAGGCACTGCTTGTAAGGCGCCTGGCGCTCCAGCGCCACGCCGGTGAGCAGCGAGGACTGGAACCAGCCGCGATGCTGGTCCGAACCTTCCAGGTAGAGGTCGGCCGGCCACGGCAGGCCGCGCTCGCGCAGCACGGCTTCATGGGTGACGCCCGAGTCGAACCAGACGTCGAGGATGTCGGTGATCTTGTCGTACTGCGGCGCTTCGTCGCCAAGCAGTTCAGCGGCGTCCAGCGAATACCACACGTCCACGCCGCCCTGCTCCACGCGCTCGGCGACCTGGCGCATCAACTCGGTGCTGCGCGGATGCGGCTCGCCGGTTTCGCGGTGCACGAACAGCGCGATCGGCACGCCCCAGGTACGCTGGCGCGAAATGGTCCAGTCCGGGCGACCTTCGACCATGCCGGCGATGCGCGCCTGGCCCCAGCCCGGGTACCAGGTCACCTGCTCGATCGCCTTAAGCGCATCGCTGCGCAGGTTCGCCTGGTCCATCGAGATGAACCACTGCGGGGTGGCACGGAACGCGATCGGCGTCTTGTGGCGCCAGCAGTGCGGGTAGCTGTGGGTCAGCTTGAACGTCGCCAGCAGCGCGCCGTTGGCGCGCAGACCTTCGATGATGACGTCGTTGGCCTTCCAGATGTGCAGGCCGGCCAGCACGATGTCGCCGAACGGCGGCGTCGACGGCAGGTACACGCCGCGGCCATCGACCGGATTGATCTGCGCGGCGCTGTAGCGATCCAGCAGGCCGTACTGCTTGGAGACCTGGTAATCCTCCTGGCCATGGCCCGGCGCGGTATGCACGGCGCCGGTGCCGTCCTCGGCGGAGACGTGGTCGCCCAGCAGCAGCGGGATGTCGCGCTCGGCATAGAACGGATGCGCCAGCAGCAGGCCATCAAGCGCCTGGCCGGCCACGCGGCCGTGCACCACCGGCTCGCCGGCCACGCCATAGCGCGACAGCGCCTTGCCGACCAGCGCATCGGCCAGCACCAGCCAGCGCGGCTGGCCGTTGTGCGCCGGGCCTTCGACCAGCGCGTATTCGAGTTCCGGGCCGATGCTCACCGCCAGCGAGGCCGGCAGCGTCCACGGCGTGGTGGTCCAGATCGGCACCGCGACCTCGACGCCCGCCGGCAGCTGCACGCCGAAGCGCGCGGCCAGCGCCTGCGCGTCGCGCGCGGCATAGGCCACGTCCACCGCCGGCGATTCCTTGTCGGCGTACTCGATCTCCGCCTCGGCCAGCGCCGAGCCGCAATCGAAGCACCAGTGCACCGGCTTCACGCCGCGGCTCAGGTGGCCGTTGTCGACGATCTTCGCCAGCGCGCGGATCTCGTTGGCCTCGAAGTGGAAATCCAGCGTCTTGTACGGGTTGTCCCAATCGCCGATCACGCCCAGGCGCTTGAAGTCGCGGCGCTGCAGGTCGATCTGCTCGCGCGCGTACTCACGGCACTTCTGCCGGAACTCGACCGCGTCCAGCTTCACCCCGACCTTGCCGAACTTCTTCTCGATCGCGATCTCGATCGGCAGGCCATGGCAATCCCAGCCCGGGATGTACGGCGCGTCGAAGCCCGCCAGGTGCTTGGACTTGACGATGATGTCCTTGAGGATCTTGTTGACCGCATGGCCGAGGTGGATCTGGCCGTTGGCATACGGCGGGCCGTCGTGCAGCACGAAGGTCGGGCGGCCGGCGGCGTGCGCGCGCAGCTTGGCGTACAGGCCCTCTTCCTCCCAGCGCGCCAGGATCGACGGCTCGCGCTTGGGCAGATCGCCGCGCATCGGGAATTCCGTTGCCGGCAGTTGGAGGGTGGCTTTGTAATCCTGGCTCACGCGGTGGCTCGCAGTCGTTGTTCGGAAAGGATGCGACGCGCCTGCTCGGCGTCGCGGTGCATTTGCGCGGTCAGCGCGGGCAGGCCGTCGAACTTCTCTTCATCGCGCAGCTTGGCGACGAACTCGACCTCGATGTGGCGGCCGTACAGATCGCCGTGGTAATCGAACAGATGGGCTTCCAGCAGCGGCTCCACGCCGGCCACGGTCGGCCGGGTGCCGAAGCTGGACACCGACGGCCACGGCTGCTCGAACACGCCGTGCACCCAGGTCGCATAGATGCCCGACAGCGCCGGGACATGCGGAAAGCGCAGGTTGGCGGTCGGAAAGCCCAGCGTGCGACCGAGCTGTTTGCCGCGCACCACGCGGCCGTCGATCGCGTAAGGACGGCCGAGCAGCTCGCCGGCGTGCTCGAAATTGCCCGCGCGCAGCAGTTCACGGATGCGGGTGCTGGAGATGCGCTCGCCGTGCAGGTCCACCGGGGCGATCTCGCCGGCCACGAAGCCGAGCCGGGCGCCCAGCTGCTGCAGCAAGGCGATGTCGCCACCGCGCTTGTGGCCGAAGCGGAATTCCGGCCCGATCCAGACTTCCTTCGCCCGCAAGCGCTCGACCAGGCAGCGCTGGACGAAGTCCTCGGCGCTCAGCGCGGACAGACGGCCATCGAAACGGACCAGGCCCACGCCATCGGCACCGAGGCCACGCAGCGCCTCGACCTTGGTGCGCGCCAGGGTCAACCGCGGCGGCGGGGTCTGCGCGGCGAAGAACTCGCGCGGCAGCGGCTCGAAGCTCACCGCCACGGCGGGAACGCCACGCACCTGCGCACGCGTCACCGCATGGCGCACCAGCGCACGGTGACCCAGGTGCAGGCCATCGAAGGCGCCGATGCAGACCACGCTTCCGTCCGGGTACAGCGTCCCGCCTTCGACGTCTCTGAATAGCCTGCTCATTCCGTTCGCGAATCCGGCCCGTGAAAGGCCGCCAAAGTGTTCATGGGGATTGTGAAGTATAGCCGGGCGGCGCCTTATCAATGCTCGCGCAGGTCCCGCGGGCGGAAGCCCAGCGCGACCAGCACCACCAGATAGGTGGCGCCGCCGCCGCCCACCAGGCAGGCCAGCCAGCCGGCGCGGTGCCACTTGTCCATTTCGGTGAAGGACGGCAGCCACCACAGCAGCGCCAGCAGCACCGCCACCATCGCCACGCAGGCGGTGGCCAGCCGCGCGACATACGCGCCCCACCCCGGCCGGCGCTGGTAGACGCCGCTGCGGCCGAGCCAGTACCAGAGCAGGCCGAGGTTGAGATAGCTGGACAGCGCGCTGGCGATGCCCAGCGCCAGATGCAGGCCCGGCTGGCGACCGATCGCCTCCATCACGCCCAGTGCGCGCAGCTCCGCCGGCACCATCACCTGGTAGAGGATGGCCAGGAACAGGAAGTTCAACACCATGTTGGCGACCAGCGCGGCGATGCCGGCGCGCACCGGGGTGCGGGTGTCCTGGCGGGCGTAGAACGCCGGCAGCACCACCTTCAGCAGCGCGAACGCCGGCAGGCCGAAGCTCAGGCCGTAGACCGACAGGGCGGTCATGCGGGTGTCGAAGGCGGTGAACTCGCGATACTGGAACAGCGTGGCGATCAGCGGCTCGGCCAGCAGCACCAGGCCCAGCATCGCCGGCACCGAGATCAGCAGCGTCGTGCGCAGGCCCCAGTCCAGCGCGCCGGAGAAGCCTTCGCCATCGGTCTTGACGTGGTGGCGGGCCAGCGCCGGCAGGATCACCGTGCCCAGCGCCACGCCGAACACGCCCAGCGGCAGTTCGAGGAAGCGGTCGGCCAGCGACAGCCAGGACTGCGAGCCATCGCTCAGGCGCGAGGCGATCACCGTGTCCAGCAGCAGGTTGATCTGCGCCACCGAGGAACCGAACAGGGTCGGCACCATCAGCGTCAGCACCTTGCGCACGCCCGGGTGATGCCAGCCCCAGCTCGGCAGGGTCAGCAGGTCGATGCCGCGCAGCGCCGGCAGCTGGAACAGCAGCTGCAGCGCGCCGGCCACCAGCACCGCCCAGCCCAGCGCCAGGATCGGCACCTGCATGCGCGGCGCCAGCCACAGCGCGCCGGCGATCATGCACAGGTTGAGGATGACCGGGGTCAGCGCCGGCATCGCGAAGCGCTGGAAGCTGTTGAGCGCACCGCCCGCCAGCGCGGTGAGCGAGACGAACAGCAGGAAGGGGAAGGTCAGCCGGAACAGGTCGACCAGCAGGCCCTGCTTGACCGGATCGCTGCCGGCGCCGCTGCCGAACAGCCACGCCAGCTGCGGCGCGAACAGCAGCCCCAGCGCGGTGACCACCAGCAGCGCACCACCGAGGGTGCCGGAGACACGCGCCATCAGCTCGCGCAGGTCGCCATGCGGGCGGGTCTCCTTCACCTCGGTGAACACCGGCACGAAGGCGGTGGCGAAGGAGCCTTCGGCGAACAGCCGGCGCAGGAAGTTCGGCACCCGGAACGCGACCCAGAAGGCGTCGGTCATGGCGTTGGCGCCGAAGTGGGTGGAGATGACCTGGTCGCGGACCAGCCCCAGCACCCGCGAGACCATGGTCATGCTGCTGAACGACAGCAGGCCCTTCCACATGCGGGGTTTGCTCACCGGGCATCCCCCTTGACAACTGACTTGACGTAGATGTTTGAGACGATCATAATTTCGCGCTTGCTTTTTCCACTACACCGATTTTTCAGGAAACCACCACCGTGGCCAATATCAAGTCCGCCAAGAAGCGCGCCAAGCAGACCGTTGTGCGCAACGCGCGCAATACGGCTCAGCGTTCGATGCTGCGCACCGCCGTCAAGAAGGTGATCAAGGCCCTTGACGCCAACGATGCCGCCGGCGCCGAAGCCGCTTTCGCCGTCGCCCAGCCGATCCTCGACCGTTTCAGCTCGCGCGGTCTGATTCACAAGAACAAGGCTGCTCGCCACAAGAGCCGCCTGACCGCCCGCATCAAGGCCCTCAAGGCCGCCTGATCCGGCAGTCGCGCCGGGGGCCCAGCCCTCGGCGGCATGCAAAAACCCGGCCTTGGCCGGGTTTTTTGTTGCCTGCCGGCCAGCGGCATGGCGACCGGCCATCCAGCCGGACCGGCCTGCGCGCGATGGCGCGCAGGCCCGGGATACGTCCACGTCGCCCTGCGCCGACTCAGGACGCATTGGCGGCCTGCTCGGCGGCCTCCGCACGCTGGCGGTCGAAGAACGTCATCACGTCCTTCATGATCGGCCAGGTGCCCTCGCGGCCCAGCGCCGACACCAGGTACCACGGACCGGTCCAGCCCAGCTCGGCGACCACCTGTTCGGCGGCGGCGCGCGCCTCGTCCTCGAACATCAGGTCGGCCTTGTTGAGCACCAGCCAGCGCGGCTTGGCCAACAGCTCGGGATCGTGGCGCTCCAGCTCACGCTCCAGCAGGCGCACCTGCTCGGCCGGCGACACGCCTTCCACGCCACCTTCCATGGGCGAGACGTCCACGAGGTGCAGCAGCAGGCGGGTGCGCTGCAGGTGGCGCAGGAACTGCGCGCCCAGGCCGGCGCCATCGGCCGCGCCCTCGATCAGCCCCGGGATATCGGCGATGACGAAGCTGCGATGCGCCTCGACACTGACCACGCCCAGGTTCGGATAGAGGGTGGTGAACGGATAGTCGGCCACCTTCGGCGTCGCGGCGGAGACCGCGCGGATGAAGGTACTCTTGCCGGCGTTCGGGAAGCCCAGCAGGCCGACATCGGCCAGCAGCTTCAGTTCCAGCTTGAGCAGGCGCTGCTCGCCTTCCTCGCCCGGCAGGGCCTGGCGCGGCGCGCGGTTGGTCGAGCTCTTGAAATGCATGTTGCCCAGGCCGCCCTTGCCGCCCTTGGCAACCAGCAGGCGATCGCCATGCCGGGTCATGTCGCCGATCACCTCGTCGGTATCGACGTTCATGACGACGGTGCCGACCGGCACGGTGATGATCTTGTCCTCGCCCGCCTTGCCGTACATCTGCCGGCCCATGCCGTTCTCACCGCGCTGCGCCTTGAAGTTGCGCTCGTGGCGGAAGTCGACCAGCGTGTTGAGGTTTTCGTCGGCCTGCAGCCAGACGCTGCCACCATTGCCGCCGTCACCGCCGTCCGGGCCACCGAGCGGGATGAACTTCTCGCGCCGGAAGCCGACGCAGCCATTGCCGCCATTGCCGGCGATCACCTGGATTTCCGCTTCGTCTACGAGTTTCATGGGATACGGGACTGGAATACGGGAGTTCGGAACGCCGCCCTTGCGGGCCGGCGGATGCGGGGGACTGTAGCAACCCCGTTACGGACGCGCAGCGCGCGCCCTAGAAACAAAAGCCCCGCCGGAGCGGGGCTTGTTGTCAGCGGAGCCGGAAAGGCTCCGTCACAGGCCGGATCAGGCCTGGACGACGCTGACGGTACGACGCTTGTTCGGGCCCTTGACCGAGAACTCAACGGTGCCGTCGACCAGCGCGAACAGCGTGTGGTCACGACCCAGGCCGACGCCGGCGCCCGGATGGAACTGGGTGCCGCGCTGACGCACGATGATGTTGCCGGCATCGATGGCCTGGCCACCGAAAATCTTGACGCCGAGATACTTCGGGTTGGAATCGCGACCGTTGCGCGAGGAGCCTACGCCCTTTTTATGTGCCATGACGGATTCTCCTTTGGCTTAGCCGGCAATGCCGGTGATTTCGATTTCGGTGAAGTGCTGGCGGTGGCCCTGGCGCTTCATGTGGTGCTTGCGGCGACGGAACTTGATGATGCGGACCTTGTCGGCGCGGCCGTGCGAGACGACCTTGGCGGTGACCGAAGCGCCCTTCAGCGCGTCGCCGATCTTGATGCCATCGCTGTCGCCGAGCATCAGGATGTTGTCGAACTTGATCTCGTTGCCGGCTTCGACATCGAGCTTTTCCACGCGGAGCGTTTCGCCCTGCGCGACGCGGTATTGCTTACCGCCGGTGACCAGTACTGCGTACATGTGGGTGTCTCTTCTGTAGTTATTCTATGAATGCCTGCCGCCCAGTGGACGGACAGACTCGGGATGATAGCCCGCGCAACGCCCTGCGGTCAAACCCGCCCCTGCCCTGAAACCCGGCCCGGCCGCCCGGCCTGAACGACGGCCCACACGGACGGCCGGGCGGGCGTGATCGATGCAGCAATCGCGTGGCGGGGCCGCGGGGCGCTTCCCAGAATCGCGCCCCGCCCGGCCCTGTGCCCGGGCCGGCCAGGCGCCCCCGACCGGACGCCAGAGCGAGGACACACACCCGCGATGTTCGATCAACTGATACAGCAAGTTTCCGGCCGCTTCGGCCTGGACACCGACAAGACCCGCCAACTGCTCGGCAGCACCATCGCCCTGGTCTTCGATGACCGCCGCGGCGGCGTGGCCGGCTTTGCCGAGCGCCTGCGCGCCAATGGCCTGGCGCAGGCACTGCAGGCCTGGCGCGACCCGGCCGCGGCGACGGAGCCGGTGCGCCCGGCGCAGGTGGAGGCGCTGTTCGGCATGCCGGTGCTCGGCACGCTGGCGCGACAGGTGGGCCTCAGCCCGGCGGTGGTGGCGGCCGCACTCGGCGGGCTGCTGCCCGGGGTGATGCGCCAGCTGGGCGGCAAGGACGCCTAGATCGGAAG
>DJAN01000301.1 GCA_002429615.1 Lysobacteraceae bacterium UBA6001
GCGCACCGGAACCGACGGCCATGGTCTGGTCGGCGGTGGCCTGCGCGAAGGCGCCTACGGCCATCGCCGCGGTGCCGACCGCATCGGTCTGCGCGCCCAGCGCGGTGGCGGCGGTGCCATTGGCGACGGCGCTGCTGCCCGCGGCCACGGTGTACTGGCCGTTCGCGCTGGCGTTATCGCTGCCGTCGGCGAGGCCGTCGGCCTGGAAGTAGTCGATGCCCACCGCCACCGCGGGCGTGAGCATGCTCCCGCCCGTGTTGTCGCACGGCACGGCGGTGTCATCCGTGCAGGTGGCGGCATCCGACGCCGGAGCGGATTGCGCGAACAACGCCGGGCTGCACAGCAAACCAAGGATCACCAGCGGCAGGCGTGCAAGCCGCGCAGGCGCAAGGGGTGTGGGGGAAAGCCGGAATGACGCCGGCGCCAGCTGCTTGACCATGAGCCTGTCCTCTGGGGTGCCCGCAGGCGGAAAGCGCGCACCCGTGGCGGCGCCGACCAGAGACTGGGCGGTGCAACCGTGTAGAGGCAGTGATGAAAAAATAGCCAATTGCGGCGACGTTGCCGCACGCGTCCGGCAGCGGCCAGGAGGTGGCCGCTGCGCGTCGCCGTCTGCGTATTGCGCCTGCGCTTGGCGCTCAGCGCACCGCGAGCTGCACGGAGAAGTCGATCTTCTCGCCGCGACGTGCCGAGGCGCGCATCTGGTAGACCTGCACGATGTACTCGCCGCTGGCCGGCAACGCGCCTTCCCACGGCGTGGCAACGCCGCCGCTGCCGATGGCCTCGGCCGCGCCCGGCTCGTCGCCCGGTTTGTAGACGTTGAAATTGGCGTTGGAATTGCCGCTGACGCTCACGCGCAGGGTCTGCCCGGCCTTGGCTTCGAGCGTGTAGTGCACGCTGTCGTAGCCGCTGAAATGCCCCTTCTGGGTGGCGCTGCTGGCGCCCTTGGCGAAGTGGACCGGGACGGTGGTGATCTGGTCGGCGCCCGAGGCGGAGACCGCCAGGCCGATCAGCAGACAAGCGAGCGCCAGAACGGCGATGACATGCTTCATGCTTTCCTCCGGGTTGAAAGAACAGCGCAGCAAAACCATCCGCCGGCCGTGGGGACCGGTGTGCAGCGTGGAAACACGGGAATTCCCAAGAGCGCGACCGCCGCGCCGCTTCCCCTGCATTCGGCGGCGGGCAGTCGGGCGAAGCCTATCCGATCCGGGCAGGGGTGCATCCTGCAGCGCAGCAAGGGTTCCGGCGCCCGGAACGAGCCGTATCCGTGATGGCGACAACGGAAACACGGGCAGTCGCCTATAATTCCGCGACGCTTCCAGCCCGATCCGCATGAGCCTCGCCGAAGACCTCCGCCCCACCCTGGGCCTGCCCCAGATCCAGCAGCTCGCCGCCCCCGACATGGCTGCGGTCGATGCCCTGATCCGCAGTCGCCTTGCTTCGGATGTCGTGCTGATCAACCAGATCGCCGATCACATCATCTCCGCCGGCGGCAAGCGCCTGCGGCCGATGCTGGTGATGCTGGCCGGCCGCGCGGTCGGCGGCGGCGGCCCGGAACACCACCAGCTGGCGGCGATCATCGAGTTCATCCACACCTCGACCCTGCTGCACGACGACGTGGTCGACGAATCGGACCTGCGCCGTGGCCGCAGCACCGCCAACGCCCTGTGGGGCAACGCCCCGAGCGTGCTAGTGGGCGATTTCCTCTACTCGCGCAGCTTCCAGCTGATGGTTGAGCTGGACCGCATGCCGGTGATGCGGATCCTGGCCGACACCACCAACCGCATCGCCGAGGGCGAGGTCCTGCAGCTGCTGCACGTGCACAACCCGGACACCGACGAAGCGGCGTACCTGCGGGTGATCGAGCGCAAGACCGCGGTGCTGTTCGCCGCCGGCACCCGCCTGGGCGCGCTGGCCAGCGGCGCGGACGAAGCGGTGCAGGCGCGGCTGTACGACTACGGCATGCAGCTGGGCTATGCGTTCCAGATCGCCGATGACGTGCTGGACTACGCCGCCGACGCCGCCGACCTGGGCAAGAACCTGGGCGACGATCTGGCCGAAGGCAAGGCGACGCTGCCGCTGATCCACGCCATCGCGCACTCGGACGCGGCCACGCAGGCCCGCCTGCGCGAGATCGTCGAACAGGGCGATGCCGACGCGATGCCGGAAGTGCTGGCGGCGATCCACGCCACCGGCGGGCTGGAATACAGCCGTCGTCGTGCCGCCGAATACGCGCAGGCCGCCGAGCGTGCGCTCGACGGCCTGGAAGAGAACGACGCCGTGGCCGCGCTGCGCGGCCTGGCACGCTACGCGGTGGCGCGCACGCACTAAGCGCGTCGCACCGGTACCCGCTCCCCTGTTGTAGGAGCGGCTTCAGCCGCGACCGCAGCCCCTCCGGGGCAGGCACCTCGCCTGCGCCCGGAAGCCCACGGCCTGCCGCTCAATCCCCGAACCGCTCCTCAAAGAAGTCCTCAAGCATCCGGTAAGCCCGCTTCGCCGCGCGCGGGTTGTACACGCAACCCGGCGGGCTGTTCGCATCGGCCTCGGCAAAACAGTGCACGGCGCCGGCGAAGTTGACGAACTGCCAATCCGCCCCGGCCGCATCCATCTCGCTCTGGAACGCCGCGATATCCTCCGCGGTGACGCTCTTGTCCGCGGCCCCGTTGAGCACCAGCACCGGCGTCTTCACCACGCCGGCCTTGGCCGGCAGATCGGTGGAGATGCCGCCGTGCAGGCTCACCACACCGCCCAGCTGCGCACCGGAACGCGCAAGCTCCAGCACCGTGGTGCCACCGAAGCAGAAGCCCACCGCGCCGATCCGCGCCGGATCCACCGGCGCCTTGCCCGCCTGCGCCTTCAGCACGTCCACCGCCTTCTGCGCGCGCGCGCGCAACGTCACCCGATCCGCGCGCAGCTTGCCCGCGACCTGCCCGGCTTCCTTGTCGTCCTTCGGCCGCACGTTCTTGCCATACACATCGGCCACCAGCACGACGTAATCGTCGCCGGCGATCTTCTTCGCCTTCTCCACCGCCGAGTCGTTGACCCCGCGCCAGTTCGGCACCATCACCAGACCCGGACGCTTGGCGTCGCCGGCGTCGTCATAGACCAGCACGCCGCTGAAGGTGTCGTTGCCGATCTTCCATTCGAGCGGCCGCGACTGCATCGCCGCCGAGGCGGACAGCGGCAGCGCCGCGAGGATGAAGATGCCTACCGCCCACTGCCAAGGATTACGCCTGCTCATCGGGACTGCCTCCGGCTGGATGTCGGCGGCGAGTGTAGCCCGCCCCCGTGACGGCCGCGGTTGTGCACACCGCATGTGGATGGCCGCGGGAGAAGCCTGTGGACAAGTTCGTGCACGCCTTGCGGCGCAAGCGTCCGCGCCATGATGACGAAAATTTAGCCACTCAGGAAACGCTTCTCCACAGGGCATGTGGACGACTGAAGGAGAAGTTTGTGGATAACCGCCCACACCGCTTGTGCCGTAAGGCTTCGCCATGACTTGGCGAAGATTTGACCACCTGCTCTTGATTGCATATCCGCCGTCGGAATCCATCGGGTGACCGGGCGGCGTGCCCTGGCGGGGGCGTCGGGCGACATGGATGTCGCCCGTCGAGCTCGACGTCATGGATGACGGCTTTCGGCGTCCCCCGCCGGGGCATGCCGCCCGGGCGCCGCGCGGGGAAACCGAACAGCCGACCTGCGATAGGGGTCGGCGCAGGCGGAAGCATCAACGTCGCGGCTGAAGCCGCTCCTACAGTGCGGTGATTACGGTGAGTGCAGTGAATGCAGCGAGCGTAGTGACTGCAGTGACTGCACTGGCAGCAGGCAGAAACCGGGTCAGGCGATCCCCAACCCCGGGATCGCACTGATCGCCTCCGGATCGAAACCCGCCAGCTCGGCGAAGTGTCGCCCGCGCGCCACATAGTCGGTATACGCGCCGAAGCTCGGCGCACCCGGCGAGAGCAGCACCACGCCCCCGCCATCGCCCAGCGCCGCCTGCGCCAGCGCCACCGCCTCGGGCAGGTCCCCCGCCGCATGCAGCCCGAAGCGCCCGGCCTGCGCCGAGGCCAACAACAGCTCGTGGATGCGCGGCCCATTGGCCCCCATCGTCACGATCTCCACCGGCACCTGCGTATCGCCCGCCATGTGCGCGGCAAAGTCGTGCCAGTCCAGGCCACGATCATGCCCACCCACCAGCACCGCCACGCGCTGCCCGGGGAAGCAGGCCAGCGCCGCCAGCGTCGCGTGCGGCGTGGTGCTGATCGAATCGTTGACGTAGCGGATGCCCTCGCGCGCCCCCATCGTCTGCAGCCGGTTCGGCAGCGGCTGGAACGTCAAAGCCGCCGGCGCCAACGCCGCCGCATCCAGCCCCAGCGCCTCGATCGCCGCCAGCACCGCGCACAGATTGCCGCGGTTGTGATGGCCCGGCAGCGGCACCCGGGCGGTGTCGAACACCGCCACCTCGCCGCGATGCACCACCTCGCCGCGCATGTGCCAACCCTGCGCATGGTTGAACCAGCGCACCTCGCTGGCGGTCAGGCTCGGCGCCAGCGCCAGCAGACGCGGATCCTCCGCATTGAGCAGCGCGATGCGCGGCGCCGCCTCGGTCACCAGCGACAGCTTGTCGGCGACGTACTGTGCCTCGCCACCGTGCCAGTCCAGGTGTTCGGGAAACAGGTTGAGCACCAGCGCCAGCTGCGGCCGCACGCCGCTGCGCGCCACCTCGCGCGTCTGGTAGCTGGACAGCTCGATGGCCCAGTACTGCGGCAGCGGCTCGGGCGCCAGCACTTCCAGCAGCGGCAGGCCGATGTTGCCGGCCAGCGCGGTACGGTGGCCGCCAGCGCGCAGCAGATGCGCGAGCAGCGCGGTGGTCGTGCTCTTGCCCTTGGTGCCGGTGACGCACACCGCGCCCGGCACGATGCCGCCAGGCTGCGCGTGCGCACCGAACCACAGCGCGGTGCCGCCGACGAAATGCGTGCCGGCCTGCGCCGCCGCCAACGCCTCGGGCCGGTTCGGACTGATGCCCGGCGACTTCACCACCACCGCGAAGCGCGACAGCGCCGCGGCATCGACCTCGCTGTCGATCGACAAGTGCGCATCGCCCAGCGCCTGCGCCTCGGCCACCTCATGCGCGCCGCAGAACAGGGTCAGCGGCTGCGCCGGCAACGCGGCGCGGATCGCGCGGTAGGCCGAACGGCCTTCGCGGCCCCAGCCCCACAGCGCGACCGCCTGCCCCTCAAGCTGCGAAATTCGCACGCACGCGCTCCCACAGCGGTGCCGGGATGCGGTGCTCGCCACCGAGCTCCAGCTGCGGCGCCAGCAGCAGTTCGTCCGCCGGCAGCTGTGGCTGGATCTCGCGGATAAAGCGCTTCACCAGCACGTCTTCCTTCCACTCCGGCCGCGCCGCCAGCGTGGCCATGGCCGCACGCGACTCACGCCCTTCGCCCACGCATTCGAACGGCTTGTGATCCTGGAATTCCAGCAGCGCGTCGAAGCCGCCGGCCTGGCTGCCATCGTCGAGCAGGTTGCGGCCGAAGATCTTCACCAGCCGGGTCTTGGGCATGAACGGCGCCAGCGCCAGGAACACGAAGTGGCACTTCGGGCACACGCCGCACCAGCGGTTCACCGGGCGCTCGCCCATGATGTGGAAGTTGCGGTTGCAGCTGGAGAAATGCGCGTCGTAGTGATCGACCTTGGCGAACTGCCGCGCCACCGCCAGCTCCGACAACGGACGCAGCAGCGAGTAGTAGTGCAGGTCGGCGGCGACATGGCGCTCGACGTACTCGCCCAGTGCCTTCTCCAGCGCCCAGCCCTTGGACCACTGGTGATTGACCTCGCCGGTGCCGGGAATCTGGCTGCCGTAGCTGGCCGAGCGTTCGTTGGAGAACACCACCTGGTCGGCGCCGGTGAGCAGCGCGGCCAGCAGCATGATCACCGAGTTCACCGCGGTGACCGGGATATGGCCGTTATAGGCCCCCTGGCGGTTGAGCTCGAACAGCTCCGGCGCCAGCGTGCGGCCCAGGTTGAGCGTGGGCAGGCCGGTACGCTCGGCACAGGCGCGGATCAGCTGCGAGCCGCCGATCCAGGTCACGGTCTGTTCGACACCGGCGGCGCGCAGCGCCTCGATGCTGACCAGCGAATCCTTGCCGCCGCCGATGGCCACCAGCGCGCGCCCGGGCAGGCCCACTGCCGTGGCGACCGGCGCGGCGCCCGCCGCCACCGGCAGCTTGAAGCGGCCGCGCAGGTTCAAGCCGTTGCGATAGGCGAATTCGCCCAGGCCGTGCAGGTACAGGTCCTCGACCAGCGCGGCGGTGGCCGCGTCGATCTCATAACCGTCGATCGCCACCTGCGCCGGAACCGCCGCCTTGTAGTAGCTGACGCCGGCGAACAGGTGCAGCAGGCGCAGCGCACGCTGCACCGCCTCGGCGCGCGCGGCGTCCAGGGTGAACGGCGCGCCCGGCACGGTGATCGTCTCCACCATCTCCGGGCCCTGGTCGAAGGCGTAGACCAGCGAGGCGACGCCGCTGGCGGCATCAAAGCCGCAGCGGACGAAGCGGAAGCAGGAGACCTGGGTCTTGTCGAAAGCAGTCATGGAATTTCCGGGGACAGGCTGCCCGGTTTTCGCGCAGGAGCGTGCGCGGCCGGGCGGATCTTGTGGGGGGTATGGGGGAAACGGTCAGCCGGCCGGCACATCGATCACATCCTCGCGCGGCAGTTCGCGCTGGTTGTAGGTGCTGGCCATCGAATAGCCGTAGGCACCGGCGTCGGCGACCAGCATGACGTCGCCCGGCGCGGTCGCCACCGGCAGCTGCCGGCGCTTGCCGAACACGTCGGAGGATTCGCAGATCGGGCCGACCACGTCGAATGCGCCCAGCGCGGTGTCGTCCAGCCGCGAGAGGTTCTCGATGTCATGCCAGGCGTCGTACAGCGCCGGGCGGATCAGCGTGTTCATGCCGGCGTCGAGGCCGACGCGGTGGACGCCGTCCTTCTCGATCACCTGCGTCGCCCCGGCCAGCAGCACGCCGGATTCGGCCACCAGGAAGCGGCCCGGTTCGATCGCCAGGCGGAACGCCGGATGCACCGCGCGCACCTCGGCCAGGCCGGCGCCCCAGCGCTCCAGGTCGAATGGCTCGTCCTCGGCGCTGTAGGGAATCGGCAGGCCGCCACCGATGTCGATGATCTCCACCGTGCCGATGCGACGGGCGAAACCGGCGAGTTCGTCGAACATCAGCCGCCAGTGCTGGCTGGTCTCCACGCCGCTGCCCAGGTGCGCATGCAGGCCGGTGATGGTGATGCCCAGCGCGCGCGCGGCATCGACGAACTCGTCCACGCGCGACGCCGACAGGCCGAACTTGGACTGCTTGCCGCCGGTATTGACCTTCTCGTGGTGGCCATCGCCATGGCCGAGGTCGATGCGCAGCCAGATCTGCTTGTTGCGGAAGACCTCCGGCCAGTTCCGCAGCGCCTCGACGTTGTCCAGCGTGACGGTGACGCCCAGCGCGAAACCGGCCTCGTACTCGCCCTTCGGCGCGAAGCTCGGGGTGAACAGCACGCGCCGCGGCGACAGTTCCGGCAGGGTGTCGAACACGCGGCGCAGCTCGCCGTGCGAGACGCATTCCAGGCCGAAGCCCTCCTGCACCAGCGCTTCGAGGATGGCCGGGTGCGAGTTGGCCTTGATCGCGTAGTAGCGCTGGTCGATCGCCGGGATGGCCATCAGCGAGCGCGCGCGTTCGCGCACCGTCGGCAGGTGGTAGACGTAGCGCGGCGTGCCGGCTTCGGCCAGGCGCAGCAGGTGCGCGCGCTCGCCGCGCCACCAC
>DJAN01000211.1 GCA_002429615.1 Lysobacteraceae bacterium UBA6001
GTCGCCGGCTGGGCGGCGGCGGGCCGTGCCCACAGCAGCGCCAACCCCAGGCAGGCCGCGCGTGCGGGTGTCAGGGCCACCAGAAGGCGGTCAGCCGGGCGATGCCCGGCTCGATGGCCGCCTCCAGCGGCAGTGCCAGCAGCGCCACCGAGGCGGTAGGCATGCCCCGGTAGTCGCCCGACTGGCCGCTGTGCATCAGCGCCACCAGCCGCTCCAGGCCCGGGTTGTGGCCAACCAGCAGCAGCCGCTCGCACTCGCGGTGTTCGTCGATCAGCGCGGCCAGCGTGCCCGGGGTCGCTTCGTAGATGCGATCCTCCAGGCGCTGCTCGATGTAGCCGGTCAGGCCCAGCACCGCTTCCAGGGTTTCGCGGGCGCGGCGCGCCGGCGAACACAGCACGCGGTCGGGCACCAGGCGCTGCTCGCGCAGCCAGGCCCCGGCCGCTTCGGCCTCGGCCAGGCCATGCGGCGAAAGCGGGCGGTCGAAGTCGGCCTGGCCGGTGTCGGCCGGTTCGGCGTGGGCGTGACGCAGCAGGATCAGTTCGCGCATGGGAAGTCCGTCAGAGGATGGATCAGGCTTTGAGCCACTTCAGCAGCGGCTCCCAGTCCTGCTGGTGTTCGCGGACCTGGGCCGAGCGATAGTCGAACAGGCTGCGGCCAAGCCCGGCCAACACGACATAGGCCTGGGTGTCGCGCAGCTGGGCGACCAGCGGATATGGCCAGGTGCCGATCATCTCCACGGCCTGCTGGGCGGTCTGCGTCCAGGGCTTGCTGCGGTTGAGCACCAGGCCCACCGGCAGCTTGCGCTGATGGATGCGCGGCACCTTGGCCAGGGTGTTGAGAAAGCCGACCACAGCCTCGATGTCCAGCGCCGAGGCCAGCACCGGGACCACCACCGCATCGGCGCGCTCCAGGAACGGCATCAAGTCCTCGGCCATGGCACCGGCCGGCGCGTCGATGATCAGCTGGTCGGCATCGTCCGGCAGCTGGGCATCCCATTGCCGGCGCCGGGTCGCGTCGATCGGCAGGACCGCGCTTTCCAGCCCGGCACGGCGCTCGGCCCAGCGCATGGACGATTGTTGTGGATCGGCATCGGCCAGCACCGTGCGCCGGCCTTGCAGGGCGGCATGGGCCGCCAGGTTGGTGGCGATCGTGGTCTTGCCGACCCCGCCTTTGGAGCCGGCTACCAGGAACGTCTTCATGCACGCCTCGCTTCCGTGAACCTGCGCCGAGCGTACACCGGCGCCCGGTGAGGAGATAGTCGAGGCGCGCGGCATTCCGTCGCCCCGCTCCCCCCTGCTATGTTGGCGCCCGCAAAGGAGCGCCCATGAGTGAGCTGCAGGACCTGACCGCGCTGATCCGCGCGGGCACGCCGTTGATCGTCATCGAGACCCAGGAGGAACAGCGCATCGTGGAGCTGTTCCGGCAGAGCCTGATGCAGGTCTGGCGGGCACTGTACCGATGGACGATCACCGAAGGTCTGCGCCGCATCGACCTGGACCGCGAGGACCCGCCGGAGGGCCCGCCGGACGCGAGCGCCGTGCTGCAGATGATCCGCCAGGCCGACCAGCGCGGCATCTACCTGCTGCTCGACCTGCACCCGTACCTGGGCTACGCCTCGCACCAGCGGCTGCTGCGCGACATCCTCGAACGCCGCCACTGCCAGCCGCATGTGCTGGTGATGATCGGCGCCAAGGTCGAGCTGCCGCCGGAACTCGAACCCCTGGCCACCCGCTTCAGCCCCCACCTGCCCGATGCCAACGCGCTGCTGAAGATGCTGCGCGAGGAGGCCGCCGACTACGCGCGCGAGCACGGCGGGCGCCGTGTGGAGGTGGACAAGGAAGTGGCCCAGCAGATCCTGCGCAACCTCAAGGGCCTGGGCCTGCGCGATGCGCGCCGCATCGCCCGGCAATTGATCTTCAACGACGGCGTGCTGGGCGAGGACGACCTGCCGCAGCTCGCCAAGCTGAAGTTCGAGCTGCTCAACCGCAGCGGCCACCTGCACTACGAATACGACAACGCCCGTTTCGCCGACGTGGCCGGTGCCAACCGCCTGAAGCGCTGGATCAACCAGCGCCGCACCATGTTCGTCTCCGGCAGCGCCCCGGCCGGGCTGGACCCGCCCAAGGGCGTGCTGCTGCTCGGCGTGCAGGGCTGCGGCAAGTCGATGCTGGCCAAGGCCACCGCCGCCGGCTTCGGCGTGCCGCTGCTGCGGCTGGACTTCGGCAGCCTGTACAACAAGTACCACGGTGAGACCGAGAAGAACCTGCGCGACGCGCTGGCCTCGGCCGAGCAGCTGGCGCCGTGCGTGCTGTGGATCGACGAGATCGAGAAAGGCCTGGCCAGCGGTGGCGAGGACGGCGGCGTATCGCGACGCGTGCTCGGCTACCTGCTGACCTGGATGGCCGAGCGCGAGGGACAGGTGTTCATCGTCGCCACCGCCAACCAGGTCCACGAGCTGCCGGCGGAGCTGCTGCGCAAGGGCCGCTTCGACGAGATTTTCTTCGTCGACCTGCCTTCGCCCGAGACGCGCGTGGAGCTGCTGCGCCTGCACCTGGGGCGGCGCGGGCTGGACCCGGAGGGCTTCGCCTTGCCCGCCTTGGCGGCGGCCAGCCAGGGCTTTTCCGGCGCCGAGATCGAGCAGGCGATCGTCTCCGGCCTGTACGCGGCGCACGCCGAGCAGCGCGCGTTGGACGACACGCTGCTGATGCAGGAGATCCGCGCCACCCGCCCGTTGTCGGTGCTGATGGCCGAGCAGGTACAGGCGTTGCGCGACTGGGCCGCCGAACGCACGGTGCCGGCGGACTGAGCCTTCAGCCCCAGCGCGCGAGCACCCAGGCCCACGCCGGCAGGGTCAGCAGCGAGAGCA
>DJAN01000313.1 GCA_002429615.1 Lysobacteraceae bacterium UBA6001
GGCGATCCGGCTGGGCCTGCGCCAGGTGCGTGGGCTGTCAGAACAGGCGGCGCAGGCGATTGTCGCCGCGCGTGCGCAGCGGCCGTTCGCCGACATCGCCGACCTGTGCCTGCGCGCGGGGCTGGACAGCAAGGCGCGCGAGGCATTGGCCGAGGCGGGGGCATTGGCTTCGCTCAGTGGCCACCGGCACAACGCACGCTGGGCGGTGGCCGGTATCGAGCGGCGGCGTCCGCTGCTGCCCGGCAGCCCGGAGGAGGAGGAGATCGCCCTGCCGGCGCCGCGCCAGGGCGAGGACATCCTGGCCGACTACCGTGCCATCGGCCTGAGCCTGGGCGCGCATCCGATGGCGCTGCTGCGCGCGCAGATGCGCCAGCGCCGCATCCTCGGCCTGCAGGAACTGCAGGGGCGCCGCCATGGCAGTGGCGTACACGTGGCCGGGCTGGTCACCCAGCGCCAGCGGCCGGGCACCGCCAAGGGCACCATCTTCGTCACCCTGGAGGACGAACACGGCATGATCAACGTCGTGGTCTGGTCGCACCTGGCGCAGCGGCGCCGGCGCGCGTTGCTGGAATCACGCCTGCTGGCGGTGCGTGGGCGCTGGGAGCAGGTGGACGGCGTCACCCATGTGATCGCCGGCGACCTGCACGATCTGAGCCACCTGCTCGGCGAGCTGCCGGTGGCCTCGCGGGACTTCCATTGAACGGCCGCCTGTTGGCGGCGGCCGCGCGTGGCGCGTCAGTGCGCGCTGCGGCTGGACAGCATGCGCTCGATGCTTTCCAGAATCTCCGACAGCGCGATGCCATAGGAACCGGCGTTGCCCGCGTCGAAGCTCTGCTTCCAGTACTGGTAGCCCTCGATGTATGCCGGGTCCGGCGTGTCCTGGCCGACCAGCTCGGCATGGCTGCGCTCGAACACCTGGCCGATCACCGGCAGGTGCGCCATGCCGGTGATCATCCCGCCCGGTGCGCCCGGATGGCGGATGCGCGCATCGCGCAGCGTGACGTGCAGGATTTCGCCGCCCAGCAGCGGATGCTGCTCGATGCGGTTGATCAGCAGCACGGGCCGCTCGTCGGCACTGCGGCCCTCGCAGCGCCACAGCTGGCCGACGGCGTAGGGAGAAGAAGACGAAGCGGACATGCGGCACCTGCTGCGGGAGGAGGCCAACATGATGCCCGTTAGCGCCGGGGCCTGCACCTGCGCGGACCTGTTCGACACCGCGCCCTACCGCACGGTGGTCGCCGATGCGCAGGGCGGGGTGCGTTACTGGCCGCAGCTGGTGGGGCAGGCGCAGGCCGAGCGCTGGTTCGCCGCGCTGCGCGATGGCATCGCCTGGCAGACCCTGCAGCGGCCGATGTACGAGCGCATCGTCGAGGTGCCGCGCCTGCTCGCGCACTTCGAGCTAGCCACGCTGCCCACCGACTCCCCGCTGCTGGAGATGCTGGCGCTGGTGCGCGCGAGCGTGGCGGGCGCCTACACGCATGTCGGCCTGAACCTGTACCGCGATGGCCGCGACAGCGTGGCCATGCACAGCGACAAGCTGCATTCGCTACGGCCCGGCGAGCCGATCGCGCTGGTATCGCTGGGCGATACGCGGCGGATGAACCTGCGCGCCAAGGACGGCGGGCGCGCCTGTGGGCTGGACCTGGCCCCGGGCAGCCTGCTGGCGATGAGCCATGCTTCGCAGCTCACCCATGAGCACGGCATCCCGAAAACCGCGCGTCCGGTGGGGCCGCGGATGAGCGTGGTGTTCCGCGCGCGGCCCTAGGCAGCGCGCCGGGGTGCCGGGCGCTTATCATCCGCGCCATGACCGCGATCGACGCCACCGACCTGGAAGCCCTGTTCGACGCCGTGCCGGACGTGCTGTTCTTCGTCAAGGATCGCGAAGGCCGCTACACCCACGTCAACCAGACCATGCTGCGGCGGCTGGGGCTCAAGTCCCGTCAGGAACTGATCGGCAAGCGGGTGGCCGAGGTGTACCCGATCGGCCTGGGCGCCAATTACGCCAACCAGGACGAGCAGGTGCTGGCCGGCGCGGTGATCGACAACGTGCTGGAACTGCACCTGTTCGCCAACCGCGAGACCGGCTGGTGCCTGACCTGCAAGCGCCCGCTGCTGGTGGACGGCAAAGTGCAGGGCATCATCGGCATCTCGCGTGACCTCGGCCCGCAGGAAGGGCGCGACGCGCAGCGCGACGAACAGTATGAGAAGCTGCGCCTGGCACTGGCCTACCTGCACGCGCACTACACCCAGCCGGTGCGGCTGCAGACGCTGGTCGAGCTGACCGGCTTTTCCATGTCCAAGCTGCAGCGCTCGTTCCGCCGCGTGTTCCAGCTCACCCCGCAGCAGGTGCTGCTGCGCCTGCGCCTGCACCGCGCGATGCAGCTGCTGGACGAGCGCAAGCTGAGCATCACCGATATCGGCCACGCCTGCGGCTTCAGCGACCAGAGCGCCTTCACCCGCCAGTTCAAGGCCGCCACCGGCCTGACCCCGCGCGAGTACCGCGGGTTGCCGGTGGCGCAGCGCGGGCGGATCCAGCCCGCGCTGCCTTCGGAGGCCTGAAGCCCGCTCAGCGCACGCCGATCACGCCAGCATGCGCAGCTTCTTCTCGCGCTCCCACTGGCGCGTGCGCGCGGCGGCGATGAAGGCCTTGGCGTCCTCCGCCTCCACCACGCCCGCATCGCGGCCCACGTTGCCGGCCTTGAGCAGCGGCTGCGCGCCCTCGTCCCAGGCGATGGCCTTCAGGTGTGCCCAGGCGTTGGCGACAAAATCCACCGCCGCCGAATCCTTCGCCAGTTGTTTGCCGGCCTCGGCGGAAAGCAGTACCGCCACCGCATCGAACACGATCGACGGCGTACCGGCGAGCTGACCGTCCGCGGGCAGCTGCTTGCCATCGTCCAGGCGCGCGCCGCCGATCTTCGGCGCGACGATCTTCACCGTCGCGCCATCCGCTTCGGCGGCTTTGCGCAGCGCTTTCACCAGCGCCGCGTCGGAGCCGTCGTGGACCAGCACGCCGACCGTGCGTCCCTGCAGCGTCGGCTTCATCTTGCCGATGATCTGCAGGGCGGGTGAAGGCATCATGTCGATCGGCGCGACCTGCGCCGGAGGTGCCGGCGGCAGTGCCGCCAGGCCGAGCCCGTCGGCCACGCGCTGGGCCAGGTCGGCATCGACATGGCGCAGATGGCCGACGATGCGTTCGCGCACGTGCGCGGTCTCCACCTTCGACAGTTCGAATACCAGCGCCGAGGCGATATGCGCCTGCTCGGGCTTGGTCTGGCTGCGATAGAACAACCGCGCCTGGCTGTAATGGTCCGCAAAGCTCTCCGCGCGGATGCGCCCCTTCGCGCCGTCATCGGCCGGTGTGGCGTGGCTGCGGAAGCCGGCTGCCGCCTCGCGCGGGCTGTCGTCCTGCAGGGAACTCGGCTCGTAGGCGACGCGGCCTTTCGGTCGCTGCATCTGCATGTGGCCGTCGCGCTGGTGATTGGCGAACGGGCACTGCGGCGCGTTGACCGGGATCTGATGGAAGTTCGGCCCACCCAGGCGGATCAGCTGCGTATCCAGGTAGGAGAACAGCCGGCCCTGCAGTAGCGGGTCGTTGCTGAAGTCGATGCCGGGCACGATGTTGGCCGGGCAGTACGCCACCTGCTCGGTCTCGGCGAAGAAGTTGTCCGGCCAGCGGTCCAGCACCATGCGGCCGATGATCTGCACCGGCACCAGTTCCTCGGGAATCAGTTTGGTGGGGTCGAGGTGGTCGAACGGGAACTTCGCCGCGTCCTCCTCGGTGAACAGCTGCACGCCGAACTCCCACTCCGGGAACGCGCCGCCCTGGATCGCTTCGAACAGGTCGCGACGATGGAAATCCGGGTCCGCGCCGGCGAGTTTCACCGCCTCGTCCCACACCGTCGATTGCAGTCCCAGCTTCGGCCGCCAGTGGAACTTCACGAAGGTGCTGCGGCCCTGCGCATCGAGCAGGCGGAAGCTGTGGATGCCGAAGCCCTCGATCATGCGCAGCGAACGCGGGATCGCGCGGTCGCTCATCGCCCACATGATCATGTGCATGGCTTCAGGTGTGAGCGAGATGAAATCCCAGAACGTATCGTGCGCGCTGGCTGACTGCGGGAAGCCGCGGTCCGGTTCCATCTTCACCGAGTGGATCAGGTCCGGGAACTTGATCGCATCCTGGATGAAGAACACCGGGATGTTGTTGCCGACCAGGTCGAAGTTGCCCTCGCCGGTATAGAACTTCACCGCGAACCCGCGCACGTCGCGCGGTGTATCCACCGAGCCGGCGCCGCCGGCCACCGTGGAAAAGCGGGTGAATACCGGCGTCTTCTTGCCGACCTCGGTGAACAGCTTGGCCGTGGTGTAGCGCGACAGCGACTTGGTCAGCTCGAAGTAGCCGTGCGCTGCGCTGCCGCGTGCATGCACGATGCGTTCGGGAATGCGCTCGTGATCGAAGTGGGTGATCTTCTCGCGGAGGATGAAGTCTTCCAGCAGCGTCGGCCCGCGTGGCGTATCGCGCAGCGAATTCTGGTTGTCGGCGACCACCACGCCCTGGTTGGTGGTCAGCGGCGGGTGCGCGCCACCGGCCTGCTGATGCAGCTCGTCGGCGTTGCCGCGAGCGTCCTCCGGCGACGCTGTCGCACGACGGCTTTTCTGTGAGGCGGCGGCGGCGGGCTTGGCGGTCGGCTTGCGGGCGGCCATTGAAATCTCCTGCGGACGGGAACGGGACAACCCCGGCAGGCTGGTCGGCGGACGGTTAATCTCCGGTGTGCGGACGCCGGCCTGCATCCACCCCGGCTTCACGTCGTCCGCGCCGATGCTGGATGAACACGTTGTCCGCCTCCGCATCCGCCCCGCGTTCATAGGCGAGGCGGACGCGATGGCGCGGCCCCGACCCGGTTCCTACAGGAGGTAAGACCATGTTCGTTCCGTGCCTGTTCCTCGCCCTGCAGATCGCCAGCGCGCCGCCGCCACCGCCGCCGTCTTCGCCAGCGAGCGAAACGCGCTTCGGCGTGACCGTGCGTGATCCGTTCCGTGCGCTGGAACATCTCGATGACCCCGCCACCCAGGCCTGGATCCGCGCCCAGGCCGACTACAGCCGCCAGCAGCTCGACGCGGTACCCGGCCGCGCCGCGATCCTGGCCGATATCGAACGGCTGGAGAAGCTGACGCCGTCGGTGATCGAGGACGTCCTCCTGATGCCCGCCGAGCGCATGCTGGTCCGGCGTCGCCCGGCCGACGCGGAGAACGCGCGGCTGTACTGGCGTGAAGCCGACGGCACCGAGCGCCTGTTGTTCGACCCGCTCGCCGGACGTGCCGCCGACGCGCCGCCGCGCGCGATCAGCTATGCCGCGCCGTCGCCCGACGGCGGCCGGGTCGTGGTGGGCGTGTCCGAAGGCGGCTCCGAACAGGCCACCGCTTGGCTGCTGGATGGTCGCGACGGCCGGGTGATCGGTACGCCGATCGAACGCGCCGACTTCGGCGTGTCCTGGCTGCCGGATGGCAGCGGCTTCTTCTACAACCAGCTGCAGGCGCTGCGTCCCGATCAACCGGTCTCCGAGCGGCGCTTGAACAGCCAGACCTACCTGCACCTGCTCGGCAGCGCGGCGCGCGATCCGCTGGTGTTCGGCAACCGGCTGCCCGCATCCGGCGCGCTCGAACCGGGACAGATTCCGCTGGTATCCAGCAGCGCCGGCAGCCGCTGGATGCTGGGCGAACCGGCCAACGTCGAGAACCGGCGCATCCTGCGCGTCGCATTGCTGGACGACCTGGGTCGCACGGGCGGTCCACGCTGGAAGCCGCTGCTGGACGTGGGCGACAACGTGCGCAGCTACGTGCAGCACGGCAACGACCTGTACCTGCTCAGCAGCGCACAACCCACGCGCAGCCTGCAGCGCCTGTCGCTGGACGACCCCGCGCATCGGCGCAGCACGGTGGTCGCCGCGGGCGAGGGGGTGATCGACGAGATCTACTACGGCAACGACGCGCTGTACTACACCGTGCGCGATGCCAACGGGGTGGAGATGGGGCTGTTCCGGCTTCCGTGGGGAACGCACGACGCACAGCGCGTCGATCTTCCCGGCGTGCAGGCGCTGCGTGTCTACGCGGCCGAACCGGGATCGCGCGGCCTGTTGATCGGTGCCGACGGCTGGACGCGCTTCTTCGATGTCCTGCGCGTGGACGCCGAAGGCCACGCCACCTCATCGGGACTGCAGGCGCAGCCGCAGGGCCTGGGCAGCGACGGGCTGGTGGCCGAGATCGTGTCGGTGCCCAGCACCGATGGCGCGCAGGTGCCGTTGTCGATCGTCTCGCCGAAGGACGCCCCGCGCGACGGCAGCGCCCCGTTGTTCATGCAGGGCTATGGTGCCTACGGCCTGAGCACGGACCCGGTGCTGATTCCCGCGCATTTCGCCTATTTTGATCGCGGCATCGTGCGCGCGTTCTGTCATGTACGCGGGGGCGGCGAGAAGGGCGAAGCCTGGTATCGCGCCGGCTTCCAGCAGAGCAAGCATCACAGCTGGGAGGACTTCAACGCCTGCGCCGAATATCTGATCGCGCATGGCTATACCCGTGCCGACCGGTTGGGCGCGGCTGCCGCGAGCGCCGGTGGCGTGCTGGTGGGCAATGCCTTCCTGGCGCGTCCGGACCTGTATCGCGTGGCGATCCCGATGGTGGGCGTGCTGGACTCGGTGGGGACTGCGCTGCGTGATCCGAATGGTCCGGCCAACTGGCCCGAGTTCGGCGATCCCAACACCGACGAAGGTTTCCGCTCACTGGTGGCGATGAGCAGCTATGCAAAAGTGCGTGACGGCACCGCGTATCCGGCGGTATTGCTGCCGCATGGCTACAACGACCCGCGCGTCGCGGTATGGAACTCGGCCAAGATGGCCGCGCGCCTGCAGCAGGCCAGCACCAGTGGTCGTCCGATACTGCTGGACATCGACTATGGCGCGGGCCACGGCATGGGTTCGGCGCAGCGTTCGGTGAACAACGAACGCGCCGACATGATCACCTTCCTGCTCTGGCAGTTCGGCCTCCCCGCCTACCAGCCCCAGGAAAAGCACTGACCGCTCCAAATTCCGGTCGCGGTAAACCATCGGGACTTCGGGGGCGGGGC
>DJAN01000257.1:0-829 GCA_002429615.1 Lysobacteraceae bacterium UBA6001
GCCTGCTGCAGCGGCGCGAACTGCGCCGCCGTCACCCGCGCCGGTGGCGGTGTCGGCTGCAGGTGCCGAGCCAGATCGACCGGGAACCGGGCATCGGTCAGGCGGGTGTTGGTGGCCGGGTTCCATCCCTGCGGCAGCCGCCAGATCCGGCCGTGTCCGAACGGCGCCGAAGCGAGCAGTAGCTCGCCATCGTCGCCCTGCCATTCCGTCTGCGGCGCGGTGCCATCGGGCCACGGCGTGCGCGCGCCCAGCAGGAGCTGGCCGCCGTCACGTACCCAGTTCAACCAGGGCGCGGGGATCGATGCCTCACCCCCCCATGCCACGAATGCGGCGCGCAGTGTGGGTGAGTTGTCGGCGGCGCGGGCAACCACAAGTGCAGTGGCCTTCGGTTGCCAGGCCGCATTGAGCGCACGCAAGGTCCGCAGCGCCGGGTCCTGCGCATCGAATCCGGCAGCCGCCAACGTCGGCGCAGGCATTGGCGGCGATGCCCGGTCCGGCAGGCGGCCTGGCAGCACCTGCCAGTCAACCCGCCGCGAAAGGATCGGCCGCTGGGCATCGACGTGGCCCCATATCGCGGGAACGACGACCGTCAGCGGCGTGCCGGCCGGCAATGCGGCGTCGAACTCGCGCAGCAGGCTGGCCTCCGCCTGCGTGGCTGACGGGCGTGGCTGGTCCAGCGCGGGAAAGCCGAACGCCAGCCAGTGGGCCTGCGCATCCTCGGACAACTTCAGCGTGCGCAGCGCCGCGTCATCGAGGGCCGGCGATACCAGCACCCGCGGGCGCCGATCATCGCGGCCCTGCCATGCCAGCCCGGCCATCAGCAGCGCGA
>DJAN01000257.1:977-4510 GCA_002429615.1 Lysobacteraceae bacterium UBA6001
GCGCCAGCAGCAGCAGGCGCAGCAGCAGCAGCGGCCATTCGTCGAGGCGGATGCGCTGGCGCGGTTTGGGCTGTGCGCGTAGCCAGCGCAGCGCGGCGAAGGAGGTCAGGCGTGATTCCTGCCGCCGCGCCAGATGGATCAGCAACGGCAGCAACCCGGCGGCCAGCGCCGCCAGCCCGAGCGGAAACAGCAGGCTCAAGCCCATGCCGCCCCCGCGCCGAACAGGCGTTGCAGGCCGGCGTCCAACGGCTCGTCCAGGTACTGGGTGGCGTGGCGAATGCCCGCCGCCTGCCAGCGCGCCTCGCGCTCGCGCAGCGCCTGGCCGAAGCGGCGCAGGTAATCAGCACGCAAGGCGTCGGCATCGCCGAGCAGTTCCTCGCCGGTTTCCGGTTCGTGGAAGCGATGCCCGCCGCGGAAGGGGAAGTCGCGTTCGTCCGCGCCCAGCACCTGCAGCTGCACCACCTCGCGCCCGGCCTTGGCCAGTCGTTCGCCGAGCACGACGCCGGCCTCGTCGAAGCCGTCGCCCAGCATCAGCACCAGGTCGTGCGCGGCGCTGCGTTCCCACGCCACGCGCTGCGCGGCTTCCGGAGGCCAGCCGCCGGCAGCCTGCAGACCCTGCAGCGTCAGCCAGAGCCGGTCACGCTGCCGCGTGCCGACGCCAGCGGGCACCAGCTGGACGCGGTCATCGCCGAATACGATCAGCCCGAAGCGATCGCCTTGCCGCAGCGCCAGCTCGCTCGCGCAGGCGGCGATGCCACGCAGCGCATCCAGGCGGGTATGGCCCGGGCGCGCTTCGTCTGTCTGGCCGGCCGACGCGCTGGCATCCAGGAGAAGCCACAGCGTGAGCGGGCTTTCGCGTTCGGCCTCGCGCACGAAGAAGCGGTCCGAACGCGCGTAGAGCTTCCAGTCGACCTGCCGCAGTTCGTCGCCGGGCTCGTAGGCGCGGTACTGCGCGAACTCCAGGCCGGCGCCACGGCTGCGGCTGGCGTGCAGGCCCACGCCCTGCTGGCCCGCCGCGCGCCGCGCGCGCAGCTGAACGCTGCGCAGGCGACCGCGCACGTCAGCGGGAATCAGGGCGGGGCCGGAGACGTCCATGCGGCGGATCAGGCGGGGAACGGCACGGCGGCGAGCAGCGCGTCGACGACGTCGTCCGGCCGCTTCTGTTCGGCTTCGGCGGCGAACGACAGCAGCAGGCGATGGCGCATCACCGGCGCGGCCAGCGCGACCACGTCCTCGCGGGTGGCGGCGAAGCGGCCGTGCAGCAGCGCACGCGCCTTGGCCGCCAGCACCAGCGACTGACCCGCGCGCGGACCGGCGCCCCACTTCACCCATTGCCGCACCGCTTCCGGTGCATCCGGGCCCGGGCGGCTGGCGCGCACCAGGCGGTTGATCCAGGTGAGCACATCCTCGCCGACATGCACTTGCCGCACATGCGCCTGCAGCGCGACCACGGTGTCGCCGTCCATCACCTTGGGCACGCTGCCGCTGTGGGTGCCGGTGGTGTGCAGCAGGATGTCGCGCTCTTCGGCTTCGCTGGGGTAATCCACGCGCACGTGCAGCAGGAAGCGGTCCAGCTGCGCTTCCGGCAGCGGATAGGTGCCGGCCTGTTCGATCGGGTTCTGCGTGGCCAGCACGAAGAACGGTGCCGGCAGCGAATAGGTGGTGCCGGCGTAGCTGACGGTGCGCTCCTGCATCGCCTCCAGCAGCGCGGCCTGGGTCTTGGGCGGCGTGCGGTTGAGTTCGTCGGCGAGCAGCAGGTTGGTGAAGATCGGGCCGGGCTGGAAGCGGAAATGGCGATGGCCGGTGCCGTGGTCTTCTTCCAGCAGCTCGGTGCCGAGGATGTCGCTGGGCATCAGGTCGGGGGTGAACTGCACGCGGCGGAACTGCAGCGCCAGCGCCTGCCCCAGCGAGCGCACCAGCAGCGTCTTGCCGAGGCCGGGCGCACCTTCGAGCAGGCAGTGGCCGCCGGCCAGCAGGCCGATCAGCAGCCAACTCCATGGTTCGGGCAGCCAGAAGCGGAGCAGATACTGGACCAGCCATCCGCCACCGCCCGCCACCGACAGCAAAAGCAACAACGTTGCAATCCCGCCCATTTTCCGGGCGAGAGCGCTACGCGCCGGATCATTCCAGCGCGCGGCACAATGATCGATGAGCCGCGCAAAGCTGCCGACCGGATGGCCGACCCGGCGATAGAGTGCCGCTGGCCAGCCGACCGCTGCATCGAGCGCGAGCGCCAGCAACGCAACCGGATCAGCCACGACGCAGCGCCCGTTCCAGTCGGGTCAGGCCCATCGCGTCGGCCGGCAGGCCGATGCGCAGCCAATGCGGCTGACTATCGAAGGGCCGGGTCAAAATCGCCTGCCCCGCCAGTCGCTCAAAAAGCGCCATGGCATGGGGCGTTTCGATCAGGCGGAAGAGCGGGCTTTGGCCGATCGGCTGATAACCGCAGCGCAACAGTAGCGCGTCGAGCGCCCGCGCCTCCCGCTGGAGCTGGTCGCGCATCGCTTCTATCCAAGCTCTATCGCGATAGCCGGCCGTGCCGACGGCAATGGCGGCGGCCGACACCGGCCAGGCACCCAGCCTGTCCCGCACCCGCGCAACGATCGCGCGCGGCGCCACCAGAAAACCGAGGCGCAGGCCGGCAAGCCCGAAAAACTTGCCGAAGGACCGCAGCAGCATGAGGGGGCGATCGTCGGCCACGAAGGGCGCCAAGCTGATATCCGGATGGCCATCGGCAAAGGCCTCATCCACCACCAGCCAGCCATCCGACCCGCGCCGGTCGAGCAGGGCCAGCAGATCGGCCACGCCATGGATGCGCCCGTCGGGATTATTGGGATTGGCAAGGATCAGCGTCTGCCCATCGGCCTCGTCCAGACGGTCGAGATCGACCGGCGCGGCGCCGGACACCATCGCGCCATGGGTGCGATAGGCCGGGCTGGCATGGCGGACCGAACCGTCAAGCAATGCGCCAACGAGGCGCAGGCCAACCTCCGTCCCCGGCAGTGCGCAGACATGATCGGCCGCGACGCCAAAATGGTCGGCCGCCGCCTGTTCGAGCGCGCGCAGCCCCTGCTCGTCGGGCAAGGCGCGCCAGTCGATCACCTGCTCGGCAGCGCCGGGCCAGGCATGGGGATTGATGCCTGTGGATAAGTCCAGCCAGCTTTCGGGCGCGCCGCCGAAATGCGCGCTCGCCGCCGCCACGCCGCCGCCATGCCAGGTCCAGCGCGTCGTCATGTTGTGCCGCTCGCGATCAGGACGACGAAAAGCAGCCCGCTTTCAACCAGTTCGATGCCCGCGCCATGTCCATCGCCGGAAATGCCGCCCAGCCTGCGCCTCAGCCACAGGCCCCAGACCAGCATCAGCAGTGGCGCTGCGAGCAGGGCTGGCAGCCACCAGGCGGCGATTATCAACAGACTTATCCACAGGGCGATGTGGATCGTTTTGACGGCATCGGCAAAACGCGCGCCCAGCCCGGCATGCAGGGGCGGCATCATGCGCGCCCACAGCAACGGCCCGATCCGCGCGGCAAAGGG
>DJAN01000166.1 GCA_002429615.1 Lysobacteraceae bacterium UBA6001
TGACGCCGGATACCGCACGGTCGCGGCTGAAGCCGCTCCTACAAGGGAGCATCCAGCAAAGGAGCGTCCAGCAAAGGAGCATCCACCAAGGGCGCATCCAGCAAGGGGCCATCCATCACCGCAGCCCCCAGCCACCCCAGCTTCAACCCCCTGCTACCCCTCCAGCTCCAGCACCATCCGCAGCAGCTCCGGCGAGGTCGGGTGCGGCTGCGGCTTGAACCCCAGCGACTCGGCCAGCTCCAGCATCGGCTCGTTGGCCTTCAGCGCGTCGCCATACAGCCGGTCCAGATACTTGCGCCGTGCCCACTTCACCAGCTTGCGCATCAGTTGCCGGCCCAGCCCCTGGCCGGCCACGAAATGGCTCACCAGGATGGTGTACTCGGCCTCGCGCGTGCCCGGCACCAGACCGGCGCGCGCCACCGCGCCCACCACCGCCTCGCCCGGCGGCAGTTGCTCGGCGGCGACCAGCACGATCTCGCTCTTGGGGTTGGGGTGGGTCAGCCGTTGCAGCATGTCCGGGGTGATCTCGTCCCCCGGCCCGAGCAGGCGGGCGCGGATCTCGTCCGGCCCGAGCAGGCTGAAAGCGCCCTGCAGCGGCGGGCCGTCTTCCGGGCGTACCGGACGCAACAGCAGGGTGCGCCCATTCGGCAGGTTGAAATTTTCATGCCACGGCGGCATGCGATTGCGGATGGCCATGACCTAGGTTCCTTCGGGTCGACAGGGGACTGGCTCGACAGCGGATGGGCGCCGGCGGGGGAACCGGGGATCGAACGGCGTCACTCTACCTTCACGGGGCGTGAGTCCCCTGTGACGTGTTCAGCCGGAGGGCTTGAGCCATTCCAGCCGGGTGGTGGCCCCGGTCTCGCCCAGATGGGTCCGCAGCGCCGGCAGCGCCGGGGCCAGGGCGTGGTCGAATTGCCAGGGCGCATTGACCAGCAACATGCCGCTGCCATTGAGGCGCAGCGGGGATTCGTCCGGGCGCACCAGCAGCTCGGCGACCAGCACCGACTTGCCCGGCAGCGCCGCGGCCTTGCGGAAGAACGGCTGCAGGCTGCGGCGTTGCTTGATCGGGTACCACACCGCGCAGATCGCCTGCGGCCAGCGGGTCAGGGTCTCGCGCAGGGCGGCGATGATCTGCGGGTACTCGGCGTCCTGCGCCTCGTAGGGCGGGTCAACCAGGACCAGGCCGCGGCCGATCCTGGTGGCGCCGTCCTTGGGGGGCAGGAAGGCGCGCACCGCGGCATAGCCGTCGCCGGCATGCACGCGCACGCGGCTGTCGTGGGCGAACAGCGCCTTCAGCTCGGCTACTTCCTCCGGCTGCACCTCGCAGCAGGCCATGCGGTCCTGCGCACGCAGCGCCTGCGCGGCGAGCAGCGGCGAGCCGGGGTAGGTGAGCAGGGCGCCGACCGGGTTGTCGGCCTGCACCGCGCGCAGGTAGCGCTCCACCACCTCCGGCAGCTTGGGGGCGCCCATCAGCCGCATCACGCCATCCTCGGCCTCCAGCGTGCGCTGGCTGTCGTGGCTGCTGAGCAGGTAGCGGCCACGCCCGGCGTGGGTGTCCAGGACGAAGCAGGGCGTGTCCTTGCGGTGCAGGACGTCGATCAGCGCGAGCAGGACGATGTGCTTGAGCACGTCGGCATGGTTGCCGGCATGGAAGGCGTGGCGGTAGTTCATGGGCGGGGAGTGTAGTGGGTCCGCGCGCACAGCGGGGGCGGCGACTGTAGCGTGCTGACGCTATGCTGCACGCCATGTCCGCTGCTGCCCGCATCCTCGTCGTCGAGGACGAACCCGCCATCGCCGATACCGTGCTGTACGCCCTGCGCAGCGAGGGCTACGCCGTCGAGCACTGCGCGCTGGGCCGGCAGGCGCTGGCACGCCAGCGCGAGGCGCCGGCCGACCTGGTCCTGCTCGATGTCGGCCTGCCGGACCTGGATGGCTTCGAGGTCTGCCGCACGCTGCGCGGCTTCAGCGCGGTGCCGGTGGTGTTCCTCACCGCGCGCAATGACGAGATCGACCGCGTGCTCGGCCTGGAACTGGGCGCGGACGACTATGTCGCCAAGCCGTTCTCGCCCCGCGAGCTGGTCGCGCGGGTGCGTGCGCGCCTGCGCCGCCATCTGCCGGCCGAGGCCGATGCCGGCGTCGATGACGGCTGGCGCCAGCACGGCGCGTTCGCCATCGACCGCGAGGGCTGCCGCATCCGCTATCGCGACCGCCTGCTGCCGCTGACCCGCTACGAATACCACCTGCTGGCCGCGCTGCTGCAGCGCCCCGGCGCCATCCTCAGCCGCGCGCAGCTGATGGACCGCGCCTGGGATACCGATGCCGACAGTGCCGACCGCACCGTCGACACCCACGTCAAGACGCTGCGCGCCAAGCTGCGCGCGGCCGGTGCCACGGACGACCCGATCCGCACCCATCGCGGGCTCGGCTACGCGCTGGAGGCCTGACCGGTGCGCCTGGGGCTGAAGCTGTTTCTCGGGTTCTTCCTGATCGCCGGCGTGGCCGCGTTCTTCGTGATGCGCGTGTTCGTCAACGAGGTCAAACCGGGCGTGCGCCAGGCGATCGAGTCGACGCTGGTGGACAGCGCCAACCTGCTCGCGGAAATGGCCGCGCCGGACCTGGCCGCCGGCCACATCGCCGATGGCCCGTTCGCCGCGCAGCTGGCGCGGGCGGTGCGGCGCGACCCGGACGCGATGGTGTGGCGCTTCCCCAAGCACCATGTCGACTACCGGGTGCTGGTGACCGACACCCGCGGCATCGTGGTGTTCGATTCCAGCGGCCGCGACGTGGGGCGCGACAACTCGCGCTGGAACGACGTCTACCGCACGTTGCGCGGCGAGTACGGCGCGCGTTCCAGCCCGGAGGATCCGACCGACCCGGACAGCTTCTCGGTGATGCACGTCGCCGCGCCCATCCATGACCCGGTCGATCCCACGCGCCTGATCGGCGTGCTCACGCTGGCCCAGCCCAGCCGCAGCATCGAGCCCTTCATCGTCGCCAGCCAGCGCAGCATCCTGCGGCAGGGCGCCTGGATGGTGGCGATCTCCGCGTTGATCGGCCTGCTGGCGACCTGGTGGCTGGTGCGCGGCATCGGCCGCCTGCAGCGCTATGCCAAGGCGGTGAGCGCGGGCGAGCCGGTGGCGCCGCCGCCGCCGCGTCGCGACGAGATCGGCGACCTCGGCCAGGCGCTGGAACAGATGCGCCGCAAGCTCGAAGGCAAGGCCTACGTCGAGCAGTACGTGCAGTCGCTGACCCACGAGATGAAAAGCCCGCTGGCGGCGATCCGCGGCGCCGCCGAGCTGCTGCAGGAGCCGATGGCCGAAGACGAGCGCCAGCGCTTCATCGGTCATATCCAGGCGCAGGAGCGGCGGCTGACCGAAACCATCGACAAGCTGCTGGCGCTGGCCGAGGTCGAACAGCACGGTTGGCTGCACAAACGGGCGCCGGTGGACGTGGCCACGCTGCTGCGGCAGGCGCTGGACGAAGTGGCGCCGGGCGCGCGCACGCGCGGCGTGGCGCTGCGGCTGGAGGCCAGCGAGCCGTTGCCCGCGCTGGAAGGCGATGCCTTCCTGCTGCACCGCGCGCTGGTCAACCTGCTCGACAACGC
>DJAN01000280.1 GCA_002429615.1 Lysobacteraceae bacterium UBA6001
CGCAGGCGCGACCGGCGCGGGCGGTGCCGGCGGCGGGGGCGGCGGTGCTGCCTGGGTCGTCGTCGGCTTGCCCGAGGGCTTGGGCAGGTACATGGCCAGGCGCTCGAAGAAGCGCTTGTAGAAGTCCGCGTCCTGCACGGTGACGCTGGCCACGCGCACCATCGAATCATTGCTGCTGCCCACCGGCAGCGATACCGAACCCAGCACGCCCACGCCCACGCTGGCGGAGGTGGCACTCTTCTTCAGTGCGTAACGGTCCTGCACGGCACTGACGAACACCCAGGCGTGATCGTCCTGCGCCACGCAGGAGATACGCAGATCGAGCTGCTCGTGCGATTCCTCGGTCGGCTGGAAGTTCTTGCTGCCCTCCACCGCCGCGGCATCGGCGCGCGCGACGATGTAGCCCTGGCTCAGCAGCGCGCGCCGCGCGGCCTCGCAGGCGGCGGCAGGGGTGACTTCGAAGTTGCGCGAATAGGTGTTGTCGGAATTGAACGACTCGCGCACCAGCACGTGGTCGGCCTTGCCGCGGCCGCAACCGGCCAGCGCAACGGCGATGCCCAGGCAGGCCAGGGCGGGGGCGATGCGGCGTGAAGGGATCATGAGGGAAAACCCGGTGGAATCCGGCCGAAGCATAGCCCCGCCGCCGTGAGCGACGGACGAAGGCGCGCGTGCCGGCGAGCCGGGGTTCATGCGCGAACTGCGATCGGCACGGCGGACAGGCACGGCCGACAGTGACAAGCTGCGGGTTGATCCACTGCAAGGTCCGCCCGATGTCGCTGCCCCGAATTGCCTGCCTGCTGTGCCTGCTGCTCGCCCTCCCCGTGGCGTTCGCCGCGCCTCCCACGTCGCTGCGGGTGATGTCCTTCAACGTGCGTACGCCCGCCGATACCGAACCGGGCCGGCGCTGGGAAGACCGGCGCGAGGCGATGGTGAGCGTGATCCGGCAAGCGCGGCCAGCGGTGATCGGCACCCAGGAACTCACTCCTGTGCAGGCGCAGTACCTGCACGCGCAGCTGCCGGGTTATCGCTGGTTCGGCCAGGGCCGCCGCGGCGACGACAGCGACGAACACATGGGCGTGTTCTATGACGACAGCGCGCTGGCACTGGTCCAGTCCGGCGACTTCTGGCTGTCACCCACGCCGGACGTGCCCGGCAGCATGGGCTGGGGCGATCCCTTTCCGCGCATGGTCACCTGGGGCCTGTTCCAGCGCCGCGCCGACGGCCAGCGCTTCTACCTGTTCAACACCCACTTCCCTTATCGCGACGAGGACGAACCGGCGCGCGTGCATAGCGCGCAGGTGCTGCTTTCGCGCATCGCCGCGCTGCCGGCGGATGCGCCGGTGGTGGTCACCGGCGACTTCAACAGCGAGCCCGGCAGTGACACCTGGCGCACGCTCACCGCCACGTTGCGCGATGCCCGCGCCACCGCGCCGCGGGTGGAGGGGCCGCGCCTGACGTACCAGGGCTTCGGCGACGACAAGCAGCGCCAGATCGACGGCATCCTGCTGCGAGGCGTGAACGTCCTCCACTTCAGCACGATCGATACGCGCCCCGGCGGCCTCTATCCTTCCGATCACTACCCGTTGCTGGCCGAGCTGCGCTTCGATGCGAAGGTCACGCCGGCCAGCAAGGCCGCGCGCTAGGCTGGCGCTTTCCGCATCGGAGTGGCGCCATGGCACATCGCAGTCGACTCGCCGGCTTCATCATCGATTGCCAGGATAAGGACGCGGACGAGAGCGCGCGCTTCTGGTCCGCGGCGCTGGGGCTGTCGCCACAACCGGCCTACCGTGAAGGCGATGCCGAGTACGCGGAACTGGACGGCGCACCGGGTGGCCTGCATGTCGAAGTGCAGCGCGTCACCCATGCCTCGCGCGTGCACCTGGATATCGAAAGCGACGACATCGATGCCGAGGCGGACCGGCTGGAAAGGCTCGGCGCCAGGCGCATCGGCTTCGTGAAGCGCTGGTGGGTGATGGAAGCCCCGACCGGCCACCGCTTCTGCATCGTGCGGATGCGCGAGGACACCGCGGGCAAGGCGCCCGCCAACGCATGGGAATGAAGGTCGACTAGACGGCGCGAGGCTCGGCGCGCAGCCAGTCGGCCAGTTGCCGCGCGGGCAACGGCAGCGCGGTGAAATCGCGCGCGACCAGCCACAGCGTGCGCTCGGCCCAGTCCGCTTCCAGCGGCACGATCGCCAAGGCATCGGCCACGGTGCTGCGCCGCGCCGCGCTCTCCGACACGATGGCCACGCCCGCGCCGCGCGCCACCATGCGGCATAGCGCTTCCATGCCCGGCACGTGCGCGCGCCAGTGCAGGCGCCCACCCGCTTCGGCGGCGCGTGCGAGCAGATGGCGTTGCAACGCGCTGTCGCCGGACAAGCCAAGGAACGGTTCGCCAAACAACGCCGGCAGCGCCAGTCGTCGCGACTGCGCCCAGCGATGGGCGCGCGCGCAGACCAGTACCAGGCGATCGCCTCCCAGCGGCGCATCGTGCAGACCTCGTCGGCTGGCATGGTCGGCGATCACCGCCAGGTCGTCGGCGGCTTCGCGCACCGCATCGGCCGCCTCGACGCTGCCGCGTTCGACCAGGCTCACATCCAGGGTGGGATGCGCGACGAGGAAATCCGCTACGCGCTCGGGCAGCCATTCACTGAGCGCCGCGGTATTGGCAAGCAGGCGCACGGTGGCGCGCTGGCCACCGGCGTACTCGGCGAGTTCACCGCGCAGGCGCGCGACATCGCCGCCGATGCGCCGCGCATGCCGCAGCAGCGCACGTCCGGCCGGGGTGAGCTGTACGCCACGTCGGCCGCGTTCGAGCAGGTCGACGCCGGCCTGGTCCTCCAGGTGGCGCAAGCGCGCGCTTGCCGCCGCCAGCGACAGTGAGGACGCGGCTGCGCCGGCGGTGATGCTGCCCGCATCGGCGACGGCGACGAACAGGCGCAGGTCGGTCAGGTCGAAGTGCATCGCGGCTCCCAGCCTTCGGCTATGGCGAAGGCTGGGTCAGCATATCGCGCATTGTGGAGCTCCGGGCGCGGGCCGAGCATATGCCGCATGACCCTTCTGCTTGCCAGCCTGCCCTTCCTGTTCGCGGTGTTTTTGCTTGCTGGCGCGGTCAAGGGCGTGACCGGCATGGGCCTGCCTACGGTCGCGATGGCCCTGCTGGCGCTGCGCATGCCACCGGCCGATGCTGCCGGCCTGCTGTTGCTGCCTTCGCTTTTGACGAACCTGCAACAGGCGCGCGGCGCCGCCTGGCGCGGCGACCTGCTGCGCCGGCTATGGCCCATGCTGCTGGCGATCGTGATCGGTACCGCGCTCGGCGGTGGCGTGATCGCAGGTGGCGGCCAGGCGACACGCCTTGGGCTCGGCGCGATGCTGTTGCTGTACGCGCTGTTCGGCCTGGCGCAATGGACACTGCCGGCGCCCGGCCGGCATGAGCGCTGGCTCGGCCCGCTGTGCGGCGCGCTGACCGGCTTGGCCACCGGCGCCACCGGCGTATTCGTGCTGCCCGCCCTGCCCTATCTGGTGGCGCTGCGGCTGCCGCGCGACGTCCTGATGCAGGCCCTCGGCCTGTGCTTCAGCGCCTCGACGCTGGCGCTGGCGGCCGCGCTCAG
>DJAN01000206.1:0-23069 GCA_002429615.1 Lysobacteraceae bacterium UBA6001
CGATCTGCGAGCGCGCCGGCCTGAAGGCGGGCGAGGGCGTGCGGATCGCCGCGGTCACCGGCAGCTCGGCCCGCGAGGCCCGGCTCAGCCCCGGCCTGGTGATCCTGCGCGTCGGCCGTACCCCGGTCGGCAGCGTGGCCGCGTTGAACCGCGAACTGGCCGGCTACAAGAAGGGCGACGTGGTGATGCTGCTGGTCACCAGCGGCCAGGCCACCAGCTATGTCGCGGTCAAGGCTGGCGAGTAAGGCCTTGGAACTGATGCAGGAATTGCCTTGAGCCTGTGGCGCACCTCCCTAAGCATCGTGGTCGGCCTCGGACGGTTTAGGGCCGTCGGGGCCGCTCGATCTCAGAAAAGGGGTGCAAACAATGGCGGTCAAGGTCTTCAGTGGATGGGCGGTCAGAACGTGTCTTGCAGTGGTATTGGTGGGCAGCCCGGCGGTGCCATCGGTGGCCTCCAATCCGGTCTCCCCGCCTTCCGGCTATTGGTGTGTCAAGACCGGGGAGGGCCAGTGGCTGTGTTGCGGAGGCGATATGTGCTGGGAGATGACAGACAGGGAATACCTGACGGTCACTCCCGCCAGAGCCATGTAGGTCAACTCGGACCGTTCCAGGTCTGGCGGCGGCGCCCAGGTCGCGGTCGTCAGGCCTGCCGTTCAGTTTCGAGCCCGGGCGCACGGGGGGCTGGCGAGCCGTGCGATAATGCGCCGTTATCCTGACGACGGCCCAGAGCCGCCGCCCACCTCCAATGTCCATCGATTCGATGCGGAACATCCGCAACTTCTCCATCATTGCCCACGTCGACCACGGCAAGTCCACGCTGGCCGATCGCATCATCCAGCTCTGCGGTGGCCTCGAGGCCCGCGAGATGGAAGCGCAGGTGCTCGACTCCAACCCGATCGAGCGCGAGCGTGGCATCACGATCAAGGCCCAGTCCGTGTCCCTGCCGTACAAGGCGAAGGACGGGCAGGTCTACCACCTGAATTTCATCGACACCCCCGGCCACGTCGACTTCTCCTATGAAGTCAGCCGCTCGCTGGCCGCCTGCGAGGGCGCGCTGCTGGTGGTGGACGCCGCCCAGGGCGTGGAGGCGCAGTCGGTCGCCAACTGCTACACCGCCGTGGAGCAGGGCCTGGAAGTGGTGCCGGTGCTCAACAAGATCGACCTGCCGACCGCCGACACCGAGCGCGCCAAGGCCGAGATCGAGGCGGTGATCGGCATCGACGCCTCCGAGGCGGTCGCCGTCAGCGCCAAGACCGGCCTGAACGTGCAGGACGTGCTGGAAGCGATCGTGCAGCGCATCCCGGCGCCGGTGCCGCGCGACACCGACAAGCTGCAGGCGCTGATCATCGACTCCTGGTTCGACAACTACCTCGGCGTGGTGTCGCTGGTGCGCGTCATGCAGGGCGAGATCAAGCCGGGCGACAAGCTGCAGGTGATGTCCACCGGCCGCAACCACCAGGTCGACGCGGTCGGCGTGTTCACTCCCAAGCGCAAGGTGCTGCCGAAGCTGGCGGCCGGCGAGGTGGGTTGGGTCACCGCGTCGATCAAGGACGTCCACGGCGCCCCGGTCGGCGACACCCTGACCCTGGCCGCCGACCCGGCGCCCAAGCCGCTGCCCGGCTTCCAGGAAATGCAGCCGCGCGTGTTCGCCGGCCTGTTCCCGGTCGATGCCGAGGACTACCCGGACCTGCGCGAGGCGCTGGAAAAGCTGCGCCTGAACGACGCGGCGCTGCGCTTCGAGCCGGAAAGCTCCGAGGCGATGGGCTTCGGCTTCCGCTGCGGCTTCCTCGGCATGCTGCACATGGAGATCGTGCAGGAGCGCCTGGAGCGCGAGTACAACCTGGACCTGATCAGCACCGCGCCGACGGTGATCTACGAAGTCCTCAAGACCGACGGCACCATCGTGATGATGGACAACCCGGCCAAGCTGCCGCCGGTGAACTACGTCGACGAGATCCGCGAGCCGATCATCCGCGCCAACATCCTCACCCCCGAGGAATACATCGGCAACATCATCAAGCTGTGCGAAGAAAAGCGCGGCAGCCAGCTCGGCATCAACTACCTGGGCAGCCAGGTGCAGATCAGCTATGAGCTGCCAATGGCCGAGGTGGTGCTGGACTTCTTCGACAAGCTCAAGTCGGTCAGCCGCGGCTACGCCTCGCTGGACTACAGCTTCGTGCGTTTCGAGGCCGGCCCGTTCGTGCGCGTGGACGTGCTGATCAACGGCGACAAGGTCGACGCGCTGTCGCTGATCGCGCACCGCAGCCATGCCGACCGGCGCGGCCGCGAGCTGTGCGAGAAGATGAAGGACCTCATTCCCCGGCAGATGTTCGACGTGGCTATCCAGGCCGCGATCGGCGCGCAGATCATCGCCCGCACCACGGTCAAGGCGATGCGCAAGAACGTGTTGGCCAAGTGCTATGGTGGCGACGTCTCGCGCAAGAAGAAGCTGCTGGAGAAGCAGAAGGAAGGCAAGAAGCGCATGAAGCAGGTGGGTCGCGTGGAGATCCCACAGGAAGCGTTCCTCGCCGTGCTGCAGATGGACAACAAGTAAACCCGCAAAGGAACACGCATGAAATGGTTTGAGATCGCGCTGGTGGTGCTGACGCTGGGCTCTGGCCTGGTGTGGCTGCTGGACAAGCTGTTCCTGGCCAAGCGCCGTGCGGCGCATGCCGGCCTGCTCGACAGCGAGCCGGTGATCATCGAGTACTCGCGCGCCTTCTTCCCGGTGCTGGCGGTGGTGCTGATCCTGCGCAGCTTCATCGCCGAGCCGTACAAGATCCCGTCCAGCTCGATGATGCCGAACCTGCTGATCGGCGACTTCATCCTGGTCAACAAGTTCTCCTACGGCCTGCGCCTGCCGATCACCAACACCAAGTTCGTGCCGATCGGCGAGCCCAAGCGCGGCGACGTGGTGGTGTTCAAGCCGCCGCATGCGCCGGACGAGAACTGGATCAAGCGCATCGTCGGCCTGCCGGGCGACACCATCGGTTTCCACGGCGATACCCTGTACATCAACGGCGAGGCGATGAAGTACGAGGTCAAGGGCGAATACATCGGCAAGGGCCGTGGCGCCGAAGCCACCGGCACCACCCTGCTGAGCGAGGCCCTGCCGGGCCGGACCCACACCGTGCTGGAGATGGTCGGGCGTTCCAGCCCGGCCGGCCAGGGTGACTGGGTGGTGCCGCCGGGGCAGTATTTCGTGATGGGCGACAATCGCGATAATAGCGAGGACAGCCGGTTCTGGACCCAGACGCATTTCCTGCCGGAGCAGAACCTCCGCGGCAAGGCGTTCGGTATCTGGCTCAATTGCGAGGGGTGGTTCTGCAAGGGGAGTTTCGATCCGTCGCGGATCGGGACAGGTATCCAGTAATCACACGCGTGGCGTGGCTAGGGGAGTAGCGATGAAGCGCAATCAGAACGGAATGACCTTGCTGTCATTCATCGTGGTGTTGGCGGTGGTGGGGTGTTTCCTGTACGTCGGCATGAAGGTGTTCCCGATGTACCAGGAATACTTCGCGGTGAAGTCGGCGATGAAGGGCGTGGCCAACGAGGCCGGCAGTGGCGACATGGACCCGGGCAAGATCCGCGACATGCTGTTCCGCCGCCTGGACATCAGCTACGCCGAGCATGTGCAGAAGGACAACGTGAAGCTGGAACGTATCGGTGACGGCTGGCGTCTGAACGTCGCCTACGAAGTCCGCGTGCCGCTGGTGTACAACCTCGATGTCGTCGGCAATTTCGACACGAGCCAGGACCTGACCCGTAGTGGTATCGAGTAAGACACCGCAGCGCGGCGACCGGATCGGCCATGCATTCGCCGATCCTTCGCTGCTGGCGCAGGCGCTGACGCATCGCAGCGCCGGCGCGCCGCATAACGAACGACTGGAATTCCTCGGCGACGGCGTGGTCAACCTGCTCGTCGCCGAGGCGCTGTATCTGCGCTGGCCCAAGGCCGACGAGGGCGCGATGACCCGCGCCCGCGCCGAGCTGGTGCGCGAGGCCGCGCTGGCGGTCATCGGCCGCACCCTCGAACTGGGTGACCGGCTGACCCTGGGGCCCGGCGAGATGAAGTCAGGCGGTCACCGCCGCGACTCGATCCTGGCCGACGCGGTGGAGGCCGTGGTCGCGGCGATCTACCTGGATGCCGGCTTCGACGCCTGCCGCGCCGCCGTGCTGCCCTGGTTCGAGAGCGCGCTGGCCGCGCTGCCGGTCGGCAAGCCGGAAAAGGACGCCAAGACCCGCCTGCAGGAGTGGCTGCAGGCACGCCAGCGGCCGCTGCCGCTGTATGAACTCGTTTCCGAAAGTGGCGACGACCACGCCAAGCATTTCCAGGTACGCTGCACCCTGTCCGAGCCGGCGCTGAGCGCCGAGGGCGAGGGCGGGTCGCGGCGCCTGGCCGAACAGCAGGCCGCCGCCGCGGTACTGCGCCAACTGGATCCAGGCAAGTGAGCGAATCGACCCCTTACCGCAGCGGCAGTGTTGCCGTGATTGGCCGCCCCAACGTGGGCAAATCGACCCTGACCAATGCCCTGGTCGGTGCCAAGGTCAGCATCGTCTCCAATCGGCCACAGACCACGCGCCACCGGCTGCTGGGCATTGCCAGCTTCCCGCAGGGGCAGATCGTACTGGTCGATACCCCCGGCCTGCATCGCGAGCAGGGCAAGTTCAAGGCCTCGGCGATGAGCCGGGTGATGAACCGCGCCGCGCGCGGCTCGCTGGAGGACGTCGATGCCGCGGTGCTGGTGATCGAGGCCGGCCGCTGGGACGAGGAAGACACCCTGGCCTACAACGTGCTCAGCGATGCCGGGATTCCGGTGGTGCTGATCGTCAACAAGGTCGACCGCCTCAAGGACAAGTCCGCGCTGCTGCCGTTCCTGGCCGAGATCAGCGAAGGCCGCAGCTTCGCCGCGGTGCATCCGGTGTCCGCGCTCAAGCGCAAGGGGCTGGAGGCGCTGACCAAGGACCTGCTGGGCCTGCTGCCCGAGCAGCCGCCGATGTTCGGCGAGGATGAGATCACCGACCGCAGCCAGCGCTTCCTGGCCGGCGAGCTGGTCCGTGAGCAGCTGATGCGCCAGCTTGGCGAGGAACTGCCGTATGCAACCACGGTGGAGATCGAGCGCTTCGCCGAGGACGGCAACCTGCTGCGCATCGGCGCGGTGATCTGGGTCGAGCGCGAGGGCCAGAAGGCGATCGTGATCGGCAAGGGCGGCACCCGGCTGAAGGAAATCGGTGCCAAGGCCCGCCAGCAGATGGAGCGCCTGTTCGGTGCCAAGGTGTTCCTGGAAACCTGGGTGCGCGTGCGCGAGGGCTGGTCGGACGACGAAGCCGCGCTCAAGGCATTCGGCTACGAATGAGCCCGGCCGCGCCTGCCTGCGCGGCCTGAGGCGGGCGTATGCGCCTGGAAGATCAGACCGGCTTCGTCCTGCATGCCCGGCACTGGCGTGAGACCAGCCTGCTGGTCGAGGTGCTGAGCCTGCAGCATGGCCGCCTCGGCCTGCTCGCCCGCGGCGTGCAGGGCGAACGCAAGCAGGCGCTGCGCGCGGCGCTGCAACCGTTGCAGTCGATCCGCTTCAGCGCGGTGCAGCGCGGCGAGCTGGCGCAGCTGCGCGGCGCCGAAGCCGAGGATGCCGCGCCCCGTCTGCAGGGCGATGCGATGCTCGCCGCCTTCTATCTCAACGAACTGGTGCTGCGCCTGGCGCCGCGGCATGACCCGGTGCCGGAGCTGCACGCCGCCTATGCGCGCGTGCGCGAGCGACTCCGCGCCGCCGAGCCGTTGGCGTGGAGCCTGCGCCGCTTCGAGCGCGACCTGCTCGAAGCGCTGGGCGTCGGCTTCGACCTGGAGCACGACGTGGACGGCCAGCCGATCGACCCGGCGGCGCGCTACCAGCTCGATCCGCTGGAAGGCGCGCGACGGCTGCTCAGCGACCGCGGTGCCGGCGAACGCAATGCGCTTGCCACCGGGCGCGGCCTGCTCGCGCTGGCGCGCGACGAAGCGCCCGATCCGCTGGACCTGCCCGGGCTGCGCCTGGGGCTGCGGGCGGTGCTGCTGCACCACCTCGGCGGGCGTGGCCTGAAAGCCTGGGACATGCTGCGCGACCTGACGCCGCGCTGAGGCGCTTCAGTGCAGCAGCGCGGCGACGGCGTCGTGAAAGCGATGACGCGCGCTTGCCGAGCGCGGATCGCCACGCAGCTCGCGCACCGCCTGTGCCAGCCGCGCCGCGCCGACGAACCCGCAACTGGCCTGGAGCCGGTGCAGATGGCTGCGCAGGGCCGAGTCATCGTCCTGGCGCAGCGCCGAGTCCACCGCATCGCGGGTGCCGGGCAGCTCGGACAGGAACAGCTCGCGCAGGGCGATCAGGTGATGCTGCTGGCCGTTGAGCGCGGCCAGTGCCGCCGCTTCGTCCCAGTCATCGCCGATGTCGAAGCCGGCCATCGCGCTGGTGTCGCCACGCGCCGGCAGCGCGCGCCGCACCTGCTGCTGCAGTTCGCTGGCCGGCAACGGCTTGATCAGGACATTGAGGAAGCCATCGGCCAGCAGGCGCGTGGTCGCGCCGGCATCGGCGGTATGGGCCACGGCCGGGGTGGTCGGGTGCAGGGCACGCAGGCGGGCGAGCAGGTCGCTGCCGGTACCGTCAGGAAGGTGGGCGTCGATCAACCACAGGTCGTGGCGTACGTCACGCGAACGCGCCAACGCCGTGGCGAGGCTGTCGGCACTGTCCAGCCGCAGGGCCAGCGGTTCCAGCGCGGCCTGGAAGAATCCCAGGCTGATCGGGTCGTCCTCGACCAGCAGAACGCGGGGACGGGGGGGCTCTCGCGAAGCCATCATCTTGCTGCCTCCATGTCAGCACGCCGCAGCAACCTCCTGCGGCCGGGTGAGTTTGCCTGCCTTTCTGGCAAACGACAATGAACGGGTGGACCCGGCCACCGTCGGCGCCATCTGCCACAATACGCGCCCTTTTTGCCCGCAGCTTGTCGCCACGTGGCCAGATCCGGTAGACGCCTCGACCGCACCCCCTTCCAGACCGACATCCTCGACCTCAGCCATGATGGCCGGGGCGTCGCCCGCCGCGAGGGCGAGGGCGGCAAGGTCACCTTCATCGCCGGCGCGCTGCCGGGCGAGGTGGTGATCGCCGAGCCGACCTCGCGCAGCCGCCATTTCGACGAGGCGCGCACCCTGGAGGTGCTGCAGGCCTCGCCGGAGCGCGTGACCCCGCGCTGCCCGCATTTCGGCACCTGCGCCGGCTGCGTGCTGCAGCACCTGGAGGAAGGCCAGCAGATCGTCGCCAAGGAGCGCGTGCTGATGGACAACCTGCAGCGCATCGGCCACGTCACGCCCGAGCGCGTGCTGCCGGCGCTGGTCGGGGCCAACTGGGGCTATCGCCGCAAGGGCCGCTTCTCGGTGCGCCGGGTGGAGAAGAAGGACAAGACCCTGGTGGGCTTCCGCGAGCAGGATCCGCGCTTCGTCGCCGACCTGTCGGTCTGCTACACGGTGATCCCGCAGATCGGCGAGAAGATCACCGCGCTGTCGGCGCTGGTGGAAAGCCTGGACGGCAAGCGCGACATCCCGCAGATCGAATTCATCGCCGGCGATGACGCCGTGGTGCTGACCGTGCGCCACCTGCAGCCGCTGAGCGAACACGACCGCACCGCGCTGGCGCAATTCGGCCAGGCGCAGGGCTTCGCGATCTTCCTGCAGCCCGGTGGCGTGGATACCGTGCATCCGCTGTGGCCGGAAAGCGTGCCGTTGTCGTTCCGCCTGCCGCAGTGGGATGTGGAACTGGCGTTCCGGCCGCTGGATTTCATCCAGGTCAACGCCACGCTCAACGAGAAGATGATCGACCACGCGCTGCGCCTGCTCGACGCGCGGCCGGAGGATCGCGTGCTCGACCTGTTCTGCGGCCTGGGCAATTTCACCCTGCCGCTGGCACGCGGCGTGCGCGAGGTGGTGGGCGTGGAAGGCGACGCCGGGCTGGTGGCGCGCGCGAAGGAGAATGCCGAGCGCAACGGCCTGGCCAACGCCCAGTTCTTCGCCGCCGACCTGACCCAGGATCAGCGCCAGGCAGCGTGGATGCGGCAGGGCTTCGACAAGCTGCTGCTGGATCCGCCGCGCTCCGGCGCGATCGACGTGCTCAAGCAGCTGCCGCTGAAGAAGTTCGAGCGCATCGTCTACGTCAGCTGCCATCCGGGTTCGCTGGCGCGCGATGCGGGCTACCTGGTCAACGAGCAGGGCTTCAAGCTGAAGGCGGCCGGTGCGATGGACATGTTCCCGCATACCGCGCACGTGGAAAGCATCGCGCTGTTCGAGCGCTGAGGAACCGGCATGGGTATCGAGATCGAACGCAAGTTCCTGGTGGCCGACGATGGCTGGCGCGCCGCGGCGCACGAGATCGTGCCGATGGCGCAGGGCTACATCAACGATGCCGCGTCGATGGAGAGCGGGGCGCAGAAGGCCTCGGTGCGGGTGCGCATCCAGGGCGATGCCGCGTACCTGAACCTGAAGTCGCGCGAGATCGGGCACACGCGGCAGGAATTCGATTATCCGATTCCGGTGACGGACGCGCGCGCGCTGCTGGCGCTGTGCGTGGGCGGGCTGGTGGACAAGCGCCGGCATCTGGTGCGACATGCCGGCCACTTGTGGGAAGTCGATGAATTCCTCGGCGAGAACGCCGGGCTGGTGGTCGCCGAGATCGAGCTGGACGACGCGGACGAGGCGTTCGAGCGGCCGGCGTGGCTGGGCGAGGAAGTGACCGACGACGTGCGCTATTTCAACCTGGCGCTGGCGGCGCATCCCTACAGCCGTTGGTCGCGCTGAGCGCTTGCCGGCGAATTCTTTGCGGACTGTTTTCGCCGACCACTGCGTGCGCCCCTTGTAGGAGGGGCTTCAGCCCCGACCGCATGAATGCCATGTAGGTCCTGCCTGGATCCTGCGGTCGCGGCTGAAGCCGCTCCTACAGCAGCAGGGCCATGCGACGCATCGTTGCAGCCGCCTGCACACCCGCGGCGGTCGATCGCGGCATAGTGGGCGCCTTCTTTCGCGGAGCGTCGCCATGCGCATCGATATCTGGTCCGACATCGTCTGCCCCTGGTGCTGGATCGGCAAGCACCGTTTCCAGCGCGGCCTGGCCTTGATGGGCGCCGACGCCCCCGAAGTGGAAGTGCACTACCACGCCTTCCAGCTCGATCCCGATGCCGGCCCCGATCCCATTCCGCTGCGCGAGGCCTATCGCGCCAAGTTCGGCGGCGACGCGCGTACCGAGCAGATCCTCTCGCAGACCCAGCAGACCGGGCGCGCCGAAGGCCTGCCCTTCGATTTCGACCGCGGCCAGGTGCGCGCCAATACGCTGCAGGGCCATCGCCTGATGTGGCTGGCCGCCCGCGAAGGCAACCCGGATGCGGTGGCCGAGGCGCTGTTCCGCGCGCATTTCGCCGAAGGCCGCAATCTCGCCGATCCCGATACGCTGGTCGCGGCCGGTGCCGCGGGCGGCCTGTCCGGTGACCGCATTCGTGCCTTCCTGGATTCGGACGAGGGTCTGGCCGAGGTCGGCGCCCAGCTGGCCGACGCGCAGCGGCTCGGCATCACCGCCGTCCCCAGCTTCGTGATCGATGGCCGCTACCTGATCCAGGGCGCGCAGCCACCCGAAGCCATCGCCGAGATTCTCGGGCGTATCGCCGCCGAACAGGCCGCCAGCCCGCCGGCCACGGGCGAGGGCTGCGGCCCGGACAGCTGCGAGGTCTGAAGCGGGCGCGCGCATCTGCGACAATGCGGCGATGCGCCATCCTGGCGCCCCCGTCCTGGAGGTCCACCCCGCATGCTTCTGATCGGCGTCGCCGGCACCGAACTCACCGCGCAGGAGCGCGCGTGGCTGCAGCATGACGCCGTTGCCGGGGTGGTGCTGTTCAAGCGGAACTTCGCCTCGCGCGCCCAGGTCACCGAGCTGTCGGCGGCGATCCGCGCCGCCGCGCCGCGCCCGCAGCTGATCTGCGTGGACCAGGAAGGTGGCCGCGTGCAGCGCTTCCGCGAGGGCTACAGCGCGCTGCCGCCGCTGGCCGGTTTCGGCGAGCTGTACCCGCGCGACCCCGATGCCGCGCTGGCGCTGGCGCGCGAACATGCGTGGCTGATGGCCAGTGAGATCCGCGCCAGTGGCGTGGACCTGAGTTTCGCCCCGGTGGTTGACCTGGCGCGCGGCAACCGCGCCATCGGCGACCGGGCCTTCAGTGCCGATCCGCAGGTGGTGGCTGCCTTCACCCGCGCCTACGTCGCGGCGATGCACGAGGCGGGCATGGCCGCCACGCTCAAGCACTTTCCCGGCCACGGCACGGTGCTGGAAGACACCCACGTCGATACCGCCATCGACCCGCGCCCGCTGGACACGCTGCGCGCCGAGGACCTGGTGCCGTTCGCGGCCGGCATCGATGCCGGTGCCGATGCGGTGATGATGGCCCACGTGGTCTACCCGCAGGTCGCGCCGGAGCCGGCGGGTTACTCGTCGCGCTGGATCGGCGAGATCCTGCGCGGCGAACTCGGCTTCCGCGGCGTCGTGTTCTCCGACGACATCGGCATGGCCGCCTCGTTCAGCGCCGGCGGCGTCAAGGCGCGCGTGGACGCGCACCTGGATGCCGGCTGCGACGTGGTGCTGGTCTGCCACCCGGAACTGGTCGAACAATCGCTGCAGGCGGTTGCCGGCCGTACCCTCAACACCGCGGCGCTGATCGGCCTGATCGGCCGTGGCGCGCTGGGCTGGGACGGCCTGCTGGCCGACGCCCGCCACCCCCACACCCAATCCCGTTTGCGGGAACAACTCGGAAAAACCGCCTGATGTCCAATCTCACCCTCCAACAGGCCGTGGCCCAGGCCGACCTGCTCGTCGACCGCCCGACCCTCGATGCCGCCATCGGCCGCATCGCCGATGCCATCGCCCGCGATTACCAGGGCGAAGTGCCGGTGTACCTGACCATCATGCATGGCGCGCTGCCGTTCTCCGGCCAGCTGGCGCTGGAGCTGGGCGCGCGTGGCCAGGACCTGCAGTTCGACTACCTGCACGCCACCCGTTACCGCGGCGCCACCACCGGCGGCGAGCTGGTGTGGAAGCACCGCCCGGCCACCGCGCTGTTCGGCCGCCGCGTGCTGCTGGTCGACGACATCCTCGACGAGGGCTACACCCTGCAGGGCGTGCGCCAGTGGTGCCTGGAGCAGGGCGCCACCGACGTGCGCATCGCCGCGCTGACCATCAAGCAGCACGACCGCTGCGTGCCGGGCGTGCGCGCCGACTATCCGGGCGTGGAAGTCGCCGACCGCTACGTGTTCGGCTTCGGCATGGACGTCAACGAGCTGTACCGGGGCGCGCCGGCCATCTACGCGATGAAGGACTGACCCGGACCGAGCCGCGGAAACCGCACGCATGAACCATCCGATCTCCCTGGCCGTCATTGGCGGCACCGGCGTCTACAAGCTGGCCCAGCTCGACGACGTGCAGACCCACGACGTGCAGACCCGTTTCGGCAGCCCGTCCGGCCCGGTGCGCGTCGGCACGCTGCTCGGCCAGCGCGTGGCCTTCCTGGCCCGGCATGGCGAAGGCCATTCGCTGCCGCCGCACAAGGTCAACTACCGCGCCAACCTTGCCGCGCTGCAGCAGATCGGCGCGCAGCGCGTGCTGGCGCTCAATACCGTGGGCGGCATCACCGACGCCTACGGCCCGCGCGTGCTGGCCTGCCCGGACCAGCTGATCGACTACACCTGGGGCCGCATCTCCACGATCTGCGAGGAGGAGGGCAGCGAGGTGGTGCACGTCGATTTCGGCCATCCGTATTCGCCGTTGTTCCGCAGCAAGGTGCTGGCGGCCGCGCGTGTGACCGGGGTCAAGCTTGTCGATGGCGGCTGTTATGGCGCCACCCAGGGCCCGAGGCTGGAAACCATCGCGGAAATCGCGCGGATGCGTCGCGACGGCTGTGACCTGGTCGGCATGACCGGCATGCCCGAAGCCGGGCTGGCCCGCGAGCTGGGGCTGGACTACGCCTGCCTGGCCATCGTGGCGAACTGGGCGGCCGGTTGCGGCGATGCCCAGGAGATCACCCTGGCCGAGGTGCTGGCCAACGTCGAGGCGGCCTCGACCGGGCTTCCGGAACTGATTGGCGAACTTGCGCGAGGGTGATTGTCTTCGGGGCATAAGCTTTGCATACTCGGCAAGTGCGTCAGCCGCACACCACCCATTCAATTTTGCAAAGGTCTCGCATCACCATGCCGAACGGTACCGTCAAGTGGTTCAACGACGCCAAGGGATTTGGCTTCATTTCACCGGAGGACGGCAGCGCTGACGTCTTCGCGCACTTCTCCGCGATCAATTCCAAGGGCTTCCGCAGCCTGCAGGAAGGCCAGCAGGTCACGTACGACGTGACCCAGGGACCGAAGGGTGCCCAGGCTTCCAACATCACGCCGGTCGGCTGATCCAGCCGGACGTGCTTTGAAACCCCGCCTTCGGCGGGGTTTTTTTTTGCCCGCCTCGCGCCTGTGAGGAATGCGGCGATTCTTCTACGATGCCGGCATCGGTAGACATTCGGAACCACGATGGCAGTGCAGCAGCGACGGATCGCGATAGTGGGTTACGGCACCGCCGGCCAGGCCATGGCCGTGCTGCTGCAGCGCGACGGCCATCATGTCGAGGTCTTCGAACAGGCCGCCGAACCCGGTCCGGTCGGCGCCGGCTTCCTGCTCCAGCCCAGCGGCCTGCAGGTGCTCTGGCGCATGGGCCTGCTGGACGGCGTCCTGGCCCATGGCGCGCCCGTGCATCGCCTCTACGGCGATATTGCCGGCGGCCGCGCGGTAATGGACATGCGCTACCGCGACCTGGAACCTCGGCTGTTCGGCCTGGGCCTGCAGCGTGGTGCGCTGTTCATGCTGCTGCGCGATGCCTGGCAGTCGCCGCAGCTGCATGCGGGCACGCGCATCGTCGCGGTGGATCCCGAGCGTGGCCGCGTGCAGTCACAGGAGGGCCGCTGGTACGACGGTTATGACCTGGTGGTCGCCGCCGATGGCGCCGCTTCCACCTTGCGCGGGCTGGTCGGCAAGCCGCGGCTGGATCGCGCCTATCCCTGGGGCGCACTGTGGTGCCTGGTGCCGCGCGGCGACTGGGCGCACGCCGACGAACTGCGCCAGCGTTACCGTAGCGCACGCAAGATGATCGGCCTGCTGCCGGTGGGCACCCGCCCGGACGACCCGCAACCGCGGATGAGCTTCTTCTGGAGCCTGCCACGCGAGGATTTCGCGCGCTGGCGCGAGGACGGCATCGCCCCTTGGCTGGAGGAAATCGCGTCGCTGTGGCCGGACGCGCGCGATTGCCTCGCCGGCATCCGCGAGCCGGCACAGCTGGCCACCGCCGCCTACCGCGATGCGGTCGCGCGCGAATGGCATTGGGGACGCCTGGTGCTGGCCGGCGATGCCGCGCACGCGATGAGCCCGCAGCTGGGGCAGGGCGTCAACATGGCGCTGCTCGATGCCTGGGCGCTGTGCCACGCGCTGCGCGTGGAAAGCTCGTTGGCGCGCGCGTTGCCGCTGTACCAGCACGAGCGCCAGGCGCATGTGTCGATCTACCACTTCTGGAGCCGTTGGCTGACGCCGCTGTTCCAGTCCGATCGCGATTTTGCCGCGCGGGTGCGCGACATCGGCCTGCGTCCGCTCGGGCGGATGCCCGGCGGGCGCGGCCATATGCTGCGCGTGCTCAGTGGCACCCAGCACGGCTGGCTGGGGCAGCTGGCATTGGCACCGGAATTCCTCGCCGCGCTGGAGCGGCATCCGTTGCAGGCGGCGCTGGCGCTGCCGTCCTGAGTCAGCGCGGCACCGGCAGGGCGACGACGGCATCGTCCACGCACACCACCAGTTGTTCGTGCGCACGCAGCGGCGCGACCACGCCGGCGCTGAAATGCGAGAACGCCGGCAGCACGGTCAGCCCGGGGCGCAGCCAGAACGCAGGGAAACGCCGGCGCACGCCGGGCAGTTCGCTCAGGGGATGCACGTGCCCGCAGAGCACATGCCGGCCGGCTTCGGCGACCGGATCATGGCGCAGCACCAGCGCGCCGTCGTCCACGCGTTCACCGACATCGCGCACGTCCAGCGCGGCGGCGCGCAGCACACGGTCGTGGTTGCCACGGATCACCGCGATCTCCAGCGCGGCATGCCGCAACCGCCACTGCCGCCACTGCTGCAGCCAGGTCGCCTCGCGCAGCGGGCCGTGCAGCAGGTCGCCCAGGATCCACAGCGTGCGCGTGGGGTAGGCGTCCAGCAGCACATCCAGGCGTTGCAGGTCGTGCAGCGTGCCGCCGGCGGGCAGGCCGATGCCGGCGCGACGGAACACATCGCCCTTGCCCAGATGCAGGTCGGCGATCAGCAGCGCCGCGCACGCGGGCCGGTACAGGGCGCGCGCGCCGAGCAGCACGACGTCCTCGCCCGCTAGCGTGGTGCGCCACTCATGCGCCATGACGACGCTCCAGCCGGGCCGCGGCGCGCATCACCCGCGTGCGCCAGTCCTCGGTGCTGAGCTGGCCGCGGCTGCGTTCGGCCCAGAGCGGGAATGACAACGGGGTCAGGCTGGCGGGCAGGCGCAGGCACAACGCGCGCTGCGTGCAGTCCTCCAGCGTGGCGGCCAGACGGGGCAGCGCCAGCTGCCCGGACAGCACCTCGCGTTCGGCCTGCTGCAGCAGCAGGTGATCGGGATCGAAACGCCGCAGCACGTCGTGCAGCAGTCCGGCCGAGGCCTGCAGCTGGCGCTGGCTGCGCGGCGTGCGCCCGGGCAGCGCCGGCACCAGCAGGCCAGCGACGCGCGCGATCTCGCGGAACTGCCGGCGCGCCAGCTCGGCCAGGTTGAGGCTTTCGCGCAGGTCCTCGAACAGCCCGGCCGGCGCCAGCAGGCTGCGCAGCAGCTCTGCATCGGGCACCGCGTCGTTGGCCGGCGACAACACCAGGCCGTAGTCGTTGCACGCGTAGTCGAAGCTGTTGGGCTGATGCCGGCCCCAGCGCAGCGCCAGCAACGCGGCGAGCCCCTCATGGACCTGGCGGCCAGCGAACGGATACACGAACAGATGCCGGCCTTCGCGCGTGCGCAGGTACTCGACCAGCAGGCGGCCCGGGCCGGGCAGGGCGGATAGCCGCGCCTGCAGCTGCAGCAGTGGCGCGAGCGCGCGCCGCTCCGGGGAGTCATCCGCTGCGCCCAGCACGGCCTCCATCTCGTGCCCGAGCGTGTCCGACAACGGCAGACGCCCGCCCATCCAGCGCGGCACGCTGCCGTCGCCGCCTTTGGCGAGGCGCACGTAGGCGGTCATGTCCTCGAGCCGCACCAGCTCCAGCAGCCGGCCGGCGAACTGGAAACGGTCGCCGCGCCGCAGCCGGCCGACGAATTGTTCCTCCACTGAACCGAGATCACCGCCGCGCAGGAAACGCACGCGCACGCTGCCATCGCTGGTGATGGTGCCGATCGACAGGCGATGACGCAGCGCGATGCGTCGATCCACCACCCGGTAGATGCCGTACTCGTCGCGGACGACCTTGTGGAACTCCGGGTAGCTGGCCAGCGCCGCGCCCCCCTGCACGATGAAGTCCAGCACGCCCTGCCAGTGCGCGGCATCGAGCGCGGCGAAGGCGTCGGTGCCGCGCACTTCGGCGAACAAGGTGTCGGCGTGGAAGCCGCCGCCGAGCGCGCAGCTCACGCAGTGCTGGGCCAGCACGTCCAGGCACAGGCGCGGCGGTGGGCGCGCCTCGATCGCGCCGCGCGCCAACGCCCGTCGCGCGGCCGCGTATTCGGCCAGTTCCAGCGCGTGCGTCGGCACGCAGACGACATGCCCGGATTCGCCCGGCCGGTGTCGTGCGCGGCCGCCCCGCTGCAGCAGCCGTGCCACGCCTTTGGGGCTGCCGAGCTGCAGCACCTGGTCGACGGCGGGGAAGTCTACGCCCAGGTCGAGGCTGGACGTGGCCACCACGCAGCGCAGGCTGCCGGCACGCAGGCCTTCCTCGGCAGCGGCGCGCAGCACGGGATCGAGCGAGCCATGGTGTAGCGCCAGTGTCGTCGCCGCCTCCGGCCACACCGCCGCCAGCGCCTGGTGCCACAGCTCGGCCTGTGCGCGCGTGTTGGTGAACAGCAGGCTGGTGCGCGCGCGCATCACGGTATCCAGCACGCGCGCCAGCTGCGACAGGCCAAGATGACCAGCCCACGGGAAGCGCTCGTCCTGCGCGGGCAATAGCGTCTCCAGGGTCAGGCGGCGCGGACGTGCGCCGCTGACGATGGCGGCGTGTGGCTGCGACGGCAGCAGCACGTCGCGCGCCTGTTCGAGGTTGCCCAGGGTCGCCGACAGCCCCCACACACGCAGCGCCGGTGCCAGGGCGCGCAGTCTTGCCAACCCCAGCTGCAGCAGCACGCCGCGCTTGTTGCCGAGCAGCTCGTGCCATTCGTCGACGACCACGCAGCGCACCGCGCGCAGACGCTCGGCGCTGTCGGGATAGGACAGCAGCAGCGCCAGTGATTCGGGCGTGGTCACCAGCGCATCGATCTGGCCGGCGCGCGCCATGCGCTTTTCGCGTGCGCTGGCATCGCCGGTGCGCAGGCCGACCTGCCAGTCCAGCCCGAGCGCCTGGCAGGGCTCACGCAACGCGCGTGCGGTATCGCTGGCGAGCGCGCGCAGTGGCGTGATCCACAGCAGCCGCAGCGGCCGCACGGCGCCACGCCGCGCTTTCGGTGCGGCAGGCGCGGCCAGCGCCTCCAGCAGCGGCCCGCCGAGCGCGGCCAGCGTCTTGCCGCTGCCGGTGGGCGTATGCAGCAGGCCGGATTCGCCGGCCAGGTAACGTCGCCATGCCTCGCGCTGGAACGGCAGGGGGCGCCAGCCACGTTGCGCGAACCATGCGCGCCAGCGTCGCGACGCGTCCGCCGCGCTCATCTGGCCAAGGCCTGCAGCGTGGCCAGGGCATCGGCATCGGCCGGGCGCTTGTCATGGCGCCAGCGCAGGATGCGCGGGAAGCGCACCGCGATACCGGATTTGTGCCGGCGGCTGGCGTTCACCGCCTCGAAGCCGAGTTCGAATACCTGTTCCGGCGTGACCGCGCGTACCGGGCCGAAGCGCTCGGTGGTGTGCGCGCGGATCCAGCGGTCGAGATCGAGGATCTCGCGATCATCCAGGCCGGAATACGCCTTCGCCACCGGCACCAGTTCGCCATCGCGCCACAGGCCGAAGGTGTAGTCGGTGTACAGCGTGCTGCGCCGCCCGTGGCCGGCCTGTGCGTAGAGCAGCACCGCGTCGATGGTGAGCGGGTCGATCTTCCACTTCCACCAGTCGCCGCGGCGCCGGCCGCTGCGGTAGGGCGAATCGGCGCGCTTGAGCATCAGCCCTTCCACGCCGCGTCCGCGCGACTGCGCGCGTTGCGCGGCGGCTTCGTCCCAGTTGGCCGCGACCACCTGCGGCGAAGCGACCAGGTGCGGATCGTCCAGCGCCGCCAGCACCTGTTCCAGCAACGCGCGGCGCGCGTGCAGCGGGCGCTCGCGCAGATCCTCGCCGGCCAGTTCGAGCAGGTCGTAGGCGACCAGCCGCGCGGGCGCGTCGGCCAGGGTCTTGGGGCCGGGGCGCAGGCGCGCGATGCGGGTCTGCAGCGCGGCGAACGGCAGCGGTTGCGGCTCGCCCTGGCGCCAGGCCAGCAGTTCGCCGTCGATCACCGTGCCGGCGGGCAGGGCGGTGGCGGCGCGTTCGATCTCCGGGAAGCGCCCGTCCAGCCGCTCCTCGCCGCGCGACCACAGCGCGATGTCCTCGCCGCGCCGGATCAGCTGCAGGCGGATGCCGTCCCACTTCCATTCCAGCAGCCACTGCGCCACTTCGCCCAGGGCCTCCGGCGCGCCCTCTAGCGGCGAGGCCAGGAAGAACGGGTAGGGCTGCTGGCGGTCGCTTTCCAGGGTGTCGGGGGACAGCAGGTCGGCGAGGAAATCGGGGCTGGGCCGCCAGCTGCCGAGCATGCGCTGCGCGATGCGCGCGATGTCCACCCCCGACAGCTCGGCCAGCGCCTGCTGCACCAGTCGTTGCGACACGCCCACGCGCAGCGCGCCGGTCAGCAGTTTGTTGAACAGCAGGCGCTGGTCGAAATCCAGCGTGCGCCAGGCGGCTTCCACCACCGCGCGCCGTTGTGCCGGCGGGGTGTTGGCCACCGGCAGCAGGCGCTGCTCGATCCATGCCGACAGCGGCACGTCCTCGGCCACGCGGTCCGGGTCGTCGAGCAGCAGGGCGAGCGTTTCGGCGAGATCGCCGACATGGTCGTAGCTGTCGGCCACCAGCCAGTCGTCGATGCCGGCGAGCGGCGCGATCCACTCGCGCAGTTCCGTGCTGCTGGCGATCCGCGTGCGTGCGCCGGCGATCTTGCCACCACTGAGCAGGTACAGCGCCCAGGCCGCATCGGCGGGCGGGGCATCGCGGAAATAGCGCACCAGGGCGGCGCGCTTGTCGCCGGTGCCGGTGCTTCGATCCAACTCGCGGAACAGGGCGGCGAAGCGCTTCAAGCCGAGGGACCATCCAGGCGACGCAGGGCCAGCGCGCGCACGGTGAAACCGGCCAGCACGGGGGCGGGCATTGGCGCGCAGCGCAGGCGGAACCCCAGCGCGGCGCGGCGGAACACCTTGCCGCCGGCGAGCGGATGGCAGGGGCGCGAATACGGACGGAAAACAGGTGGGCGGTTCATGTCTCTTCCCCGTAGGCGGTGTGGAAAGCTTCGGCGGCCACATCGTGCTCGCGCAGGTGGCGTATCAGCGCATCGGTGTTTCCGTGCGTGGCGATGATCCGGCGTGCCCCGGTCTGCGCGATGGTCTGCAGCAGCGCCGGCCAGTCCGCGTGGTCGGAGAGCACGAAGCCGCGGTCGTAGTTGCGTCGCCGGCGGTTGCCACGCAGCCGCATCCAGCCCGACGCGAAACCCTGTTGCGCGCGCCGGAAGCGCCGCAGCCAGGCACTGCCCGCGGCGGAGGGGGGCGCGATCACCAGGCGGCCGGCGGTGTCCTGGTCGCGCGGCTGCTCGGAGACTGCTTCGGTATCGACCATCGCGATGCCGGCGTCGCGATACACCGCCACGCCGGCGGCGACCGCGCCATGCAGCAGCACCGGTGGCTCGCCACGCCCGCGCAGTTCGGCCAGCACGCGCTGCGCCTTGCCCAGTGCGTAGCAGTAGAGCACTGCGGTCTCGCCGCGTTCGGCGCAGGCGTGGCGCCACTGCACGATCTCGTCGCACACCGCGGCGGTGTCCGGCCAGCGGTAGACCGGCAGCGCGAACGTGGCTTCGGTGATGAAGACATCGCAGGCGACCGGCTCGAAGGCGTCGCAGGTCGGATCGGGCTGGCGCTTGTAGTCGCCGGAGGCGACCCAGACCTGCCCACCGACCTCGATGCGCACCTGCGCCGAGCCGAGCACATGGCCGGCGGGATGCAGCGACACGCGCGCGCGGCCCAGCGTGAATGCCTCGCCTGGCGCATGCGCGTGGTAATCCTGCTCGCCGAGCCGCCAGCGCAGCACCGGCAGGCAGCTGTCCAGGCAGTGATAGCGGCCCATCCCGGCGCGCGCATGGTCGCCGTGTCCGTGCGTGATGACGGCATGCGCCACCGGCCGCCACGGATCGATATGGAAGTCGCCCGCCGGGCAATACAGCCCTTCGGGTCGCATCACCACCAGGTCGCGCGGGTCGTCCATGCGCCCACTGTCGCCGCCCCCGCGTGCAGGCGGCGAGAATCCGCACGCCCGTGGCATGCGCCACAATGCCCGCAGTCCCTCGTGGGAGTGCGCTGATGCAGTCGCCGGCCGTGCCACCGTTCGAAACCCATGTCGTGGAGAACCAGCCACCGCCGTTCGCGCCGCGTGACCTGTGGGGCGACGACGTGGTGCTGCGCGAAGCGGTCGCCCGCGAAGGCGCCGAGCGCTTCCTGCCGGTACTGGCGTCCTACGGCGCGATGGCTGGCGACCTGCTGTACCACCTGGGCTTCGAGGCCAACCGCGATCGGCCCCGGCTGCGCACGCACGACGCGCAGGGGCATCGTGTCGACGTGGTGGAATTCCATCCGGCGTATCACCAGCTGATGGATCTGGCCAAGCAGGGCGGCGTCGCCGGGCTGTCCTGGCATGCGGCCACGCCGGGCGCGCATGTCGCGCGTGCGGCGCTGAGCTATCTGCACCACCAGGCCGATGCCGGCACCAGTTGCCCTTTGACGATGACGCATGCCGGCGTCGCGGTGCTGCGGCAGTCGACGGCGCTGGACGAGTGGACCCGGCTGGCCGCCGAACCCGCCTACGACCCGGGCGACGTGCCGGTCGCCGCCAAGCGTGGCATCACGCTGGGCATGGGCATGACCGAGAAGCAGGGCGGCTCGGACGTGCGCGCGAATGCCACCGTGGCCACGCCGATCGCCGGCGACGACGGCTATGCGCTGGTCGGGCACAAATGGTTCTTCTCCGCGCCGATGTCCGATGGCTTCCTGGTGCTGGCGCAGGCGCCTGGTGGCCTGACCTGCCTGCTGATGCCGCGGCGCCTGGACGATGGGCGGCGCAACGCATTCCGCCTGATGCGCCTGAAGGACAAGCTCGGCGACTGGTCGAACGCTTCCAGCGAGGTCGAGTTCTGCGGCGCCTGGGCGCGACGCATCGGCGAGGAAGGTCGCGGCGTGGCCACGATCATTCCGATGGTGATGATGACGCGGCTGGACTGCATGCTCGGTGCCGCGGCGGAAATGCGCATGGCGCTGGTGCAGGCGCTGCATCACGCGCGACATCGGCGCAGCTTCGGCCGGCGCCTGGTGGAGCATCCGCTGATGGGCAACGTGCTGGCCGACCTGGCGATCGAAAGCGAGGCCGCGACCACCCTGGCATTGCGGGTGGCGCGTGCGGTCGATCGCGCCGAACACGATGCCGGCGAGGCCGCGTTCGCGCGCATCGCCACCGCGCTCGGCAAATACTGGTTGTGCCGACGCGCGCCGGCGTTCGTCAACGAAGCACAGGAGTGCCTGGGCGGCGCGGGCTACATCGAGGAATCCATGCTGCCGCGGCTCTACCGCCAGGCGCCGCTCAATTCGATCTGGGAGGGCAGCGGCAACATCCAGTGCCTGGACGTGTTGCGCGCGCTGTCACGTGACCCGGCCTGCGGACAGGCCGTGCTGCACGAACTGGAACAGGTTGAGGTGGCGCCACCGGCCTACGCCGCCGCGATAGCGCCGCTGCGCGAGATGCTGGCGCGCGGTGCCGACGAATTCGACGCACGCCGCGTGGTCGAACGCTGCGCCCTGGTGCTGCAGGCGGCCTTGCTGCTGCGTGCCGGCAGCCCGGCCGCGGAGGCCTTCATCGCCTCGCGTCTGGCGGGCCGGCATGGACTGGCCTTCGGCACCCTGGACGATGCCGCGCCGGTGACCGGCCTGCTGGCGCGCGCGCTGCCCTGAGGCAACGCGCGCGGGAACTCCGGCTCAGTGCTGAGCCTGCTCGTCCTTGGCGGCGCGGTCGGCCTTGTCGGCCATTTCACGGGCCTTGTCGGCGGTGGCCTGGGCGGCATTGGCGGTGGCGTTGGCGGCATCGGCAGCCGCATCGCGGGTGGCATCGCCGGCCTGGTGGGCGGCGGCGCTGGCATCGTCGGCGGCATCACGCGCGGCTGCCGCGGCCTGGTCGGAGGCGGCCCGGGCCTTTTCGGCGGCGCGGTCCAGCGCCTGGTTGGTGGCGGCGGCCGCGTTGTCCGCGGCCGCGGCGGCATCGCGCTTGGCCTGTTCGGCCTGCGGACCCTGGCAGGCGGTCAGGGTGAGCAGCAAGGCGGCGCTGGCGGCGAGGGGGACATGAAGGCGCATCGGACTTCCCTTAAATGTGGATTGGGAGGCCGAGCTTAGAGCGGTGGTGGGGCAGTGCAACGTGAATCCGGCATCGGCGCGATGCCGGTGCGCGGGCAAAGAAAAAGCCGCCGGTTACCCGGCGGCTTTTCGGACTTGCCAGAGACCAGAAGTGATTACTTCTTGGCTTCTTCGGCGGCGTCCTTCGCCTGAGCGGCGGTGTCTTCCGCAGCCTTGGCGGTGTCGGCAGCAGCGTCGGCAGCGGCGTCGGTGGTCGCACCGGCAGCGGTCTGCGCAGCGTCGGCAGCGGTGTCGGCAGCGGTCGCGGCGGTGTCAGCGGCGGCCTGGGCAGCGTCGGCGGTCTGGGCGCCGGCAGCAGCAGCCTGGTCGGCAGCAGCCTGGGCGTCGGTGGCGGCTTCGTTGGCCGAAGCGGCGGCGTCCTGCGCCTGTTCCGGCTTCGAGCAGGCAGCCAGGGCCAGGCCCAGGGCCATCGCGATCAGCAGCTTGTTGATGCTCATTTGTCTCAATCCTCGTCGTTAGTTAGGCAACGCGCTATTGCGCGCCCCCAACATGATGACAAGCCAAAGACCGGTGTCAAGCACACCCGCATTCATCTTTTACGGGGGGGTGTGAATTCCAATCAAATCAATTCGATGGCAATGGCCGTCGCTTCGCCGCCGCCGATGCACAGAGTAGCGATGCCACGCTTGCCGCCGCGCTTGCGCAACGCGTTCACCAACGTCACCACCAGGCGCGCGCCGGAGGCGCCGATGGGATGGCCGAGCGCGCACGCACCGCCATTCACGTTGACCTTCGCCGGGTCCAGGCCGAGCTGCTTGATCGGCGCCATCGCCACCACCGCGAAGGCCTCGTTGATCTCGAACAGGTCCACGTCCTCCAGCTTCCAGCCGGTCTGCGCGACCAGCTTCTCGATTGCCGCGATCGGGGCGGTGGTGAACCACTCCGGCTCCTGCGAGAAGGTCGCGTGGCCGGCGATCCGCGCCAGCGGCGTGACCCCGCGCCGACGCGCTTCCTCGGCGCTGAGCAGCACGGTGGCGGCGGCGCCGTCGGAGATGCTCGACGAGCTCGCCGCGGTCACCGTGCCGTCCTTCTTGAAGGCCGGCTTCAGCGTCGGGATGCGGCTGATGTCCGACTTGCCCGGCTGTTCGTCCTCGGCGTACTCGACTTCGCCCTTGCGGCCGGCGACCTTCACCGCGACGATCTCGTCGGCGAACGCACCCGCGGCCTGCGCGGCCTGCGCGCGCTGCA
>DJAN01000206.1:23218-23608 GCA_002429615.1 Lysobacteraceae bacterium UBA6001
CGCGGCCTGCGCGCGCTGCACCGACTGGATCGCATAGGCGTCCTGTTCCTCGCGGGTGAAGCCGAACTTCTCGGCCGCCTTCTCGCCGAACACGCCCATCGCCTGCCCGTCGTAGGGATTGGTCAGGCCGTCCCAGGCCATGTGGTCCACCGCCTGGAAGTTGCCGTAGCGGTTGCCGGTGCGCGAGTTCGGAATCAGGTGCGGCGCGTTGCTCATCGACTCCATGCCGCCGGCGACGACGATGCTGGCCGAGCCGGCCTTGATCAGGTCATGGCCGAGCATGATCGCCTTCATGCCCGAGCCGCAGACCTTGTTGATCGTGGTGGCGCCGGTGGCGGTCGGGATGCCGGCGGCGAGCGCGGCCTGGCGCGCCGGCGCCTGGCCGAGGTT
>DJAN01000095.1:0-220 GCA_002429615.1 Lysobacteraceae bacterium UBA6001
GGCCAGCAGCGTCTTGCCGGTACCCGGGGGGCCGACCATCAGCACGCCGCGCGGGATCTTGCCGCCGAGCTTGGTGAACTTGGAGGGGTCGCGCAGGAAGTCGACCAGTTCGCCGACCTCCTCCTTGGCCTCGTCGCAACCGGCGACGTCGGCGAAGGTGATCTTGATCTGGTCCTCGCCCTGCAGCTTGGCGCGCGACTTGCCGAAGGACATCGCGCCC
>DJAN01000095.1:457-1570 GCA_002429615.1 Lysobacteraceae bacterium UBA6001
GCCGAAGGACATCGCGCCCTTGGCACCGCCGCCGCCGCCCTGCATCTGGCGCATGATGAACAGCCAGAAGCCGATGATCAGGATCACCGGAAGGAAGTTGAACAGCACCGCCACCCAGCTGATGCCGTTGCTGGGCTTGTCCCGCTTCATCTCGATCTTCTTGGCGTACAGCACGTTCACCAGGCTGTCGTCCTTGGGCCCGAACAGGGTGCCCTGGGTGCCGTCGGTACGGGTGTAGCGGATCGAGTTCGCGGTCAGGGTCGTATCGTCGGTGATCTCCACCGCCTTGATGCGCCCGTTGTCGACGTCCTGCAGGAACTGCGTGTAGCTGATGCTTTCGCCCGCACCGCCGGAGGCCCGCGGCGAGAAGCTCTGGAACACCACCATCAGCACGACGGCGACCACCACCCAAAGCAGCAGATTCTTGGTCAAGTCGTTCATCCTCATTGGCTCCGGTGTCCCTCTCTAGGCTTCTTCTTACGGCGGTTCACGGTTGTCTGGCAGCAGCTTACTTGATCTGGGCACGCTTGCCCTGTCCGAGGGCATACACCTCCGGCGAACGCTTGCGCGAGGCCTCGGGCTTGCGGATGGACACCTTGTCGTACCGGCGGCGCAGTTCGCGGACGTATTCATCGAAACCGACGCCCTGGAACAGCTTGATCAGGAAAGCGCCCCCCGGTTTGAGGTGGTGGTCGGCGAAATCCATCGCCAACTCGGCCAGATGCATCATCCGCGGCTGGTCCACCGCGTCCATGCCGCTCTTATTGGGGGCCATATCCGACAGCACAAGGTCCACCGGCTGATCGCCCAACATCGCTTCGAACTGGGATAGGACGGTTTCTTCCCTGAAGTCACCATGAAGGAACTCGACCCCGGCCAGCGGGGGCATTTCCAGGATGTCTAGGGCCAGCACCCGGCCGCGGTCGCCCATCTGCTTGCGGACCTGCTGCGACCAGCCGCCGGGCGCGGCGCCGAGGTCGACCACGACCATGTCGGGTTTGAGCAGGCGATCGCGCGCCAGCAGCTCTTCGAGCTTGTAGGCGGCACGGGAGCGCATGCCCTCGGACTGGGCCTTTTTCACGAACGGGTCGGAAAAATGCTCCTTGAGCCAAC
>DJAN01000095.1:1724-2559 GCA_002429615.1 Lysobacteraceae bacterium UBA6001
AAAAATGCTCCTTGAGCCAACGTTGGCTGCTCTTGCTGCGGGAGGCCATGGTCTGGAAGGTACGAAGGGCCGGCCATGATACCCTGAACCCCCTTGGCTTCCCGTTCGACCTGCATGTCCACCGCGCTCACCTCCTCCCAGAACCGTTTCCTGCGTGGCATGGCCCATGACCTCAAGGCCCTGCTGCAGACCGGAGGCAAGGGGGTAACGCCGGCGTTCCTGGCCGAGCTGGACGAGGTGCTGGAGCGCCATGAGCTGGTCAAGGTGAAGGTCGCCGCCGAGGACCGCGAGTCCCGCGACGCGATGATCGAGGACATCACCGCGCGCAGCGGTGCGGCGCTGGTGCAGCGCATCGGCCACGTGGCCGTGCTGTATCGCCCGAGCAAGGACAAGCGCCAGATCGTGCTGCCGCGCGGCTGATCCCGGCATGCAGCTTTCCGAAGACCGTCCGGACTACGAATACGCCCTGCGCGCGGCCGACGGCCGGCATGCCAAGGTCAACGACCGCGTGCTGGAGCGCAGCTTCATCCTGGCCCCGGACCGGCTGGTCGAGGACTGGGCGGTGGCCGGGCTGGCGTCGCTGAAGCCGGCGGACATGGAGGCCGTGCTGGCGCTGTCGCCGGCGCTGGTGTTGCTGGGAACCGGCTCGCGCCAGGGTTTCCCGGAGCCGGCGGTGCTGGCCGCCTGCCTGACCCGCGGGATCGGCCTGGAAGCGATGAGCAACGATGCCGCCGCGCGCACCTACAACGTGCTGGCCGCCGAAGGCCGCAAGGTGGTGCTGGCGATGATCCTGGAACCGGCGCCGTAACGTCGCCCTGCAGGAGCGGCTTCAGCC
>DJAN01000095.1:2722-3333 GCA_002429615.1 Lysobacteraceae bacterium UBA6001
GGCTGAAGCCCCTCCCACCATGATGCCGCTCCCACAATAAAGCTCACACCCGGCCCGTCTTCCGGCCCTGGCCGGGCGCCGGCCCTACTTCTTCGGCAGATACGACATCGGGTCGACCGGCTTGCCGTTGTAGCGGATTTCGAAGTGCAGCATGTCGCGGGTGGCGCCGCTGCGGCCCATCTCGGCGATCTGCTGCCCCGCCTTCACGATCTGGCCCTCGTTCACCAGCCGCTTGCGGTTGTGGCCATAAGCCGACAGCCACTGCTCGTTGTGCTTGATGATGATCAGCTCGCCGTAACCCACCAGGCCCGAGCCGGAATACACCACCACGCCATCGGCGGCGGCCTTCACCGCCTGGCCGTTGCTGCCGGCGATGTCGATGCCCTGCTTGGTGGTCTCGCCCGGCACGAAGTTGCCGACCACTACGCCGTCGGCCGGCCAGCGCCAGCTGAAGCCGCTCGCGGCCGGTGTCGGCGTGGGTGCGACCGGCGCCGGGCGCGAGGCCGCTGGCGCCGGGGTGGAGGCACCGCCGCTGCTCGACGGCACCGGACGCGACGCCACCGAAGCCCCGCCCGGATACAGCTTGAGCGTCTGCCCCGGGTAGATCGTGT
>DJAN01000219.1 GCA_002429615.1 Lysobacteraceae bacterium UBA6001
CAGACCCTGCTGCTGATGACGGCGATCACCCTGCTGCCGTCGATGCTGCTGGTGCTGACCGCGTTCACCCGTATCACCATCGTGCTCGGCCTGCTGCGCCAGGCGCTGGGCACCGGGCAGACGCCGTCCAACCAGATCCTGGTCGGGCTGGCGCTGTTCCTCACCGCGCTGGTGATGATGCCGGTGTGGGAAAAGATGTGGAGCAGCGGCCTGCAGCCGTACCTCAACAACCAGATCGATTTCCAGACCGCGTGGACGCTGACCACCCAGCCGCTGCGCGCCTTCATGCTGGCGCAGGTGCGCGAGACCGACCTGATGACCTTCGCCGGCATGGCCGGCGACGGCAAGTACAGCGGCCCGGATGCGGTGCCGTTCCCGGTGCTGGTGGCCTCGTTCGTCACCAGCGAGCTGAAGACCGCGTTCGAGATCGGCTTTCTGATCTTCATTCCGTTCGTGATCATCGACCTGGTCGTGGCCAGCGTGCTGATGTCGATGGGCATGATGATGCTCTCGCCGATGCTGGTGTCGGCGCCGTTCAAGATCCTGCTGTTCGTGCTGGTGGATGGCTGGGTGCTGGTGGTCGGCACGCTGGCGGCGAGCTTCAACGCGGTGTAGTCGTATCGATGCGTTTTTGCGCTTGAAGCGCATCGCGGGGCGTGCCAGATTCGCCCCATGAAAGCGCTCAAGAGTCCCCTTGCCAAGAAGGTGCTGGCCGATCCGCAGGGATTGGCACAGCTGCGACGTTTTTTGACCACCGATACAACGCGGCAGGGAGCCGAGCCGGTGGTGATCGAGATCAGGGATGAAGCCACCCAGCGTGACCTCCGCCTGATACCGGTCTACGTCCCCCGCGCCTGCTGACCCCAGCTGCGCGCGTGAACCTCGCGCTGCCGGCCCTGGTGGTCTTCCTGCTCCTGCTGCCGGGCTTCATCTCCCGCTCGCAGGTCAAGCTGACCGAGCGTGACAAGCTCGACTACTCGCCATTCGGCACCGTGGTGACGGAAGGCTTCCTCTGGTCACTGGCGCTGCACTTGCTCTGGTTGCTGGCCTGCACGCTGGGAGAGCGCTATCTCGACCTGCGCATCCTGCTCGGGCTGTTGTCCTCCGCGCCGGCGGTCCAGGCCGAAGCCATTGCCCGTGCCGATGCCCAGGCGGGGCAGATCGCCCTGTATTTCGGCTCGCAGCTGCTGGCCGCAGCCCTGCTGACACCGCTCACCCGCCGCCTGATCTCGCGCTGGCACCTGGACCGTGGCGGTTCTCCCGTCGCCTGGCTGCTCCGGTTCCGGCGTGCGCCGTGGTACTACCTGCTCAGCGGCGCGGACTGCGCGCGCGACGAGGTACCTGATTTGGTGTCCGTCGCGGCGGTGGTGGACGTGGCGGGCGAAGCCGTCCTCTATGTCGGCACGCTGGTCGACTATTACTTCGATGCGGAAGGAAAGCTCGACCGGCTCGTGCTCGAAGCCGTGCAGCGACGGCCACTTCGGACCGACAAGGCCGACAGCCCGGAACCCACCCCGTTCTACCGCATTGACGGCGACTACTTCGTGCTGCGTTACGAACAGGTCATGTCGCTGAACGTGCGCTACGTCCGCCTGGCTGACCCCGTCGCTTCGATCGCAAGGCCACGCTGGCACCGCGTGGTCCGCGCCGGAACCCCGTCATCTGGACTGGCACCCGCCTTGCATCCGATCGGAGCATGAGTCCCGAAATCGCCCTGACCGAACTGCGCGGCGGACTGGTCACCGTCCTCTGGCTGGCCGGCCCCATCCTGTTGGCCGTGCTCGTGGTCGGCGTGGTGGTCGGCGTGATCCAGGCCGCCACGCAGATCAACGAACCCACCATCGCCTTCATCGCCAAGGCGGTGGCGCTGACCGCCGTGCTGTTCGCCACCGGCAGCATGCTGCTCGCGCACCTGGTCGAATACACGACCATGCTGTTCCAGCGCATTCCCCACCTGATCGGCTAGCGCCGCCGGAGCCGCCGACATGGATGCCGCCACCCAGATGGTGATCGACGGCCAGCGCGCGTTCGCGATGGTCGGTGCGATCCTCTGGACGATGCTGCGCATCGGCGCGGTGCTCACCGCGATGCCGCTGGTCGGCACCAAGGCGGTACCGGCGCGCATCCGGGTGATGATCGCCGGCACCCTGGCGATGGCGCTGGCGCCGATGCTGCCGCCGGTCCCGGCATGGAATGGCTTCGACGCCACCGTGGTGCTCAGCGTGGCGCGCGAGCTGGCGATCGGCGCGACGATCGGCTTCCTGCTGCGGTTGATCTTCGAGGCGGGCGCCTTCGCCGGTGAAATGATCTCGCAAAGTACCGGCCTATCCTTCGCGCAGATGTCCGATCCGCTGCGCGGCGTCACCTCCGGCGTGATCGCGCAGTGGTTCTACCTCGGCTTCGGCCTGCTGTTCTTCGTCGCCAACGGACACCTGGCGCTGATCGCGTTGATCATGGACAGCTACAAGGCGGTACCGATCGGCACCGCCCTGCCCGATCCCCACGCCTTCGCCGAGGTCGCGCCGACCTTCTTCCTGCAGGTGCTGCGCGGCGGCCTGACCCTGGCGCTGCCGATGATCGTAGCGATGCTGGCGGTGAACCTGGCGTTCGGCGCGCTGGCCAAGGCCGCGCCCGCACTCAATCCCATCCAGCTCGGGCTGCCGGTGTCGGTGCTGCTGGGTCTGTTCCTGCTGGCGATGCTGGCCGGCGAGATGGGCCCACCCGTACAACGCCTGTTCGACGCCACCTTCGACGCCGCCCGCCAGCTCACCGGCTGACCGGCCGCGCCCTACAGTTGCGGGCACCACGGCCGATAACCTTGACGGACGAACCCCGGGGAGAGGGTTCGCCGATGCCGGGGAGTATCCGCAGTCACGTGGCCGCCATGCCGCACCCGATCCACCGACCCTCCACGGCCATCCGACGTGCCGTGGCCTGGACCTGCGCGCTGTTCTGGCTGCTCGCCCTGCCCGCCATCGCCCAGAACTACAGCTTCCGCGCTTATGCACAGGCCGAAGGACTGCAGGGGCTGTCGATCAGCACGCTGTACGAAGACCGCCAGGGCGTCCTGTGGGTCGGCACCGAACTGGGACTGCACCGCTACGAACGCGAGCGCTTTCACCTGGTCGACGGCGAAGCCGGGGTCAGCAGCATCTATATCCGCGCGATCACCGAGGACAGTGCCGGCCGGCTGTGGGTAGGCACCTCCAACGGCCTGTACGTGCGCCGCGGCACGCGCTTCCAGAGCGTGCTGCGCGACGGCCGCCCGATCCAGATCGACAACGGCAACACGCTGGTGGCACAGGACGATGGCGTCGTCGCGGTCAGCCACCGCCAGCTGCTGCGCATCACCGCGGCCGGCAACGACTGGCAGGTCCGTCCGGTCGGCCTGCGCCTGGATGGTCATGCGCTGCCACCGATGGGCGAAGCGCTGCTGGCCGAAGGTTCCCTGCTGTGGGCCGCCTGCGGCACCCAGCTGTGCCGCATCGCGGCCAATGGCCGGGTCTCGCTGCTGGGCGAGGCGCAAGGCCTGCCCGCGGAGCGCTGGCAGGCGATCCTGCGCGCCCGCGACGGCACGCTGTGGGTCCGCGGCGGCGACCATGTGCTGTCGCTGCCCCCCGGGCGCGACCGCTTCGTCGATCATCCGGCCCCCAACGGTGGCGGCTTCACCATGCTGTCCGGCGCGACCAACCTGGCGCTGGATCCACGCGGCCGCGTCGTCACCCGCGCCAATGGTGGCCTGGTGCGCTGGGAAGGCGACCACTGGCGCCTGTTCTCGCGCAGCCAGGGTGTGGACATCACCCCGCTGGTGGGTCCGATCCTGGTGCAGCGCGACGGCCGTTTCTGGATCGGCACCCGCGGCCTCGGCGTGCAGCGCTGGCTGGCCTACGACCGCATTGAACACTGGGAAGAAAGCCAGGGCCTGGCCGGCGCGCCGACCTGGTCGATCCTGCGCACGCCACAGGGCGAACTGCTGGTCGGCGGCGATGCCGGCAGCAACGTGCTGGATCCGCAGGCGCGGCGCATGCGCCCGTGGACGCTGGCCGACGGCCGGCCGCTGCAGCAGACCATCAGCCTGGCGACCGCCCCGGATGGCGCGGTGTGGCTGGGACGCTCCTCCGGCATGATCGCGCGCCGCGACCCGCTCGATGGCAGCACGCGCGATATCGGCGAGGTGCCGGCGGGCGTGCGGGTCATGCTGTTCGACCGCGAGGGCATTCTGTGGATCGTCACCGGCCGCGGTGTGTTTCGCCTCGCGCCGGGCGCGAATCGTCCGCTGCGCGAACGCGAGTTGCCTGTGAGCTCGTTCGACGACGCGCGCATGGACGCGGACGGACGGCTGTGGATGACCTCCAGCGCCGGCCTGTATCGCCGCATCGACGGCCATTGGCGTCGCGTCGAGGTGACCGGCGCGCTGCCGAGCCAGGACTTCTCGCGCATTTCGCTCGCGCCGGATGGCGAGGTGTGGATTTCGCTCAACGATGCCGGCCTGTGGCACGGCCGCATGGACGAGGCGCGCAACCGGCTGACCGTGCAACCGGTGGACGATCCGCTGGTGTCGCGGATCATGCCCTACATCCTGCGCCACGACAGCCGTGGCTGGCTGTGGCTGGGCAGCAGCCAGGGCGTGGACCTGCTGCGCGACGGGCGCTGGATCCGCGTCACCCAGGCCGAAGGCCTGCTATGGGACGACACCTCCGCCAACGCCTTCTTCGAGGACCGCGACGGCGCGGTATGGATCGGTTCCAGCCGTGGGCTGAGCCGCATCTTCGATCCGGCCGCGCTGTTCACGCCGCGCCCGTTGCAGCTGGAGGTCGCGCGCATCCGCCGCGGCGACCTGCCGGTGTTGCCGGGCAGCGCGCTGCTGTGGTCCGAACAGCCGCTGGACATCGATCTATCCACGCCCGGCGCCAGCGGCGGCAGCGACCGCGTGTTGTTCCGCTACCGCATCAACGACCGCCAGGGCCAGTGGATCACCACCCCGCAGGACCATCTGGTCTATCCGATCCTCGCGCCGGGCCGTTACGAGCTGGAACTGCAGGCGCAGGATGTGCGCCAGCGCCAGCTCAGCAATACCGTGCATCTCGCCTTCGAGGTGCTGCCGCCGTGGTGGCGCAGCCCGCTGGCGGTGCTGACCTATGTCCTGCTCGCCTTTGCCGCCGTGCTGGGGTTGCTGCGCTGGCGGGTCAGCCGCCTGCTGGCGCGCGAGCGCGAGCTGGAGCGGCTGGTGGACGAGCGCACCCAGGAGCTGCAGCGCGAGAAGCAGGAACTGGAGGTCGCGCGCGCCAGCCTGGCGATCAAGGCCACCCGCGACGAACTCACCGGCCTGCTCAACCGCGCCGGCATCCTGGAGGCGATGGCGGTCTGCGTGGCCGCCGCGCGCCGCGACGGCGAGCCCCTGGCGGTGGTGCTGATCGACCTGGATTACTTCAAGCAGATCAACGACGTCTACGGCCATCTGGCCGGCGACGCGGTGCTGGCCCGGGTCGGCCGCCGCCTGGATGCCTGCCTGCGCGGCAGCGACCAGGTCGGCCGCTACGGCGGCGAGGAACTGCTGGCGGTGATGCCGGGGCTGTCGCCGGTCGCCCACGGACGCCTGCGCACCATCCACGACGCCATCTGCGGCACGCCCTACGCGGTGGACGACGTGGTCCTGGAGGTCACCTGCTCGATGGGCGTGGCCTGGGCGCGTGAAGGCGAGACCGTGGGCCAGCTGCTGGCGCGCACCGACGCGGCGCTGTATCGCGCCAAGCATGGGGGGCGCAACCGCATGGAAATCGACGAACCGACCGTGGCCGCCGACCCCGGCATCAGCAGCTGGACCTCGACCGCGACACCCTGATCCGGCCGGCACGCCGCTTGCAGGACCCCAGGCAGCTCCCCTCCCGCTGCCTGCCCGATGTCCGAGAACGAAGACGGCGCCGAACGCACAGAACTCCCTACCGCCAAACGCCTGCGCGAAGCACGTGAACAGGGCAACCTGCCGCATTCGCGCGAGCTGGCCACCGCCACGGTGTTCGGCGCGGGCGTGGTCGCGCTGCTGACGATGTCCGGCAGCCTGGCCGCCGGCGCACGTGGCTGGATGGAGACCGCGCTGAGCCCCGGCGAGGACCTGTGGCGCCACCCGGAAACCCTGTTCGGCCACTTCGGCGAGCTGCTGCTGGACCTGCTGTGGGTCATGGCGCCGCTGGCCGGCATCTGCCTGCTCGCCGGCCTGGTGGCGCCGATCGCGATGAGCGGCCTGCATTTCTCCAGCAAGGCGTTCACGCCGAACTTCGGCAAGCTCAATCCGCTCAACGGCCTGCAGCGGCTGGTCGGCGTCCAGGGCGCGGCCGAACTGGTCAAGTCCCTGCTGCGCGTGGCCTTCGTTGGCACCGCCGCCGGACTGGTCATCGTGCACGGGCTGGACGGGCTGCGCGGCATGCTCAACCAGCCGCTGGAGTCGGCGATCGTCGACGGCCTGGGCTTCACCCTGCGCCTGATGGTCGCCACTGCCGGCGCGCTGGCGCTGCTGGCGCTGTTCGATGCGCCTTACCAGAAGTGGAACTGGCTGCGGAAGCTGAAGATGACCCGTGAGGAGATCAAGCGGGAAATGAAGGAAAGCGAGGGCAGCCCGGAGGTCAAGGGCCGCATCCGGCAGATGCAGATGCAGCTGTCGCAGCGCCGGATGATGGAAGCGGTGCCCACCGCCGACGTCGTGCTGGTCAACCCCACCCACTACGCGGTGGCCCTCAAGTACGAGGGCGGCAAGATGCGCGCCCCGGTGGTGGTGGCCAAGGGCGTGGACGAAATGGCCTTCCGCATCCGTGAGAGCGGCGAGCGCCACCGGGTGGCGATCGTCTCGGCGCCGCCTTTGGCACGCGCCTTGTATCGGGAAGGCCAACTCGGCAAGGAAATCCCCGTGAGACTGTATTCGGCCGTCGCCCAGGTGCTGTCCTACGTGTACCAGCTGCGCTCGTGGCGCGCCGGCCCGATGCCGGACCTGCCGCCGATCGAGCTGGATGAATTCGCCAAGCCCGGAGGCCAGGCATGAGCGCCCAGCCGCAACCGATGAACGCCCGGCGCATGCTGGAGCTGATCCGCGGCGGCCTCGGCGCGCCGCTGGTGGTACTGGCGATGCTGGCCATGGTGGTCGTGCCGCTGGCCGCGCCGGTGCTCGATGCGCTGTTCACCTTCAACATCGCCATCTCGCTGATGGTGCTGCTGGCCGTGGTGTACGTGAAACGGCCGTTGGAATTCACGATCTTCCCGATCGTGCTGCTGATGACCACGATGCTGCGCCTGGCGCTGAACGTGGCCTCCACCCGCGTGATCCTGCTGCACGGCCAGGGCGGCCATGATGCCGCCGGCAAGGTGATCGCCGCCTTCGGCGAGTTCGTGATCGGCGGCAACTACGCGGTCGGCATCGTGGTGTTCGCGATCCTGACCATCATCAACTTCGTGGTCATCACCAAGGGCGCCGGGCGCGTGTCGGAAGTGACCGCGCGCTTCATCCTCGATGCCATGCCCGGCAAGCAGATGGCGATCGACGCCGACCTCAACGCCGGCCTGCTGACCCGCGAGGAAGCCAAGCTGCGCCGCGAGGAAGTGCGCGAGGAAGCCGACTTCTACGGCGCGATGGACGGTGCCAGCAAGTTCATCCGCGGCGACGCCATCGCCGGCATCCTGATCCTGTTCATCAACCTGCTCGGCGGCCTGGCCGTGGGCATGTTCCAGCACGGCATGGCGTTCGGTGACGCCGCCTCCACCTATACCCTGCTGTCGATCGGCGACGGCCTGGTGGCGCAGCTGCCGGCGCTGCTGGTGTCCTCGGCGGTGGCGATGCTGGTCACCCGCGCCTCGCGCGCGCAGGACATGAGCCAGGCCATGGTCGGCCAGGTGTTCGGCCAGCACCGCGCGCTAGCGGTGGCCGCGGCGATCCTGGGCCTGGTCGGCCTGGTCCCCGGCATGCCGAATGTCGCCTTTTTGACGCTGGCGCTGATCCTGGGCTTCATCGCCTGGAAGCTGCACAAGCGCGGGCCGGTCGATGCCGATGCGGCGGGCCCGGAAGCAGCCACGCGCGCACCGGGTGCGCCGGGCGCGGCGCCCTCGCCCACCGCCGAACTGAGCTGGGACGAACTGCGTCCGATCGACCCGCTGGGCCTGGAGGTCGGCTATCGGCTGATCCCGCTGGTGGACAAGGCGCAGGGCGGCGAACTGATGGCGCGCATCAAGGGCGTGCGCCGCAAGCTCACCCAGGACATCGGCTTCCTGATCCCGCCGGTGCACATCCGCGACAACCTGGAACTCAGTGCCACCGCCTACCGCCTGCTGGTGCACGGCGTGCCGGTGGCCACCGCCGAGATCCACCCGGACCGCGAGCTGGCGCTGGACCCGGGCGGCGCGCTCGGCGCCTTGGATGGCATCCCGGGCAAGGACCCGGCGTTCGGCCTGGACGCGGTGTGGATCCAGCCGCACCAGCGCGCCCACGCCGAATCGGTGGGCTATACGGTGGTCGATCCAGCCACCGTGGTCGCCACCCACCTGTCGCACCTGATCCGCGAGCACGCCCCGGAGCTGCTCGGCCACGAGGAAGTGCAGCAGCTGCTGGCCACGCTCACCAAGAGCGCGCCCAAGCTGGTCGAGGACCTCACACCCAAGGCGCTGCCGCTGTCGGTGGTGGTGCGCGTGCTGCAGAACCTGCTGGTCGAACGCATCCCGATCCGCCAGCTGCGCAAGATCGTCGAGGCGCTGGTCGAGCACGCCCCGCACAGCCAGGACCCGGCCGCGCTCACCGCCGCCGTGCGCACCTCGCTGGGCCGTTTCATCGTCCAGGAGATCGCCGGGATGTCGCCGGAGCTGCCGGTGTTCACCCTCGCCCCGCAATTGGAACGCGTCTTGCAGGACTCCACGCAGGGCAACGGCGTGGCCCTGGAACCCGGTCTCGCCGAGCGTCTGCACCAGAGTCTGGCCGAGTGCGTCGGCAAGCAGGAGGCGCGCAACGAGCCGGCGGTGGTGCTGGTACCGGGAACGGTCCGCGCCGCCCTGGCCCGCCTGGTCCGCCACAGCGTGCCCTCGCTGTCGGTGCTGGCCTACGGCGAAGTGCCGGAGGACAAGCGGCTCAAGCTGGTCGGCACCATCAGTTGATAGCGGTTGTAAGCGTCGTCACCCCGAACACAGAACCCGAACACCTATTCCGGCCCTGATATGAAAATCAAACGCTTCGTCGCCCCCGACATGCGCACCGCCTTCCGCCTGGTGCGGGAAGAGCACGGCCCGGACGCGGTGATCCTGTCGAACCGTCGTACCGAGGAAGGCGTGGAAATCGTCGCCGCCAGCAACTACGACGAGGAACTGGTGATGCGTGCGCTGGACAACGCCCGCGCCGAGCAGAAAGCCACCGCGGCGATCGTGCCGGCGCGTGCCAGCGCGCCTGCGCTGCCCGCCGAGCC
>DJAN01000123.1 GCA_002429615.1 Lysobacteraceae bacterium UBA6001
CCCTGGCCGCCGCCGCCGCCCGCCACGGCGCCGAGGTCACCCTGGTCGCCGGCCCGGTGCATCTGGCCACCCCGCCCGGCGTGCAGCGCGTGGACGTGCGTTCGGCCGCGCAGATGCGCGATGCGGTGCTGGGCGCCTTCCCCGCCGATATCTACATCGGCGCGGCGGCGGTCTCCGACTACACCCCGCGCCGCGCGGTGCCGCAGAAGATCAAGAAGACCGGCGAGACCCTGACCCTGGAGCTGGTGCGCACCCCGGACATCCTGGCCGAGGTCGCCGCCCAGACCGGTGCGCTGAAGCTGGTGGTCGGCTTCGCGGCCGAGACCCACGATGTGGAGAAGTACGCACGCGGCAAGCTCGCCGCCAAGCGCCTGGACCTGATCATCGCCAACCAGGTGGGGATCAGCGGTGGCGGCTTCGAAAGCGACGACAACGCCGCCACCGCCTACTGGCAGGGTGGTGAGCGATCCTTCCCCAGCAGCAGCAAGGCCGAGCTGGCCGAGCGGCTGCTCGACCTGGTTTCGGAGAGACTGAAGGCATGAGCGTGACCGACCACACCCTGCAGCTGAAACTGCTCGATCCGCGCTTCGGCGATGAATGGCCGCTGCCGGCCTACGCCACGGCGTCCAGCGCCGGCATGGACCTGCGCGCGGCGATCGAGGCGCCGATGACCCTGGCGCCCGGCGACGCGGCGCTGCTGCCCAGCGGCATCGCCATTCATATCGAGGATCCGGGCCTGTGCGCGGTCGTGCTGCCGCGCTCCGGGCTCGGCCACCGCCACGGCATCGTGCTCGGCAATGGCACCGGGCTGATCGACGCCGATTACCAGGGGCCGCTGCTGATCAGTGTGTGGAACCGGGGCCGGGAGCCGTTCACGATCGCCCCGGGGGACCGTATCGCGCAGCTGGTGTTGCTGCCGATCGTGCGCGCGACGTTGCAGGTGGTGGATACTTTCGTCGACAGTGCACGGGGTACGGGTGGATTCGGCCACACCGGCGTGCGCTGACAGGGGGCTGTCGAGATGAGCGGGACGAACGAAGGCGGGCAGGTCGTGTCCAGCCTGCGCAGGAGCGCGCCGTTGCTGGCATTGATGTTGCTGTTGCTGGCGGGATGGTTCGCATGGAACGGCTATACCCAGTGGCGCCATGAAGACGTCACCGGCGCGGTGGAGCGTGCCCGCGAGAGCGCACTGGCCGAGGTGGGCCGCGCGCTGGTCACCCAGGCCGGGCAGTACGACAAACTGCTGAAGGACGAGCAGGTGGTCGCGGCGCTCGCCAGCGGGGATGCCACCACGGCGGCCGCGGCGATCCGCGAGCGCTTCAAGGGTGCCGAGGACGTGCAGGTATGGCCGGCCAATCTCGCCGACGCCTATGCGGACAGCGCCCACTTCGGCTATTCGCGCCTGGCGCTGCTTGAAGCCGCGCTGCAGAACGACAAGGCGCAGGTGCGGATCGTGCGTGACGGCGGCCAGCCGCGGTTGGGAATTGCCGCGCGCGTGCAGCTCGGCGATACGCCGGCGGTGACGCTGGTCCGCCTGCCGCTGCTGCGCCTGACCGGCGCTTTCGACGCGCTCGATATCCCGGCCGACGGTTACCTGGCGCTGCGCCAGGGCGCCTTCAACGTGGTGCAGAAGGGCGACACCGGCCTGGCCGGCTCGGCCGAGGCGATGTCCCGCCCGCTGGGCAAGGACGGCATGCGCGTGGCGGCGGCGGTGCGCGAAGTCGACGCCGGCCCGTTCGGCCTCGGCGCGATTCCCTGCATCGTCGTGGCCGTACTGATGGTGGCCTTGGCGCTGCTGGCCCTGCTCGCCCGCTTTCGTGGCGATCGCGGCACGCAGGGCGAGCTGATCCGCTTCAATGGCTCCGGCTGGCTGTTGACCCTGGCGGTCTATCCGCAGCCGTTCTTCATCGACCAGCCGGAAAACATCTCGGTGTGGTGGGGCTATGGACTGGCGCATGACCGGCCCGGCGACCTCGTGCGCAAGCCGATGCGCGAATGCAGCGGTGCGGAGATTCTCGAAGAGGTCCTGTTCCAGCTGCAGAGCCCGGAGCGCGAACGCGAGAACATCCTGGCCGCATCCAACTGCATTCCCTGCACGATGCCCTACGTCACCAGCCCGTTCATGGCGCGCGACGCGGGCGATCGCCCGCCGCCGCTGCCGGCCGGCTCGCGCAATCTCGCCTTCCTCGGCCAGTACGTCGAACTGGCGGACGAAACCGCGCTGACCATCGAGTACTCGGTGCGCAGCGCGCAGGCGGCGGTGTACGCGCTGATGGCGGTGGATCGTCCCCTGCCCCCGGTGCGGGTGGACGCCGATCCGCCGGATGCGATGGTGGAGCGGCTGGTCAACGCGGCGCAGTGGTCGCCCTCCTGAGGGGAGGGGGGGTCAAGCGCGCTGACCTTGACGCGGCCCGCGCCGGCGCAGCCCCGGCGGCTGGTGGCCTGGCGCGTGCGGCTGACACACGGCGGGGATGGTTCGCGCGATCGGCCGGTTCGCAAACGAATGCGCCGCGGGGCGGCAGGGCGCCGCGTTAGCCTTCGCGCCCCTGTCGGCTGGAGTTCCCGAGTGGCTGTCATCCGGATCGTCGTGGCCGATGACCATCCGTTGGTGCGTACCGGCCTGCGTCGCGTGCTGGCCCGCATCCCCGATATGCGGGTGGTCGCCGAGGCCGACTCACCCGATGCGCTGTTCCGCACGCTGCAGGTGACCGAGTGCGACCTGGCGCTGGTCGACCTGCACATGCCGGTCGGCCGCCATCCCGATGGCATGCCGATGCTGCGGCAGCTGCACCGGCAACGGCCGGCGTTGCCAGTGCTGGTGTTCACCCTGCTCGATCATCTGTCGCTGATGGAGATGCTGGTCGGCACCGGCGTGGCAGGGGTGCTGCTCAAGACCGCGCCGCTGCGCGAGCTGCCGCGGGCGATCTCGCAGATCCATGCCGGCGGCAGCTACTACAGGGCATCGCTGCGCGCGGCCTGGCATGGACGCGAGCAGCGCGCCGGGGAGGTGCCCGATCGTCCCCTGACCGACTGCGAGCGCGAGGTGTTCGAGCTGTTCGTGCGCGGCATGCGGGTATCGGAGGTGGCGCAGGTGCTGGGCCGCAGCGTCAAGACGGTGAGCCGGCAGAAGTTGGCGGCGATGGCCAAGCTGCGCCTGGAGAGCAACGCCGAAGCCTATGCGTATGCCCGCGCGCGCGGGTTGGCGTGAAGCATCAGTGCGCGGGAGCGCCGAGCTGGCGCGCGCCGGTGATGATCATCCGCAGCATGTGCGAAATCTGCGCGACCAGTTCGCCGTCGCGTTCCGGCGGCAGGTCCATCGCGGTGGCGCCCATCGCGAATACCAGGCGGGTGATCGCCTTGGCCACCAGCGCCGGTTCGTACAGCACCGCGCCATCGGCCGCGGCCAGCCGCACCAGGTCGTGCTGCAGCGCTTCCTCGAAATAGTTCAGCTCGCGCTCCACCGCGTGCTTGAACGCGTCCGAGCCCACCGCGCCCTCGCGCAGCAGCACGTGCAGCAGTTTGTCGTCCGCGCGCAGCTGCTCCATGAAGGTTTCCACCGACACCCGGATCACGCTGCGTTCGGTCGAGGTGGCGCGCTCGCGGGCCTGGCCGATGATCGTGCGCAGCGAGCGCCCGGCCAGGTCGATCAGCGCCACGGCCAGTTCGTCCATGTCGCGGAACTGCCGGTAGAAGCTGTTGGGCGCGATGCCGGCTTCGCGCGCCACTTCACGCAGGCTCAGCGTCGACAGGCTGCGGTGCGGCCCGATGAGCTTGAGCGCCGCCGCCAGCAGATCCTCGCGCGAAATCGCCGGCTTGCGGGCCGGGGCGGTGTCGGGCAGGGCGGTGGCACTGGCGGGCATGGTGGTTCCGGCGGATGCGAGGCTGAATCATAGCGCCTGCCGCCAATATACAACTGTATACACAGATGTGCGCGCATGCGTATAGTGCACGTCATGGCAGCTCCCACTTCCCCCGACCCGGCCTTCGACGCGACCCGCCGCTGGCTCGATCCCGCCTTCTTCGACTTCTGGGCCACGCGCTTGAATCCGCTGTGGACCTGGGCGCGTCCGCGCGCGCGTCTGCTGGCGCGGCGTGCCGAGGGCGATGGCGCGGTGACCCTGCTGCTGCAGGCCAACCGCCATTGGCGCGGGGTCCAGCCGGGCCAGCACGTGGAGCTTGGCGTGCAGCTTCAGGGCGTGTGGTTGCGCCGGCATTACAGCCCGACCGTCCTGGGTCCGGGGCGCTTCGAGATCACCGTGAAGACGGTCGGCGCGGGGCGGGTCAGCCCGCATCTGGCGCAGACCGCACAGATTGGCGAGGTGTTCGAACTGGGCCAGGGCTTCGGCGATTTCCAGTGGCCGTCGGGCACCTCCCCGGTGCTGCTGCTGGCCGCCGGCAGTGGCATCACGCCGATGCGCGCGCTGCTGCGCGCGCAGGCCGCGCGTGGCTTCGATCGCGACGTGGCCCTGCTGTACTGGGTTCGCCACGCCGAGGACGCCTGTTTCGCCCAGGAGTTGCAGGCACTGGCCAATGCGCATCCGCGCCTGTGGATCCGCACGCTGGTCACCGGCGCTGGCGCGCCGCGCGTGGACGCGCTGCCGGACGCGCAGTGGCCGGCGCTGGCCGGC
>DJAN01000158.1 GCA_002429615.1 Lysobacteraceae bacterium UBA6001
GCTGGGCGCGCACGCGGCGCAGCGAGAACACCGTGGCCGCCTACAGTTTCGATGCGATCAACCAGGTGTTCTCCAACGACGAGATGCACCTGACCCTGGCCCGCGGCCTGGCGCTGGGCACCGCCGGTCGGCTGCCGCCGCTGGTGGACCTGCTGTGGCGACGCGCCGCCGGCATCGGGCCAAGCTGACGAGATTCCGCGGCCGCCGGCCGTGCTCACCCCGTGGAGGACGTGATGAGCAGTAACGAGTGGTCCCGCAGGCAGGTATTGAAGGGCGCCCTGGGCGCGATGGCGGCATCGGCATGGCCGCTGCGCGCGCTGGCCGCGCCGCCGTCGCGCAAGCCGCTGGGCGTGGCCCTGGTCGGGCTGGGTGGCTACAGCGAGGGCCGGCTGGCGCCGGCGCTGCAGCTGACCAAGCATTGCCGCCTGGCCGGCATCGTCACCGGCACGCCGGGCAAGGCGAAGGCATGGCAGGCGCGCTACCAGCTGCCCGATCGCAACATCTACGACTACGACAACTTTGCCTCGATCGCCGACAACCCGGATATCGACGTGGTCTACGTCGTGTTGCCGAACAGCCTGCATGGCAAGTTCACCATCGCCGCGGCCGAAGCGGGCAAGCATGTGTGGTGCGAGAAGCCGATGGCGATGAACGCCGCCGAGGCACAGCGCATGATCGATGCCTGCAACCGCAACAAGGTCAAGCTGGCGATCGGCTACCGCATGCACCATGAGCCGAACACCCGGCGGATCATGTCATGGGTGGACGAGAAGCCGTATGGGGCGATCCGCCGTGTGCGCGCCGAAGCGGGCTTCAATGCGTTCGACGAGAATTCCAAGGGTAACTGGCGCCTGGATCCGGCGCGCGGCGGCGGCGCGATGTACGACATGGGCGTGTATTCGCTCAACGGTGCGCGCTATGCGGCCGGCCTGGAACCGCTGGCGGTGAGCGCAAGGCACGAAACGCGGCGTCCGCAGATTTTCAGCGGCGTGGACGAGACCACGCGTTTCACCCTCGAATTCCCCGGCGGCGTGGTGGCCGATTGCGCGACCAGCTTCGGCATCAACATGAACCAGCTGCACGTCGATTGTGAGCGTGGCTGGTACGAGCTGTCGCCGTTCCAGAGCTACGATGGGATCAAGGGCCGCACCAGCGACGGCAAGGTGCTGGACGCGACGGTGCCGCACCAGCAGGCGCTGCAGATGGACGAGGACGCGCTGGCGATCCTGCAGGGCACGCCGCTGCGCGCGCCGGGCGAGGAGGGGCTGGCGGACATGCGGGTGATGGATGCGATCTTCGCCTCGGCCAAGGCGGGCGGGAAAAAGGTGACGATCGCAGGCTAGCGCGCCAATCCGGGGCCGCGCGCATCGACGACGCGCGTGGCTCCCCCTCTTCCTCCCCCTCCTGTAGGAGCGGCTTCAGCCGCGACCGCGCGGTTTCCGGTCGCGGCTGAAGCCGCTCCTACACGAAAACCCCGCAGGCAGAACCGCCCCCGGTCGATTTCAGACGAACGGAAACACCAGCCGCAGCAGCGCCTTCAAGCCGCTGCCGGCGCCATCGGCCACCGCCTTGGCGCCCAGCCCGTTGAGCGCCCGCCGCACGTCCTCCCAGCGCAGCTTGCCGACGTCCTTCTTCAGCAGCTCCGCCAGCTCCTCGCTGGCCGGCGCCAGATGCCGCAGCTGCTTCACCACCGCTTCTGGATCGGCCTGCAGATAGCCCCAGCGTTCGGCGATCTTCAGCAGCGTGTCGAAACGCACCGCCACCACTTCCCGGTTGCGCTCGTACACCGGCAGCGCGCCCACTTCCAGGATCGCCTGCTCAAACTGCTGCGCATCGTCCGGATGCTCGATCCGCACCGCGATGAAGCCGTCCTTGCGATTGCGCTCGCTGACATGCTTGGCGCCGGCGTCGATGTTCGCCTCCGACAGCGCGGTGGTCACGATCCGCCGCAGCGCCGCCTCTGTTTCCTCCGGCACCAGTGCGCGCCAGCGCGCATAGCCATCGCGGCGCAGGCCCTTCGCCTTGGCGGTGGTCACCCGCAGTTTCAGCGCCACCGATGCGTTCGACTCCGCGCGCGAGATCGCGCCATCGCGTTCCAGCAACACGAAGATCAGCAGCTCCAGGTCGCGCTTGGTCAAAGACTGGAAGCCCTGCAGCAACGTCAGGCGCAGGAACTGTTCGCCGAAACCGGCCGCATCATTGAGTTGGATCGTCTGCATGGCACACCCCTCCGCTAGGACGCCAGCATGGGACACGGCCGTTGCGCAGGCTGAGACCCGGCGTGACGGCCGTCGCCGCCGGGTCGCGCGTGGCTGAGTGGTTCAGGGGGTCGGCGCCGCCGCGGCGGGTGCCGGAGACGGGTCGACGTAGAAGGTCTCGATGGCGCCGCGGTCCTGCAGGGTCACGAAGACCTGCGCCCCGTCGAAGGTCACGTTGCTGGGCTTGCGGCCCTTCAGCGGCACCGTGCGCAGCACCTCGCCCGCGGGCGAGAGCACGGCGATCTGGCCGCCGTCATAGCGTGCGATATACAGGTTGCCGGCCGGGTCGCAGCGCATGCCGTCCAGGCCGAAGTCTTCGAAGCGGTGCAGCAGGCGCTTGTTCTGCGGCTTGCCGTCGACCAGGTCGTAGACCCACACCGCGCGCTGGATGCTCTCGTTGAGATACAGGCGCTTGCCGTCCGGGCTGACCTCGATGCCGTTGGTCGTGCCCATGTTGTCTTCCAGCAGCTGCACCTGGCCATCCGGCGTCACCCGCCACAGGCGACCGTTGCGGGTGTTTTCCCAGTCGGGGTCGCTGAGGTAGACGCTGCCGTCGGGGCCGATGGTCAGGTCGTTCGGCCCGGTCGACTTGGGCAGGTGCGCCAGCACGGTGATCGCGCCGGTGATGGGGTCGACCTTCAGCAGCTGCTTGCCGGCCTTGTCGGCCACGCGCATGGTCTTGTCGGCGGCGAAGCGGATGCCATTGCCCACGCTGCCCTGCGGCAGCACCACGAACAGCTTCGCCTCGCCCTTGCTGGCGCCGGGCTGGATCCGGCCGATGGTGCCGTTGCGGCCGTAATTGACCACGTACAGCGTGCCGTCCGGGCCCACGGCCGGGCCTTCGATATCAGAGGTGAACACGCCATCGCCCACGTAGTCCCACGCCTGGTAGGGGGCGGGCACGATCTCCGCCAGCGCGGGCGCGGCGAAGCTCAGCAGCAGGCACAACGACAACGGACGAAGGACGCGCATGGGGTTCCCTTGGAGGCGCCCGGCTCAGGCCGGGCTGGCGAATACGGTGATCTCTTCCCGATCGTGATACAGCTGCTTGGCCCGGATCAACAGGGGGCGCCCGGCACGGGCCTGGAACAGCTCCAGGCAAAGCCGGGTTTCGTCCCAGCGCTTCTTCATCGGCAGCTTGAGGTTGAAGATCGCATGCCGGCACCAGCCCTGGGCGAACCACTCGCCCATCCGCTCGGCGACCCGGCGCGGTTGTTCGACCATGTCGCAGACCATCCAGTCCAGTGCTTTCTCCGGTTTCCAGTGGAAACCGTCCGCGCGCAGATGCTCAACCAGGCCGGTATCGAGCACGTGGGGGCGCAGCGGGCCGTTGTCCACGCTAGTGACGTGCAGGTGCTCGCGGGTCAGCACCCAGGTCCAGCCGCCCGGCGCGGCGCCGAGGTCGGCCGCGCGCATGCCCGGTTGCAGCAGGCGCTGGTGCTCGTCGGGCGTGAGCAGCGTCATCAGCGCTTCCTCCAGCTTCAACGCCGAGCGCGAGGGCGCGTCCGGCAGCAGTTTCAGGCGCGGGATGCCGAGCGGCCAGGGAGCGCTGTCCTCCGGGTCGGCCTGCGCCAGCAGCACGTGGTCGCCGTCGAGGAAACACAGGTGCAGGCGCGGCAGTCGCGCCTGCGGCTTGTCGGTGAGCAGGCCGGCCTTGCGCAGCGCCGGGCGCAGTGCATTGCCGAAGCTGCGGGCCAGGCCGGCCAGCGGCTTGGCGGTGTCCGAATCGGGATGTTCCACCCACACATCGCCATAGCGCACGCGCTGTTCCGGCGGCAGTTCGGACAGGGCGGCCAGCACCGGGGTGATGCGGTCGCGCGGGTCGATGCCGCGCAGTTCGGCCAGCAGCACCAGCTTCTGCCGCGCGAAGATCAGCGAGCGCCACGGCAGCTTTGCCGACAGCGCCGCCGCATCCTCGCAGATGAACAGCACATGGGCCTCGTTGCGCTGGGTGCGCGCATAGCCGTGCAGGCCGGCGTGCGCCGCGCGTTCGGCCAGTTCGCCGGCCAGTTCCGGCTCGAAGCCGGGGCGGCAGTAGCAGAGCAGACCGTTCATGGCGATGCCTCAGTAATGATCGCCACCGGTTTCTCCGTAGGCGCGCAGTACCGCGCGCGCGTCGTCGCGCTGGAGGTCGCGTACCACCTCGATGCCACGACGATTGAGTTCGCCGATCCAGTCCGCCGGCAGCGGGCCCTCGTCGAATTCGGTCAGTTCCATCACGTCCTCGGCGCGCGCGCCGATCAGCAGGCGGTCGATGCCGGCCCAGATCGTCGCGCCGTAGCACTGGCAGCACGGCTGCGAGGAAGTGGCCAGGGTGATCGGCTTGAGCACGTCGTTCAGGCGCGGCGTCTGCAGGCGCTGCTGCGCCAGCATGTAGGCCATGTTCTCGGCGTGCGCCAGCGAGGTGTTGTGCGGCACCACGCGGTTCACGCCCACCGCGATGACGCGATCGTCCGGCCCGAACACCACCGCGCCGAAGGGGCCGCCACTGTGCGCTTCCACGTTCAGGCGCGACAGCTCGATCGCCAGCGCCACCTTCATCGCATCGCCGGGATAACGTTCGGCCAGGTCGACGTGTTCGTGGACCCAGGCTGGCAGGGTGAGGTGGACTTGCGCGTACAGCATCAGCGGACCGGTTCCGTGGTTTGCATGGGGCGGCGCAGTGTATCGGCAGTGGCGGGTGTCGCGCTGCATTGACCTTCAACGCACTGGCAGCCGGTGATCTGCGGCGAGCCGCAGATGCTCATGCGGCCACTGGCGCGGCATTGGGCCATCACCGCGGCCGGATCGGTGGGGCTGGCCACGTTCACGCAGGCCGGCGCGGCGCCGCAGCAGTTGCCCACGTTCTTGACCGTGCAGTCGGCGTCGGTACGGCAGCTCAGCACCAGCGGCGGCGCGGCCGGGCTGGCGGAACGGGCCGCGGGTTGGGCGGCGGGTTGCGCGGGTGCCGCGCTGCAGGCGGCCAACAGCGTGGCGAGGGCGAAGCAGATCAGCTGGCGCATGGCGGTACTCCGGGTGGCCGGGTCGCCGGCGATCTTAAGCCGTCGTCCGGAAGGCCCCGTTAGGCCGGCGCCTGCCGCCGCCGCTCCACGTGCGCCGCCGTGCAGCCGTACACGCCGGCCAGCAGGCAGGCGATCGCCAGCGCCTCCAGCAGGTGGGGCCAGCGTTGTTCCCACAGAAAGCCGTACAGCAGGGCGAACACCGTCTCGAACACGATCATCTGCCCGACCAGCGTCAGCGGCAGCAGGCGGCTGCTGCGATTCCACAACGCATTGCCGATCACCGAGGCGAACAGCGCGATCACCGCCGCGATGCCCCAGAAGCGCAGCCAGTCCGCCAGCGCATGCGTCACCCCGCCGAGAAAGGCCGGCGCGGTGCCGAGCAAGGCCAGCGCGCCGGTCACCACGCCGGTGAGCAGGGAGCCGTCCTGGCTGGAAATTTCCGGTCGCCGTGACAGCCAGCGCGCATTGCCGACCGAGTACGCCGTCCACGACAGCAGCGCGCCGAACGCGCAGGCCAGGCCGGCGAGGCGGGTACCCAGTCCGTGGCCGTCGGCGTGTCCGCCGGCCAACGTCTGCGCGCCGACCAGGCCCACACCCAGCATGCACAGCGCCAGGGGCCACGCCAGCGCGGACAGGCGCATGGCCCCGGCGGCGCGCGAGCCGACCAGGGTCACCGACACCGGCAGCAGGCCGATGATGAGCGAGGCCGCCGCGCCGCCCGCCCATTGCACCGCCGCGCCGAGCAGCACGTAGTACAGCAGGTTGCCGAGCACGCTCAGCCACGCCAGTGTCCACCAGTCCGTCGCGCGCATCGGGGCGATCGCGCGGCGCCAGCGTGGCGCGAGCACCAGCAGCGCGATCAGCCCGTAGGCGAGATAGCGGGACACCGACATCTGCAACGGGGTGAAGTCGTGCAGCAGCTGCGGGGCGAGGAACACCAGCCCCCACAGCGCACCGGCGATCACGCCGCTGGTGACGCCTGCGGCGAGGGGATGGGCGGGGCGGGCGGCGGTGTCGTGCATGGGCGCAGCATGCCGTCCTGGCGTTGGTATTTCTTGGCCTGGGCTACTGCATCGCACGCCGCGCGCGGCGGAAAGCCGCCGGGGTCTGGCCGGTGGCGCGGCGCATGGCGCGGGTCAGCGTGGTCTGGTCGGACCAGCCGCCCTCGATGGCCAATGTGGCCACGGGGGTATGGGTGCTGGCCAGCGCATCCATCACATGGCGCAGGCGCAGCTCGGCCAGCCAGGCCTGCGGGCTGGTATCGAGTTCGCGCTTGAACAACGCATGCAGGCGGCTGCTGCTGATGTGCAGTTCGGCGGCCATGCGCTCGACCGGCCATGCCGCGCCGGGCGCCGCCTCGATCCGCTGCAGCAGCCGGCGTAGACGCGCGGCGATCGGCGCGTCCGGGGCCAGGTGCTGGATCAGCAGCGGCAGGCAATGGCGGGTGAGCGCGACGGGGAGCGCGCTGCCGGTCCGGCGCAGGTCGATGTAATCGAGCAGATGACGCAGCGCTGGTGGCAGGCCCAGCCAAGGCTGGCCTGCGAGGCGTTCGCAGGCATCCGCGCCGATGTCTTCCAGGCCGCAGTCGAGGATCAGAAAGCAGTTGGGCTGCGGGGCCACCTGGGTGTGCGCGGTGCCCGGGGCGACGAATGCGCCACGTACCAGGTCCACCGCGCCGCCGCGCCCGCCGACATCCATCTCCATACCGCCGGCCAATGGCAGCACGACCTGCACATGGTCGTGCGCATGCGTGAACGCATCCGGGCCATAGCTGCGCAGGCTGAGGGCGGTGAGGGAGGGCATGGGGTGAGCGGAACTGGGAGCGGGCCCGTCCATCTTAGGAGGGTTTGCGCGTGCCTGGCGAAATGATGGCGTCCGGAGAAAAACGATGACGGCTTGCGCTGGACGCGCTGCACGAAGCGCCGCACGCTGGCGAAGCCCACCCGATCCGCGCAATGGGGGTGCAACAGGCAAAAAATTACCCCGGCCGCGTGCCAGTGGCAGAGACGGTACCGGGGTTTACGGCGCCAATGTATCGCGCGGAGGCGGACCGCGCAACATCGAAAGGAGCATTGATCAGGGATGAGACATGAAGCACTGGAACAGGCGTTATCGCCGGAACGTTTTGCCCGCTACCTGGCCTGGGCTGACCAAGACCGCAGCTTCGCGGTCGACCTCTACGGCTCGAATACCCGCATATCCGAGTCGCTCTACACGCCGTTGCAGACGCTGGAAGTGGTGCTGCGCAACCGTATCCATGTGGTACTCGCCGCCCAGTACGGTGAACACTGGTTCGACGCATCCACCGGCATCGTGGTGGGGCCGTACCAGGGCGGCCAGGTGGAAAAGGCCATCGAGGCGCTTGGCAAGGACGGCAAGGAAGTGACGGGCGGCGGCGTGGTGTCCGGCCTGACCTTCAGCTTCTGGACCACCATGTTCCACAAGGACTACGAGACGCTCTGGCAGCAGGTGCTGCATCGGATCGCCGATACCGGCGCGCCGCGGGGTTTGAAGCGCAAAAGCTTCTCCGGCCCGCTGACCCAGGTGCGCATCCTGCGCAACCGCATCGCGCACCACGAACCGATCCTCGGTTGGGACCTGCGCAAGCATCACCAACGGATGCTGGAAATGATCGGTTGGCTTTCGCCGACCGCCGCCGACTGGTGCCGCACGCATGATCGCTTTCCGCAGGTGCATACCGGTGCCCCGGGCGTGCGCGGCATGTGCGAGGAAGGAGCCGCCAGCGAGGGCGGCGATCGATCCGGGCCGCCAGGTATCGGGCGGCCCCTTTCCGCGGGCGACTGCCTTACGCGGCCCAGGTATCGCGCAGGGTGACGCTGCGGTTGAACACCGGCGCGGTGGCGGTGTGGTCGCGGCGATCGGCGACGAAGTAGCCCATGCGCTCGAACTGGAAAGACTGCTCCGGCGCCGCCTGCGCCGCCGCCGGCTCCAGATAGCCGCGCACGCTGCGCTTGGAAGCCGGGTTCAGATGATCGCGGTAGGTCTTGCCTTCCGATTCGTCATCCGGGTTCTCCACCGAGAACAGGCGATCGTAGAGGCGGATTTCCGCCGGCACCGCGTGGCGCGCGCTGACCCAGTGGATGGTGCCCTTGACCTTGCGGTTGGCGCCTTCCATGCCCGGACGCGATTCCGGATCCAGCCAGCCGCGCAGCTCGACGATCTCGCCGGCCTCGTTCTTCACCACCTCGTCAACGCGCGCGATGCCCGCGCCGCGCAGACGCACTTCGCCGCCCGGCACCAGGCGCTTCCAGCCCTTCGGCGGCACCTCGGCGAAATCCTCGCGCTCGATCCACACCTCGCGCGAGAACGGCACCTGGCGGGTGCCAAACGACTCGTCCTTCGGGTGGTTGGAGAATTCCAGCATCTCCTCGTGGTTCTCATCGAGGTTGGTCAGCACGAACTTGACCGGATCGATCACCGCCATGCGGCGCGGCGCGCGCGCATCCAGATCCTCGCGCAGGCAGCCTTCCAGCACCGAGAAGTCGATCACCGAGTTCTGCTTGCTGATGCCGACACGGTCGACCAGCAGGCGCAGCGCCGCCGGCGTATAGCCACGGCGACGCAGGCCCTGCAGCGTATACATGCGCGGATCGTCCCAGCCGTTCACCAACTGCTCGGCGACCAGCTGCGTGAGCTTGCGCTTGCTCATCACCGTGTAGTTGATGTTCAGGCGCGAGAACTCGATCTGGCGCGGCTTGGCCGCTTCCTTCGGGTAGCCCTTGGCCAGCACCGACGCCAGCAGCGACGGATCGCCGGCCAGGTCCACGTTGTCCACGCACCAGTCGTACAGCGGGCGGTGGTCTTCGAATTCCAGCGTGCACAGCGAATGGGTGATGCCTTCCACCGCATCGCCCAGCGAATGGGCGAAGTCGTACATCGGGTAGATCGGCCATTCGGCGCCGGTGTTCTGGTGCTCGACGTGCTTGATGCGATACAGCGCCGGATCACGCAGGTTGATGTTGCCGCTGGCCATGTCGATCTTGGCGCGCAGCGTGCGCGCCCCGTCCGGGAACTCGCCGGCGCGCATGCGCGCGAACAGGTCCAGGTTCTCCTCCACGCTGCGGTCGCGGTAAGGCGAATTGCGGCCCGGCTCGGTGAGCGTGCCGCGGTACTCGCGCACCTGCTCGGCGGACAGATCGCACACGAACGCCTTGCCGTCGCTGATCAGCTTCTGCGCCGCGCGGTAGTAGACCTCGAAGTAGTCCGAGGCATGGCGCAGCGAGGCCCACTCGAAGCCCAGCCAGCGCACGTCGTCCTGGATCGCCTGGACGAACTCGGGATCTTCCTTGGCCGGGTTGGTGTCATCGAAGCGCAGGTTGCACAGCCCGCCGAACTCGGCGGCGATGCCGAAGTCCAGGCAGATCGCCTTGGCGTGGCCGATGTGCAGGTAGCCGTTCGGCTCGGGCGGGAAGCGCGTGCGGATGGCGGCGTGCTTGCCGCTGGCCAGGTCCTCGCGGACGATCTGGCGGATGAAATCGCGCTTCTCGGGGGCTGCGGTTTCGGAGGCGGAGGCTGCGGAATCGGGGGAGGTGGACATGCCGGGCAGGAAATCGGGAAGATCGCCAGTTTAACAAGGCCTTGCGCCCCGCTGGGGCCTGTCCCCGTCCTCACCGCCGCGGGCTTATGCTGAAGCCACGTATCCGAGGAGCCGTCCCATGCAGGTCGCCTACCGTGCCGAGAACCTGTTCGACGCCCATCTGGTCAAGCACGCCCTGGAGGACGCCGGCATCCCGGCCTTCGTCTTTGGCGAGTCCCTGCTGGGCGCCGGCGGCGAACTGCCGTTGTTCGGGGTGCTGCGGGTATGCGTGCCCGACCCGCTGCTGCCACAGGCCCAGGACATCGTCGCCGGGCTGGACTTGGCCGGCGCGGGGGAAGACCCCATATCGGACGGCGACCCGGAACCCGGCTTCCTGCCGGCCTGAGGAGGTCCCCCATGCTTGGAATCGGATCGGCGATGAAACTCGGCATCGGCGCGTTCAAACAGCGCTTGCCGCGCGAGGGCGAGGCCCTGCCGGGCCGTGAGACCCCGCTGCCGCTGCACAACGTCCATTTCGTCAATGGGCAGCCGCTGAAGGGCGACTTTGCCGGGCTGGAGGTGCTGGACGTCGGCATGGGCTGCTTCTGGGGTGCCGAGCGCAAGTTCTGGCAGCTGCCGGGCGTGGTGACCACGGCGGTGGGCTACCAGGGCGGCCAGACCGCGAACCCGACCTATGAAGAAGCGTGCTCGGGCATGACCGGGCATGCGGAAGTGGTGCGGATCGTGTTCGACCCGGCGAAGGTCACGCTGGATGACGTGCTGCGCACGTTCTGGGAGAACCATGACCCGACCCAGGGCATGCGCCAGGGCAACGACACCGGCACCCAGTACCGTTCGGCGATCTACTGCCATACCCAAGCCCAGTACGACGCCGCGCTGGCGAGCCGCGAGGCGTACCAGCAGCAGCTGCGTGCCGCAGGATATGGCGAAATCACTACCGAGATCGTTTATCCGGCGCCGGCGTTCTATTACGCCGAGGATTACCACCAGCAGTATCTGGCGAAGAACCCGAATGGCTATTGCGGAATTGGCGGCACCGGCGTGAGTTGCCCGATAGGCCTGGATGCCTGATCACCGTTGATGTGACAAGGAAAGCCGCGCTGGCGACAGCGCGGCTTTTTTTGCCAGCAAGTATGGAGATGCGCGGTCGCGGCTGAAGCCGCTCCTACAGGGGCGAGCGGGCAGGGACGAGCGGGTGCGCGATGCTTTTTTCATCCGGTCGTGGATATCTGGAGGGATAGCGGGGGCAGGGCCCTTTCGGGACCGTAGGCGACAGGGATGTCGCCTACGAGCCTCCATGGATGGATTCACGGCGTGTCCCG
>DJAN01000012.1:0-262 GCA_002429615.1 Lysobacteraceae bacterium UBA6001
GACCAGGCGCTGGTACAGGCGCGAGGTCTTGCCGCCGCCCAGCACGGTGGTGGCCAGGTCCAGCGCGATCGCATCATCGGTGCCCAGCTGCGGGGCGACCCAGGTGCGGTAGATGCGCGGCTGCGAGACGTGGTCGTGCTGCACGCCACGGGTCTGCTTCGGCAGCGCGGTGATCCACGGCTGCTGGCGTGCCACCGGCTGGCCGGCCGGGATGTCGCCGAAATACTTCTCGGCCTTGGCCTTGGCTTCGGCCACGGTGATG
>DJAN01000012.1:485-825 GCA_002429615.1 Lysobacteraceae bacterium UBA6001
CGCCCGCCAGCACCAGGGTGGTGTTGGCGGCGCCGTAGTTGTCGGTGAACCACTTCTTGACGTCTTCCAGCGAGGCCGCGTCCAGGTCCTCCATCGAGCCGATGGTGTCGTGCTGGTACGGGTGGTTGGCCGGGAACACGTTGGACAGGATGTTCTGGTCGACGCGGCCATACGGGCGGTTCTCGCCCTGGCGCTTCTCGTTCTGCACCACGCCGCGCTGCGTATCCAGCTCGGTCTGGCCGATCGCGCCGAGCAGGTGGCCCATGCGGTCCGATTCCATCCACAGCGCGGTATCCAGCGCGGTGGTCGGCACGGTCTCGAAGTAGTTGGTGCGGTCGAA
>DJAN01000012.1:1001-2072 GCA_002429615.1 Lysobacteraceae bacterium UBA6001
GTTGGTGCGGTCGAACCAGGTGGTGCCGTTCATGTCGGTCGCGCCGACTTTCTCGAACGGCTGGAAATAGGTGCCCTTGTGGTTCTCCGAGCCGGAGAACATCAGGTGCTCGAACAGGTGCGCGAAGCCGGTGCGACCGGCCGGCTCATCGGCCGAGCCGATGTGGTACCAGATACTGACCGCCACCACCGGCGCCTTGTGGTCCTCGTGCACCACCACCGTCAGCCCGTTGGGCAGGGTGAAGCGGGTGTAGGCGATGTCCGGGATGCCTGCCTCGGCGGCGGCGTTCTTGGCCAGCGACTCGGGCGCGGCGAAGGCGGTCGGCGTGGCGAGCCCGGCGCCTGCGGCCAGGGTGCCGGCGATCAGCAGGGAAAGCGGTCGGATCATGGAGTCCTCCTTGGACGTGTTGAACATTCGAGGCTAGACGTTCGCGGCCCTGACGGATAGTGACCAACGGCAGGGATCACGGCCCACCCGACCCGGCATGGCCGCGGCGGGCGGTGGCATGGGAAAATACGCCTCCCCACGTCCGTTTCCCCGTCGCGCCCGCGTCCTGCCGGCGCGGTGGGGCGCGCCTGTTTCCGCCGTAGGTTCCGCCATGTCCTTTCTCCGCAACGAACTGTCCCAGTGGCGTGCCGCGCCCCTGCGCGAGCTGATGGCCGGTGCCGTCGCCACTTTCGCGCTGATTCCCGAGGTCATCGCCTTCGCCGCGGTGGCCGGTGTCGATCCGCAGGTCGGCCTGTTCGCGTCCTTCGTCATCGGGATCGTCATCGCCTTCTGCGGCGGCCGCCCGGCGATGATCTCGGCCGCCGCCGGCTCGGTGGCGCTGGTGGCCGCGCCGCTGGTGGCCGCGCACGGCTTGCCCTACCTGCTGGCGGCCGGCGTGCTGGCCGGCCTGTTCCAGGTCGTGTTCGGCCTGCTGCGGCTGGGCGTGCTGATGCGTTTTGTCAGCAGTTCGGTGCGCACCGGCTTCGTCAACGCATTGGCGATCCTGATCTTCTCCGCGCAGCTGCCGCACGTGCTCGGCGCCAATCTCGCCAGCTGGGCGATGCTCGCCCTGGGCGTGGCGCT
>DJAN01000012.1:2282-2604 GCA_002429615.1 Lysobacteraceae bacterium UBA6001
GCGCCTGCCGGGCCTGTCGGCGATTCCCTCGCCGCTGCTGTGCGTGGGCGTGCTCACGGTGGCCGCGGTGATGCTGGACCTGCCGGTGAAGACCGTGGCCGATCTCGGCCGCCTGCCCGAATCGCTGCCGCATCCGCAGTGGCCGGGCGTGCCGCTGACGCTGGAGACGCTGCGCATCATCGCGCTGCCGGCGCTGGCGATTGCAATGGTGGGCCTGCTGGAGTCGATGATGACCGCGCGCGTGGTCGATGAACTGACCGACACCCCGAGCGACAAGAACCGCGAATGCACCGGCCTGGGCATCGCCAACGTGGCGGCGAGC
>DJAN01000028.1 GCA_002429615.1 Lysobacteraceae bacterium UBA6001
GGGCGGCGGCGGCGGCGGGCGCGAGCGTGACCGCCGTGGCAATCCCAATGGCAGCGAGGTCGACCGGCGCGTCCAGCGTACCGAGACCCGGCCGTCCTTCCTCAGCACGCGGCCGTCCAGCCGGCCGCTGCCGGTGACCCGCGAAGGCGCGCGCATGGGCCTGCATGCCAAGTCGCTGGTGGTCGACCGCCAGGTCGGGGTGATCGGCACCCACAACTTCGACCCGCGCAGCGAGAACTACAACACCGAAGGCGCGGTGGTGATCGACGATCCCGCCTTCGCCCAGGCCCTGGCCGCCAGCATCGAGCGCGACATGGAACCGGAGAACGCCTGGGTGGTGGCCCCGCGCGGCAAGCCGCCGGTGTTGTCGGGATTGAACTACAGCGTCGGCAAGGTGTCCGAAGCCCTGCCGATCCTGGATATCTGGCCGTGGCGCTATGCGACCAACTACGAGTTCAAGCCGGGCCCGGACTGCCCGTGGCCGCTGCGCCGCCAGGATCCGAAGTTCCTGCAGTGCTACCAGCCGGTCGGCGATTTCCCCGAGGTCAACGTCGGCCCGAAGTGGCTGCTGGTGCGCATGCTGACCGCCTTCGGCGCCGGGCTGGTGCCCATCCTCTAGCCGTCCAGGAGACTGACCATGGTGTTCCGCGAACCGGTATCGATCGATGCCCTCAACGCCCTGAGCAAGGGCAACATGCTCGAACACCTGGACATCGTGTTCACCGATGCCGGCGAGGACTGGATTAGCGCGACCATGCCGGTCGATGCGCGGACCCGCCAGCCCTATGGCCTGCTGCACGGCGGCGCCTCGGTGGTGCTGGCCGAGACCCTGGGTAGCAGCGCCGGCAACCTGTGCGTGGACCCGTCCCGGCAGATGTGCGTGGGCGTGGAGATCAACGCCAACCACATCCGGGCGGTCACCGAGGGCCGGGTCATTGGCACCGCCCGGGCCCTGCACGTGGGGCGCAGCCTGCACGTCTGGGAGATCGGCATCGTCGACGCACAGGGCCGGCGGGTCTGCGCCTCGCGCCTGACCCTGGCCGTGGTGCCGCGTCCCGGCGCCGCCTGAGCCATCGCCGGCGGGCGGTGCCGTCGCTGGAACACGCCTGCCCGGCCATGTGACTGCGCGAGGCGGCCAGTGCTGCCACAATAGCCCCGTTCCTTCCCCACGTGTTTCCGGTAACGTCCCTGAAATGAGCGAGTCATCCCTGTCCGCTACGCGCGACGCCGGCGGCACGCTGCGTTGGTTCCGGTACCTGTACCGGGTACCCCTGCTGCTCCTGCACGTGGTCCTCGGCTTGCCGGTGACCATGACCTGTGTCGTGGTGCCGCCGCTGGCGCGCATCCGCCTGGGCGCGGACGACACCCTGGAACAGGTGATGATCCGCTGGTGGCAGGGCAACCTGATGCGGATCTTCGGTTTCCGCCTGCGGCGCTTCGGCACGCCGCTGGCCGGCGCGACGTTGTTCGTCGCCAATCACGTGTGCTGGATCGACATCAGCATCCTGCACAGCCAGCGGGTGATGGGCTTTGTCGCCAAGCGCGAGATCGCCGGCTGGCCGCTGGTCGGCTGGCTGGCCGCGCGCGGGCAGACCATCTTCCACCAGCGCGGCAGCACCGAGTCGCTGGGCGGCGTGCTGCAGCAGATGCTGGCGCGCCTGCGCGAGGGCAAGTCGGTCGGCGTGTTCCCGGAAGGGCGTACCCGGGGTGGGCAGGAAGTCGGCCCGTTCCATGCCCGCATCTTCCAGGCCGCGGTCGAGGCCGAGGTGCCGGTGCAGCCGGTGGCGCTGCGCTACGGCGAGCACGGCAGCGCGCAGACCATCGTCGCCTTCGGTGCGCGCGAGAGCTTCTTCGCCAATTTCCTGCGCCTGCTCGGGGAGCCGTCCCGGGTCGCCGAGGTGCATTTCCTGCAGCCGATCGCCGCCCACGACGTGGAAGGCCGCCGGCGCATCGCCGAAACTTCCCGCGCGCGCATCGTCGCGGCCATGGAGTCCTGAGCTACCGTGGCCGTGCGGCCCTGCCCGCGCAACCGTTCTTTCCGGCACCCCCACGCCGTAGGGAGCTGCACATGTTGAACGCCGAGCAGTACCAGCCGCCGCGCTGGCTGCGCAATCCACACATCCAGTCCGTGCTCGGATCCAGCGTGCTGCGCCGACGACGCGGGCAACAGCTGATGAGTGCCAGCGGTGCGGTGAGCACCTCGCACATCCTCGACGGCGGCGACGGCGTGCGCCTGCAGGGCTGGCTCGATGTGCCCCGGGATGTCGCGCCGCGCGCCACCGTGCTGCTGCTGCACGGCTGGGAAGGCAGCGCCGATTCGAGCTACATGCGGATGACCTCGGCGCGGCTGATCGCGCTGGGCTACCAGGTGTTCCGGCTGAACTTCCGCGACCACGGCGGCACCCACCACCTGAATGTCGACCTGTTCCATTCCGACCGCATCGACGAAGTGGTCAACGCCGCCGGCGACCTGTGGCGGCGTTTCCCGGCGCCGCGGCTGCTGGCCGCGGGCTACTCGCTGGGCGGCAACCATGTGCTGCGCCTGGCCCTGCGCGCACCGGCCGCCGGGTTGCCGCTGGAGCGCGTGGCGGCGGTCTGCCCGTTGCTGGATCCGGCCACGACCATGGACAGCATCGCCGCCGGCCCGCAGATCTACGACTGGTATTTCCGCCGCAAGTGGCGCGAATCGCTGCTGCGCAAGCGCGCGCTGTTCCCCGAGCAGCACCACTACGACGACGCCACCCTGGCCCTGGACATGCGCGGCCTGATGGCCTGGCTGGCCGAGCGGCACACCCGGCACGGCTCGCTGCAGGCCTACTTCGACAGCTATTCGATCGCCGGCGACCGCCTGGCGCCGCTGCAGCTGCCGTCGGACATCCTGATGGCCGAGGACGACCCGGTGATCCCCTTCGACGATTTCCAGCACTGGCACCTGCCGGCCAACGCGCATCTGGAAATCGCCCATTGGGGTGGTCACTGTGGCTTCCTGGAGAACGCCCGCGGCGACAGCTTCGCCGAGCGCTGGGTGGCGGAGCGGCTGGGTCCGGGCAAGTGAGTCGGGCGAGGCGGTCGCGGCCGCTACAATAAGGGTTTGCCCCCGAGCCGGACGCCCATGCAAGACCAGATCATCCAAGCCCTGCGCCGCAATGCGGCCGACGACGCCGTGGCCCTGGCCCGCGACTGGATTGCCGCCGAGGGCGAGAGTGCGCGCACCCTGCGCTGGCTGGCGTTGTCCCTGCAGCAGCAGGGCGAAGTCGACGAAGCCCTGGCGACCTTGCGCCAGGCGATCGCGCTGGCGCCGGACGATGCCGACCTGCACCTGATGCAGGCCGGCCTGCTGCTTGCCATGCGCGAGGTCGCCGCGGCCGGCGCCGCCCTCAACCGCACCACCGCGCTGGACCCGAACCAGTTCGAGGCCTACGTGATGCAGGCGCACCTGGCGATCAGCCGCGCCGACATCGACGAGGCCGACCGCATCAGCCGGCTCGCCGCGCGCGTGCGCCCGGAGCATCCGCAGCTGTTCTCCATCGACGGCATCGTCGCCCTGCGTCGCGGCGATGCCGACCGCGCGCTGGCGCTGCTCAGCCGCGCCGCCGAGCACATGCCCGACAGCCCGCAGGTGCTGTTCGCGCTGGGCTTCGCCTATATGGCCAAGGAACACTTCGCGTTCGCCGAGCGCGCTTTCGCGCGGGTGATCGAGATGCAGCCGCCGGGCACCCAGCTGCGCGCCTTCATGGCCCAGCTCGCCGCGCGCCAGGGCCGCACCGGCGAGGCGCTGGAGATCCTGCAGGGCGTGCTCGCGTTGCCGGAAGGCGACACCCCGGTCATGCGGCGTCTGGCCGCCGAATACCAGCTGCGCCTGGGCCAGCCGGCCGAGGCCGTGGCCAACCTGCGCCTGGCGCTGGAGAAGGGTCCGCCGGAGCGCAGCGTGCTGCAGCCGCTGCTGGTGGCCTGGCAGCAGCTGGGCGCCGCCGACGAGGCGCGCGACGTGCTGGATGCCCTGCTGGCACAGCAGCCGCGCGCGCATGACGTATGGGTCGCGCGGTTGTCGCTGGCGCCGGTCGGCGGCGAAGAAGCGCTGGAAGTGGCCGAGCGCTGGGTCGAGGCGATGCCGGAATTCCTGCCCGCGCTGGAAACGCTGATGCGCATCCACGATCTGCAGGGCCATGCCGAGGACGCGGAGATGGTCGCGCGGCAGATCGTGGCGATCGAGCCGGGCCGCATCAGCGGCGAGCAGCGCATCGTCGAGGCGCTGCTGGAACGTGACCCGCCGGCCGCCATCGCCTGCGTGCAGTCGCTGATCGAAGGCCTGCCGGAGCAGGAGCGCACCGTGCTGCGGCCGTGGCTGGCGCTGGTACAGGACCGCGCCGGCGAACGCGCCGCGGCGCTGGCGACCTGGATGGAATTCCACGCCGAACAGGCCCAGTACCGCCTGCCGCTGCCGCCGCATGCGCCGCGCCAGCCCGCGCAGTGGCCGGCGCTGGCGGAGGTGCCGGCCGACAACGCCGCGCGTCCGCTGTTCCTGTGGGGCGCTCCCGGCTCGCACGTCGAGCGCGTGGTGCAGGTCATCGGCGCGTCCAGCCCGGTGCTGCGTCGTGACCGCTATAGCCAGCCGGCGCCGGAAGACGCGCTGCAGAGCTATCGCACGGTGCCTGGCCTGGCCAGCGGCAAGCTTCCCCAGTCGCAGGTGGTGTCGAGCTGGAAGGCCGCGTTGCCGGCCCGCGGCATCCACGACGGCAACGTGATCGACTGGCTGCTGTGGTGGGACAACAGCCTGCTGCAGTCGCTGCGTCCGTACCTGCCCGAGGGACGGCTGGCGATCGTGCTGCGGGATCCGCGCGACATGCTGATGGACTGGATCGCCTACGGCGCGGCATTGCCGTTGGCGGTGCGTTCGTTCGACGAGGCCGCGCGCTGGCTGGCGGAAAGCCTGGCGCAGATCGCCACCCTGCACGAACAGGATCTGTATCCGCACAAGCTGCTGCGCCTGGATGGCATCGAACACGACCCGCAGGCCGTGGCCACGGTGCTCAGCCAGGCCTTCGGCGTGCCGTTCCCGGTGTTGCAGACGCTGGGTGCGCCGCGCCTGCCGGGCGGCCATTGGCGCCAGTACCGCGACCTGCTCGGCGATCAATTCGCCCTGCTGACGCCGGTCGCCGAGCGCCTGGGTTACACCGCCGATTGATTCCGCTTCCCCCGAAGGAGAATTCCGCATGCGCCTGACCACCACCAGCTTCGAGAACGGGCAGCCGATCCCCGGCGAATTCGCCATGGGCGTGCCGACCGGTTTCGGTGGCAACCGCAACCCGCAGCTGGCCTGGCACGAGGTGCCGGCTGGCACGCGTTCGTTCGCGCTGCTGTGCATCGATCCCGACGTGCCGACCGTGCCGGAACTGGTTGGGCGCGAGGACGTGGAGATTCCGCTGGACCAGCCGCGTACCGAGTTCGTGCATTGGGCGATGGTGGACATCGCGGCCGACGTGCATGAGATCGCTGCCGGCAGCGCCAGTGATGGCATCACCGCCAAGGGCAAGGCCACGCCGGCCGGCCCGACCGGTGCGCGCCAGGGCCTGAACAGCTACACGCAGTGGTTTGCCGGCGACGCGCAGATGGGCGGCGACTACTTCGGCTATGACGGCCCGTATCCGCCGTTCAACGACCAGCGTGTGCACCGCTACTTCTTCCGCCTGTTCGCGCTGGATGTGGCCACGCTGGACGTGCCGGAGCGTTTCACGGCTGCTGATGTGCTGCGCGCGGTGCATGGGCACGTGCTGGGAGAAGCGACGGTGTGGGGTACCTATACGCTCAACGCGAAGCTGCGCGGCTGAGTTTCCTGCGTCGCGGCTGAAGCCGCTCCTACAATGCAGTCACTGTCATCGCGGCGTCCGCGGCGGCTGTCACTGCACTGTAGGAGCGGCTTCAGCCGCGACGCTTTTCAACGGACCTGCTCGGTCTCCACCACCAAGTCCAGCACATACACGTTCGACGACGCATCGGCCGGCGGATTCGGCCGCGTATAGCGCTTCAGCCGCAACACGTTGCGTACCCCGGCGGTGTGTTCGTAGCCCTCGATCGGCTCGTAGAAGTTCTGCCATTCCCCCGGCTTGCCCTGGCGCAGGCCCTGCGCGTCGAAATGCACCTCGCGCACCTGCAGGCACTGCTTGTCCTTCATCAGCGGATGCGGGCAGGCCTGGGTCTGCGGCGCCACTTCCAGGAACACCGTCTCGCCCACGCCATAGCGGCTCTGCGCGGTTTCCTCGCCGTTGAAGCGCAGCGTGGTGCCATCGCGACCTGTCAGCAGCAGCGACGGCGCCGACGCATCCAGCGTAAACGCGAACACGCCGCTGAGCAGTTCGCTCGCGGTGCGCTCCTGCGCGGTCTTGGCCGCATCCACGCAGGCCATCCTCGTCGAGGCCATGCGGCCGAAGGCGAGCGTGTCGCCGCTCAGCGTGTAGGCGCCCGACATGCGGTTGCACAGGTGGTCGACCGCGACTTGGCCATCGGCGAAATCGAGCTGGATCGGCGGATCGCCGGCGAACAGCGCGGCGATCTTGCGATCGCGTCCATCCGCTGCATCGGCCAGCGACCAGTGGAAGCGTGCCAGCGTGGCCGCCGTATCGCCCGACGCAGGCGTGGCGGCAGCGCTCGGCGCCGGCGCTTCGGCGGGTGCCACCGCGGGCGTGGCGGGTTCGGCGGTGGGCTCGGCCGGCTTGTGGCAGGCGCTCAACAGCAATGCACACAGCAGCCAGGGGTACGTCTTCATGGTCGGACTCCTGCCGGGGTTGGGATGGAATACCCGGCAGGAGGTTCAGCGGCGATGATGACGCGGTTCAGGCCGCCGGCAGCCACAGCAGCAGGGCCACGCCGAGCACGATGCGGTACACCGCGAACGCGGTGAAGCGGTGCGTCTTGATGTAGCCCAGCAGCCACTTCACCACCGCAAAGCCGGTGACCACGGCGGCGGCGAAGGCCACGCCGACATCCAGCCAGTTCTCGTTGCCGATGCCGCCATGCCGCACCAGCTCCAGGAACGCATAGGCGCTGGCCGCGAACATGGTCGGAATGCCGACCAGGAACACGAACTCGGCCGCCGCCGAGCGCCGGCTCAGGCCAAGCAGCATGGCGATGAAGATCGCCGAGGCCGAGCGCGAGGTGCCCGGGAACACGCCGGCCACCACCTGCGCCAGGCCCACCGCGATGGCGACCTTCCAGGTGACCTCGTCGCGCGGCGGCAGGCGCGAGGCCCAGCTCTCGGCGAGGATCATCCACACGCCGCCGATCACCAGCGCCAACGCCACCGGCACCAGGGTTTCCGGCAGTTCCCAGCCGGCCATGCGCACCGGCAGGCCGACCAGCGCGGTGACCAGGAAGGCCACGGCCAGCTTGGCCACATAGTCGCGGTTGTCGCGCTCGTGCAGGTGGGTGGCCATGAACCACAGGCGCTTGCGCAGCACCAGGGTGGTGGCGAGGATCGCGCCGGCCTGGATGACGATGTTGAAGAAGTCCGATCGGCGGCCGAGCCAGTGCTCGGCGATCAGCAGGTGGCCGGTGCTGGAGACCGGCAGGAACTCGGTAAGACCTTCGAGAATGCCCAGCAACAGGGCGGAAAGCAGATCGGACATCGGCGCGCAGGGGGTGGGGAAGGGGCGCTCCAGCATAGTGCATCCGCGCGCGGTCCAAATTGGTGCGCTTCGCCGCTACTGCACCTAATTGGTGCGTGCATTTGCACCCGCTGTCACCGAGGTGTCATGAAAATCAACCGCTTACGGGCGCCAGAAAGTTGGCACGGCGATTGCTTTTCACTTGGCCATCACCGTCACCAAGCCCTCGAGGTTTCATCCGATGTCCCTGCAAAACGTTGAAAAGCTGATCAAGGACAACAAGGTCGAGTTCGTCGACCTGCGTTTCGTCGACATGCGCGGCGTGCAGCAGCATGTCACGTTCCCCGCCAGCATCGTCGAGGCCTCCCTGTTCGAGGAAGGCAAGATGTTCGACGGCAGCTCGATCTCGGGCTGGAAGGGCATCAACGAGTCGGACATGGTCCTGCTGCCGGACGCCGACACCGCCTACCTGGATCCGTTCTACGCCGATCCGACTGTGGTGCTGACCTGCGACATCCTCGACCCGGCCACCATGCAGAGCTACGCCCGCGACCCGCGCGGCATCGCCAAGCGCGCCGAGGCCTACCTGAAGTCCTCCGGCATCGCCGAGCAGGCGTTCTTCGGCCCGGAGCCGGAATTCTTCATCTTCGACTCGGTCCGTTTCGCCAATGAAATGGGCAACACCTTCTTCAAGATCGATTCGGAAGAAGCGGCCTGGAACACCGGCGCCAAGATCGAAGGCGGCAACAGCGGCTACCGTCCGGCGGTGAAGGGCGGCTACTTCCCGGTGCCGCCGACCGACACCCTGCACGACCTGCGTGCGGAGATGGTCAAGACCCTGGAGCAGGTCGGCATCGAGACCGAAGTGCACCACCACGAAGTGGCGACCGCCGGCCAGTGCGAGATCGGCACCAAGTTCAGCTCGCTGGTCAAGAAGGCCGACGAGCTGCTGACCATGAAGTACATCATCAAGAACGTCGCCTTCCGCAACGGCAAGACCGCGACCTTCATGCCGAAGCCGATCGTCGGCGACAACGGCTCGGGCATGCACGTGCACCAGTCGCTGGCCAAGGGTGGCACCAACCTGTTCACCGGTGACGGCTACGGCGGCCTGTCGCAGCTGGCGCTGTGGTACATCGGCGGCATCTTCAAGCACGCCAAGGCGATCAACGCGTTCGCCAACTCGGGCACCAACAGCTACAAGCGCCTGGTGCCGGGCTTCGAAGCGCCGGTGATGCTGGCCTACTCGGCGCGCAACCGTTCGGCTTCGTGCCGCATTCCGTGGGTGTCCAACCCGAAGGCGCGCCGCATCGAGATGCGCTTCCCCGACCCGATCCAGTCGGGCTACCTGACCTTCACCGCGCTGATGATGGCCGGCCTGGACGGCATCAAGAACCAGATCGACCCGGGCGCGCCGAGCGACAAGGACCTGTACGACCTGCCGCCGGAAGAAGAGAAGCTGATCCCGCAGGTCTGCTCCTCGCTGGACCAGGCCCTGGAAGCGCTGGACAAGGACCGCGAGTTCCTGAAGGCCGGCGGCGTGATGAGCGACGACTTCATCGACGGCTACATCGCGCTGAAGATGCAGGAAGTGACCAAGTTCCGCGCGGCCACGCACCCGCTCGAATACCAGATGTACTACGCGATCTGATTCACCGTGCAACTGGCGACGACGAAGGCTCCCCCTCCCACCTTCGTCGTCGCCGCCCTCTTCCACGGCTGGGGAGCCGTGGCGGCAGGGTGTTATGCCGCTGTACGTGTTTTACCGGGAGAGACCAGTTTTTCAGGGGCAAGAGAGACCGGATGACGGTCGCGGGCCTTCGCCCTCTCCCACGATGGTGGATGTCGTCCGTTCGCGGCGACGTTCGCCGGGGGCCCGCTGCCGCTCCGCGCTAAAGGGATGCCATCCGGCATCCGGGTGAACGTCGTCGCCGGCCGTCGTCGCGCAGGCCGGTTCCATCCACCATCGGGGTATGCGCATGAAACTGATCACCGCCATCATCCGGCCGTTCAAGCTCGACGAGGTGCGCGAAGCACTCTCGCAGGCTGGCGTGTCGGGCATCACCGTGACCGAAGTGAAAGGCTTCGGTCGCCAGAAGGGACACACCGAGCTGTATCGCGGCGCCGAGTACGTCGTCGATTTCCTGCCGAAGATCAAGATCGAAACCGTCGTGACCGACGAGCGCCTGGACGCCGTGGTCGAGGCGATCCAGTCCGCCGCCGGTACCGGCAAGATCGGTGACGGCAAGATCTTCGTCACCCCGGTGGAACAGGTGGTGCGTATCCGCACCGGCGAAATCGGCGCGGACGCGCTCTAACCCTTCCGGAGGCCCACATGAAGAACGTGCTCGCAGCCGGGTGGAAGACCCGGTTCTATGCTGTTTCCCTGATGATGCTGCTCAGTGCCTTCGCGGTCACCGCGTTCTCGGCGCATGCGCAGGACACCGCCGCCCCGGCCACTCCGACCACGGAGACCACGCCGGCCCCGACCCCGGAAGTGACGAGCGAACCGCTCGATGCCGCCGCCGTCGCCGCGCCCGCGGCCGCG
>DJAN01000138.1:0-1066 GCA_002429615.1 Lysobacteraceae bacterium UBA6001
GGCCATCCACGCGTGCGAAGGCCTGGCGGTCGCGCAGGTCCAGGCGCAGGGCGAGATGGCGCGCATGCTCGGCGCAGACCTGTTCGTAGTCCCACACCTGGCGGATGCGCAACGCATAGCCGCCGTTGAATTCGTCCTCGCGCAGGCCGCCCTTGACGATCAGGATGCGGTCGCGGGTCAGCAGGTGGCCGAACTCGGCCAGGCCGTCGGAGAACGCGCTGCATTCGACGCGGCCGCGGCCGTCTTCCAGCTGCACGAACACCTGGCTGTCGCCCTTGCGGCGCACGCCGACCACCTGGCCGGCGAGGATCGCGTTGACCTCGGGGCGCCAGCGCTTCTCGCCGCCATCGCCACCGCCACGGCCCGACGACTGCGAGGACCAGATGCGGTCGAGCGCGCCGAGGTCGCAGCCGACCAGTTCCTTGACCTCGTCGCGATACGGGTCGAACGGATGGCCGCTGAGATAGAAACCGAGCGTGTCGCGTTCGCCGGTGAGCAGCTGGCCCAGCGCCCATTCCTTGGATTCGGGCAGTTCCAGGCGCATCGCCGGTGCGGCCGGATCCGGGCCGCCGAACAGCGAGTTCTGCCCGGAGGCCTTCTCGCGCGCCATCTGGTCGGTGGCCTTGAGCACCTCCGGCAGCTGCAGCATCAGCGAGGCGCGGTTGCGCCCCAGGCCGTCCAGCGCGCCGGCGTTGATCATCGCCTCCAGCGTGCGCCGGTTGAGCTTGGACGAATCCACGCGCGTGCAGAAATCCAGCAGCGTCTCGTAGCGCCCGTTGCGTTCGCGCTCCTCCACGATCGCCTCGCAGGCGCCGCGGCCAACGCCCTTGATCGCGCCGATGCCGTACTGGATCGTGTCGGCGGTCGCCGCCTCGAACATGTAGGCCGAATCGTTGACGCGCGGCGGTAGCACGGTCAGGCCGAGGTTGCGTACCTCGTCGAGGAAGCCGACCACCTTGTCGGTGTTGTCCATGTCCGAGGACAGCGTCGCGGCCATGAACTCGGCCGGGTAATGGCGCTTGAGCCACGCGGTCTGGTAGCTGACCAGCGCGTAGGCGGCGGCGTG
>DJAN01000138.1:1261-1433 GCA_002429615.1 Lysobacteraceae bacterium UBA6001
GGCGTGCGACTTGTTGAAGCCGTAGCCGGCGAACTTCTCCATCAGGTCGAAGATCGAGTCGGCCTTGGCCTCGCCGACGCCGTCCTTGGCCGCGCCCTCGCGGAAGATGTCGCGGTGCTTGGCCATTTCCGCCGGCACCTTCTTGCCCATCGCGCGGCGCAGCAGGTCGGCG
>DJAN01000138.1:1628-1981 GCA_002429615.1 Lysobacteraceae bacterium UBA6001
GCGCGGCGCAGCAGGTCGGCGCCGCCCAGCGAGTAGCCGCCGACGATCTGCGCCATCTGCATGACCTGCTCCTGGTACACCATGATGCCGTAGGTGTCTTTCAGGATCGCTTCGGTGCGCGGGTCCGGATACTGGATTTCCTCACGCCCGTGCTTGCGGTCGACGAAGCTGGGGATCAGGTCCATCGGGCCGGGGCGGTACAGCGACACCAGCGCGATCAGGTCTTCGAAACGGTCGGGCTTGGCATCCTTCAGCAGGCGGCGCATGCCCGAGGATTCGAACTGGAACACCGCGCCGGTATTGCCCGAGGCGAAGATGTCCTTGTAGGTCGGGGCGTCGTCGAGCGGCAGCGC
>DJAN01000138.1:2136-2796 GCA_002429615.1 Lysobacteraceae bacterium UBA6001
GCGTCGTCGAGCGGCAGCGCGGCGATGTCGATCGGCTCGATGCCGGCGCGCGCATGACGCGCGTTGATCGCCTTCACCGCCCAGTCGATGATGGTCAGCGTGCGCAGGCCGAGGAAGTCGAACTTCACCAGGCCGACTTCTTCCACGTCGTTCTTGTCGAACTGGGTGACCGGGTTCTTGCCGCGGCCGTCCTCGTCGTGTTCGGCGAACAGCGGGCAGAACTCGGCCAGCGGCTCGGGCGCGATCACCACGCCGCCGGCGTGCTTGCCGGCGTTGCGGGTGAGGTCTTCGAGCTGGCGCGCCAGGTCCATCAGGTCGCGCACGTCGTCCTCGGCCTGGTAGCGCTGGATCAGCTCCGGCGAGGCCATCTCCGATTCCTTGCCTTCACCCATCGCGTCCTTCAGCGTGACGCCGAGGATGTTCGGGATCAGCTTGGCGACGCCGTCGACCAGGCCATACGGGAAGCCGAGCACGCGCCCGGCGTCGCGCACCACCGCCTTGGCCGCCATGGTGCCGTAGGTGATGATCTGGCTGACGCGCTCGCGGCCGTACTTGCGCGCGACGTAGTCGATGACCTCGTCGCGGCGGTCCATGCAGAAGTCGATGTCGAAGTCGGGCATCGACACGCGTTCCGGGTTGAGGAAGCGCTCGAACAGCAGG
>DJAN01000180.1:0-337 GCA_002429615.1 Lysobacteraceae bacterium UBA6001
CCCCACGCCGCTGACCCGCTGCAGGTCACGGAAAAGCCGGCGTTCGCTCTCGCGCAGGAAGCCGTACAGCGAGACGCTGTCTTCCTTCTGCGCGTAATGGGTGAACAGGATGACGTCGCGGCCCACGTCGGGCAGGTCGTAGAAGGTGCTCATCGGCGCCTCCAGCTCGTAGCCGACGCCGCCGACGTCGATCACCAGCCAGGGCGGCTGCTTGTGGGCAAGGAGGCCGCGGAGTCGTCCGATCATGGGGATGCCTGCGAAGTCATAAGGAAGGAGAACCGCGACGCGGTCACTTGCGGCCCCAGGCCACGCGGGTGCCCACGCCCAGGCGCTGCGC
>DJAN01000180.1:598-879 GCA_002429615.1 Lysobacteraceae bacterium UBA6001
GGCGGCATCGGCCTGCAGCTTGCCCTTGAGGTTGAGCATCACGCCGACCATGTGCTGGACCTGCACCTTGTCCGCGCCGCCCTTGCCCACCACCGCCAGCTTGATCTCGGTGGCGGCGTATTCGTGCACCGGCAGGTCGCGCAGCACCACGGCGCTGATCGCCGCGCCGCGGGCCTGCCCGAGCTTGAGCGCCGAATCCGGGTTGCGCGACATGAACACCTGCTCGATCGCGACCTCGTCCGGCCGGTATTCCTCGATGATCGCCGCCAGCCCCAGCAGCA
>DJAN01000180.1:1073-1921 GCA_002429615.1 Lysobacteraceae bacterium UBA6001
TCGCCGCCAGCCCCAGCAGCAGCCGCTTCAGCCGCGAGGCGAAGTCACCTTCGCCCAGCAGCACCAGCGGCTGGTGGTGGACATGCACGGTGCGCCCGGTGGCATCGACGTCGATGATGCCGACGCCGGTGCGCTGCGAGCCTGGGTCGATGCCGAGGATGCGGGCCATGGGCGGGCGCCGTCAGGCGCCCAACGACGCCTGGTCGACGTTCGAGAACACGTCCTGGACGTCGTCCAGGTCCTCGAGCATGTCCAGCAGCTTGCGCACCTGCAGCGCGGTGTCGCCGTCCACGGCGATGTCGTTGTCGGCGCGGAAGGTGATCTCGGCATGGTCCGGCGCCAGGCCGGCGGCGCCGATGGCGTCCTTGACCGCGGTAAAGGCGTCCGGGGCGGTCAGCACGTCGATCGCGCCGTCCTCCGGGTACACCACCACGTCGTCGGCGCCGGCCTCGATGGCCGCCTCGGTGACACGCTCCTCGTCGCTGCCGGCGGCGAAGCTCAGCACGCCCAGGCGCTTGAACATGAAGGCCACCGAGCCTTCGGTACCCATGTTGCCGCCGCACTTGCTGAAGGCATGGCGGACGTCGGCCACGGTACGCACGCGGTTGTCGGTCAGGCAGTCGACGATGACCGCCACGCCGCCCGGGGCATAGCCCTCGTAACGGATTTCCTCGTACTCGACGCCTTCCAGCTCACCGGTGGCCTTCTTGATCGCACGCTCGATCACGTCCTTGGACATGTTGGCGGTGAGGCCCTTGTCCATGGCCACGCGCAGGCGCGGATTGTTGTTCGGGTCACCCCCGCCGGCGCGGGCGGCCACGCCGATCTCGCGGATGATCTTGGTGAAA
>DJAN01000180.1:2052-2508 GCA_002429615.1 Lysobacteraceae bacterium UBA6001
CCTTGCCGCGCTTCGCGTCGGACGCGTTCTTGCGGGCTTCGATGGAAGGGCCTCTACCCATGGGTATTCCACTACGCGCTGGATGACAGGGCGCGGATTTTACCTGATCCCCCACCCGCACCGCCTTCAGTGCGGGAATTGGCCATCCCGCAGGAAGGCGGCTACCTGGGTGGCCACCTGCGGCGAAAACACCAGCCCGGTATGGCTGACGGCCACCTCGCGATGGGCCGACAGGCCCGGCCAACGGGTTTCGGCTACCGCCACGGTGCCATCGGAAACCCCGTCCAGCGGGGCAAACCAGCGCCCGAAGCCGCGCGCCACGGTGCCGGCGACCATGCCGACCGCCGGATGCCCTTCCCACACCGGCACGCCGCGGCAGAGCAGATCGGCCGAGCGCCCCAGCGCCACGCCCGCGCCGAAACGTCGCAGGCCGCCCGCCGCGGCACTGCCGAGCAG
>DJAN01000101.1 GCA_002429615.1 Lysobacteraceae bacterium UBA6001
GCCGGGGCCGGCGGGACGGCCACCGGGGCCGGCGTTGCGATGGCCGCTCGGGCCGGTGCTCACGCCTTCGGGCACGTACCAGGTGCGGAACGCGGCCGGGTTGCCATCCGGCAACGGCTTGGGACCCTTTTCCTTGCGCTGCTTGAACGGCTTCTGCGACTGCTTGGCCGCCGCTTCGCCGCTGACCGTCAGGCCGCCCTTGAAGCCGCCCGGCTTGCCGCGGCCACCGCGGCCGCGATCCTCGCGCAGGGTGTCGAAACGACGCAGCTCGCGGCCTTCGTCGGCGGTGTTGTGGCCGTTGACGTAGGCATTGCGCGGACCGCCGCCATCGCGGCCGACGTGCACGGTGGCGCGGCTGGCGCGACGCTGGCCGATCACCGGCTGCAGGGTCAGCGCGGACGGCTGGCCTTCCTCGAGCTTGAGTTCGGCGCGCAGCGCTTCGACCTGGGGCTGTGCCACTTCCACCGACTGGCCGCGCAGCAGTTCGCGCGGCAGCGCGATCTTGCCGTAGCGCGTACGCTTCAGGCGGCTGACCTGGCAGCCCTGCGATTCCCACAGACGGCGCACTTCGCGGTTGCGGCCTTCCTTGACCACGACGCGGAACCAGTCGTGCGAATCGGTGCCGCCGATGCGTTCGATCTCGTCGAACTTGGCCGGGCCATCTTCCAGCGCCACGCCACGGGCGAGGCGGTCGACGATCTGGTCGGAGACCTGCTCCTGGCCTTCCGGCGCACGCACGCGCACCACGTATTCGCGCTCGACCTCGAAGGAGGGATGCATCATCGCGTTGGCCAGCTCGCCGTCGGTGGTGAGCAGCAGCAGGCCGGTGGTGTTGATGTCCAGGCGGCCGATCGCGATCCAGCGCGCGCCCTTCAGCGCGGGCAGGGCCTCGAAGATGGTCGGGCGGCCTTCGGGATCGTCACGCGTGGTGACCTCGCCCTCGGGCTTGTTGTAGATCAGCACACGCGAGGGTTCGCTCAGCGCGCTGGCGACGAAGCCGCGTCCGTCCAGCTCGATGCGGTCGCCGCTGCGCACCGACATGCCGGTCTGCGCGACTTCGCCGTTGACCTTGACCAGGCCGTCGGCGATGCGCTGCTCCAGCGCGCGGCGCGAACCCAGGCCAGCCTGGGCCAGGACCTTGTGCAGGCGTTCTTCGAGCTTGGGCGGTTCGGTCTCGCCGCTGCGTTTCAGCGACAGCTTGTTCAGCGAGAGCTTGCGGGGGGTGTCACTCATTTCATTCGCTCCGGCCAGCGCGCTCGGCGTCGGCCTCAGTGGTTTCGTCTTCGTTGGCGTCCGCCGTCGCGGCCGTATCGGCGTCCGCGTCGTCGGAAGGGGTAGGGTCCTGGGCGGATTCGGCGTGCGCCACGGGGGCGACGTCGTCTTCGGCGGCGGCGTCCTGCGCGTCCGCGTCCTCGGCGCCGGCAGCGGCCGCCTCGGTGGGGGTTACTTCGTCTTCGGCCATGGGCGCCGCATCGGCGTCGCCTGCATCGGCATCGGCATCGGTGTCGCTGTTCGCATCGGCGTCGGCGTCATTGGCGGCCTCGTCGTCGCCATCGAGCGCGGCGCCCGCGGCCAGCGGCGCGGCCGGCTGGCCTTCGGGGTCCAGCGGCAGCTGCGGTTCCAGCTCACCGATGTCCTTCAGTTCCGACAGCGGCGGCAGTTCGTCCAGGCGCTTGAGGCCGAAATAATCGAGGAAGCCCTTGGTGGTGCCGAACAGGGCCGGCTTGCCGGGCACGTCGCGGTGACCCACCACGCGGATCCACTCGCGCTCTTCCAGCGCCTGGATGATGTTGCTGCTCACCGCCACGCCGCGCACCTGCTCGATCTCGCCGCGGGTGATCGGCTGGCGGTAGGCGATCAGCGCCAGGGTCTCCAGCGTGGCGCGGGTGTACTTGGTCTTGCGCTCGGTCCACAGCCGTGCGACCCAGCCGTGCACGTCGGCCTTGACCTGGAAGCGGAAGCCGGACGCCACCTCGACCAGCTCCACGCCGCGCTCGGCGCAGCCTTCGCGCAGCAGCTCGATGGCGCGCTCAATGCTGCCCGGCGGTGCCGGTTCCTCTTCCGGGAACAGGCCCTGCAGCTGTGCCAGCGTGAGCGGCTGCGGGCTGGCCAGCAGGGCGCCCTCGACGATACGGGTGATCAGCGGTTGGTCGATTTGCACGATCGCGATGTCTTCCGGCTCAGTGGGTGGCGTCTTCGGCGTCGCTGTCGTCGAACTCGCTGGAGAACGCCAGCGGTGCGTTGGTATTGCCAAGCGCCAGCGACTTCACGTAGATCGGCGCCAGCGGCGCTTCCTGGACGATGTCCAGCAGCTGCTCCTTGGCCAGTTCAAGCAGGGCCAGGAAGGTGACCAGCACGCCGAGCTTGCCTTCCTCGGCGGTGAACAGGCTTTCAAAACGGTAGAACTTGCCGTCGTCCAGGCGCCCGAGCACGTCGCCCATGCGCTGGCGCACGCTCAGTGCCTCGCGGCGGATCGCATGCCCGGTGAACAGCTCGGCGCGCTTGAGCACGTCGTGCAGCGCCATCAGCATTTCCTTCAGCTCCACCGGCGGCGGCAGCTTGATGGCAGCGCGGTCCGGCACGTGCGCATGCACCGGGGTGGTATCGCGGTCCTGGCGGGGCAGGGTGTCGATGTCCTCGGCGGCCTGCTTGAAGCGCTCGTACTCCTGCAGGCGGCGCACCAGCTCGGCGCGCGGATCGTCTTCCTCGCCTTCGGCGCTGGGCGGACGCGGCAGCAGCATGCGCGACTTGATCTCGGCCAGGATCGCGGCCATCACCAGGTACTCGGCGGCCAGCTCGAAGCGCAGCTCCTGCATCACGTTGATGTAGTCCACGTACTGCCGGGTGATCTCGGCGACGGGGATGTCCAGGATGTCCAGGTTCTGCCGGCGGATCAGGTACAGCAGCAGGTCCAGCGGGCCTTCGAACGCGTCCAGGATGACTTCCAGCGCGTCCGGCGGGATGTACAGGTCCTGCGGGATCTGCAGCACCGGTTGCCCATGCACGACCGCCAGCGGCATTTCCTGCTGCTGCGGCGAGAGGCTCTGGGTTGGCGGATTCGCGTCTTGCGCGAGTTCGGCGGTCATCAGCGATCTGGTGTTGCGTCGTGTGCTTCAACTGCGCCCACGGCGCGCACGTGCGGGGGAAACCCGTCCGGCGAAGGTGGCTTCTACGGCGTGCCGGCGGCGGCACGATCCCAATTCAAACTAACGCCGCTGCAAGCGGCTGCAGCGACTGGACAACGAGGAGGTGGTCTACGCGGGCGGTTCGGGAACCGGCGGAGCGGGTGGCCGGCGAGGCCGCAGGGGCCGGTGAGCCGACGTGCCGCCGCATCCCGCCGCGTGCATTGACGGCTAGGGTAATGGCACGGCCGGGGCGGTGTCCAGCGTCGCCGGGGCTAGAATGAATGCCATGTTCCAACTCATGAGGTGGCGGCAGGCATGTGGTACGTGATCGAGGGATACGACGGCGCGGGCGCGGCCGAGGGGCGGCGGACCGCGCGCCCGGCCCAT
>DJAN01000104.1 GCA_002429615.1 Lysobacteraceae bacterium UBA6001
GCCGGCGGTCAACGCACGCCAGGCATGGCCGCCGTTGAGCGCGAGCAAGGCGTCGGCCGCGGCGGGACCGGCGCTGCCGGCGGGATAGTTCGGAAAATCGTTCGGCGGTTCCTTCCACGCATCGAGGATGGGCTGCACGATGCGCCACGCCGCCTCGACCATCGCCGCGTCCTGGAACAACCCGGACACACCGTTCATGCAGTCGCGCAGCAGCTGCTCGTAGCCGACGGTGTACTCCTTCGGGAACCAGTCGCGGTAGCGGAAATCCATCCGCACTGGCGCCAGCGCCACCTGCGGGCCAGGACGCTTGACGTCGAACTGCAGCGAGATGCCTTCGTCCGGCTGGATGTGCAGTACCAGCCAGTCCGGACCGTAGCCGCCGACTTCCGTGCTGCGGAACGGCGCCAGCGGTGCCGGCTTGAAGCGGATCGCGATCTCGGTGGTGCGCTCGCGCAGACGCTTGCCGGTCCGCAGATAGAACGGCACGCCGGCCCAGCGCCAGGTGTCGACCTGCAGCTTCATCGCCACGTAGGTCTCGGTGTTGGAGTCCTCCGGGACGGTGTCCTCTTCGCGATACCCGGGCACGGCGGTGCGGTTGATCGCACCGGCGGCGTACTGCCCGCGCACCACGTCCTCCGGCTTGAGCGGGCGCACCGCTTCGATCACCTCGGCGCGGCGGCGATGCATGGCCTCGGTGGTGAACGCCGCCGGCGGCTCCATCGCGATCATCGCCAACAGCTGGAACAGATGGTTGGGCACCATGTCGCGCAGGCAGCCGGTGGGATCGTAGAAGCGTCCGCGCCCTTCCACGCCGATGGTCTCGGCGGCGGTGATCTGCACGTGGTCGATGCGGTCGCGGTTCCATACCGGCTCGAACAGGCCGTTGGCGAAGCGGAACGCGAGGATGTTCTGCACCGTCTCTTTGCCGAGGAAGTGGTCGATGCGGAACACCTGGTCCTCGTCCAGCACCCGCGCCACGATCTCGTTGAGCCGGCGCGCGCTCGGTACGTCGTGACCGAACGGCTTCTCCACGATCACCCGCTTCCAGCCATTGCCTTCCTTCTGCTTCACCAGCCCGGCAGTGCCGAGGTTGAGCAGCGCCGGCTCGAAGAAGCGTGCAGCGGTGGCCAGGTAGAACAGCACGTTGCCCTCGGTGCCATAGCGCGCGTGCAGTTTCTCCAGCAGCGTGCCCAGTGCGTGGTAGGCGTCCACATCGGTGAAATCGCCACGCAGGTAATGCATGCGCTCGCGCAGCCAGTCCCAGGCATGGGTGTCGAAGCCATCGGCGGCGAACTCGGCATCACGGGCGCTGAGCAGCTCGCGCATCTGCCGGCCAACGTTGCTGCGCCACGCACGCTCGCTGATGTCGCCATGGTCCACGCCGACAATGGCGAAGTGCTCGCCCAGCGCACCGGCACGCCGCAGGTTGTAGAGCGCGGGCATCACCAGGCGGCGGGTGAGGTCGCCGCGGGCGCCGAACACGACGATCAGGCAGGGGGGCACGGCCGGGTTGGGGCTCATGGGTGGCGTTCCTTTTCTCCGGAAAGACCATGCAGGCGCAACGCGCTGTTGACCAGGGCCACGTGCGAATACCCCTGCGGAAAGTTACCGAGCATGCGACCGCTGCGCGGATCGTACTCTTCCGCCAGCAGGCCAACATCGTTGCACAGGCCGAGCAGGCGCTCGAACAGCGCGCGGGCCTCGTCCAGGCGACCGATCAGGGCGTAGTTGTCGACCAGCCAGAAACTGCAGGCCAGGAACACGCCTTCCCCGGGTGGCAGCCCGTCGGCTTCGTTGTCGGCGTGGTAGCGGCGAACCAGGCCGTCGATGCTGAGGCGTTGCGCGATGGCGTCGGCGGTGGCGGCGATGCGCGGATCATGCGGCGGCAGGAAGCCGACCAGTGGGATCAGCAGGCACGCAGCATCGAGGCGCTCGGAATCGTAGCTCTGCACGAAGTGGCCGTCGGCATGCACGCCGCGTTCAAGCACCTCGGCGTGGATGCGGTCTGCCAGCCCACGCCAGCGCGCGCGCTGCTCGGCGGTGGAATCGCCGAAGCCATCGCGCGCGCCGCAGTCGAACGCCAGCCATGCCATGACCTTGGAATGGACGAAGTGGCGGCGCTCGTCGCGGATTTCCCAGATGCCTTCGTCCGGTTCCTGCCAGCGCTGCTCCAGCTGCTCCAGGTAGACGCTCAACATGCCGTCACCCTCTTTCGGCGGCGGCACGCCTTTCTCGTGTGCGTAGTGGAAGGCGCCGATCAGCTCGCCGTAGACATCGAGCTGGAACTGCCCGGCGGCGGCATTGCCGATGCGCACCGGCTGCGAACCCTCGTAGCCCGGCAACCACGGCACAGACCATTCCAGCAGCCGGCGCTCGCCGCCGACGCCATACAGTGCCTGCAGCTGCTCCGGCGAGCCGGCCACGGTGCGGCGCAGCCAGTCGCGGAACGCTTCGGCTTCGTCGTGGTAGCCGGCGGTGATCAGCGCGACCAGGGTGAATACCGAATCGCGCAGCCAGCAGTAGCGGTAGTCCCAGTTGCG
>DJAN01000074.1:0-248 GCA_002429615.1 Lysobacteraceae bacterium UBA6001
AGCAGGCCACGGAAGCGCCGATAGAACGGCCGCTGGTATGGGTCATGCTGGTGCGCGTGGTCCAGCGGCGCGGGTGCCAGCCAGCGGCCGAAGGCCGGATGGCGGTCGGCCCAGGCTTCGCGGCGGGCACGCCAGCGCGCGGCCAGGCTACCCGGCTTCGGCGGCTGCGGGTTGCCCAGGTCCGGCAGCATCTTGTCGCCGAGGTAGGGAATGAACAGCACCGCGGCCACCCACGACACCAGCAGCGC
>DJAN01000074.1:464-22973 GCA_002429615.1 Lysobacteraceae bacterium UBA6001
CACCCACGACACCAGCAGCGCGATGGTCACCACCTGGAACAGCGAGCGGGTGTATTCGCCGGTACTGGAGGCTGCGGTGGCGATCGGCAGGAAGCCGGCAGCGGTGATCAGCGTGCCGGTCAGCATCGGGAAGGCGGTGGAGGTCCAGGCGAAACTGGCCGCGCGCAGGCGGTCATAGCCCTGTTCCATTTTGATGGCCATCATCTCCACCGCGATGATCGCGTCGTCCACCAGGAGGCCCAACGCCAGCACCAGCGCGCCCAGCGAGATCTTGTGCAGGCCGATGCCGAAGTAATGCATCACCGCGAAGGTCATCGCCAGCACCAGCGGAATCGATACCGCCACCACCAGGCCGGTGCGCAGGCCCAGCGAGAACAGGCTGACCGCCAGCACGATGATCACCGCTTCGGTGAGCACATGGACGAATTCGCCGACCGATTCCTCGACCGCATGCGGCTGGTCGGAGACCTTGCGCAGCTGCATGCCGGCCGGCAGCGTCTTCTGCAGGCGCTGGAACTCGCTTTCCAGCGTGCTGCCCAGGCGCAGGATGTCGCCGCCGTCCTTCATCGCCACGGCGATGCCGATGGCGTCCTCGCCCATGAACCGCATCTTCGGCGCGGCCGGGTCGGAGAAGCCGCGATGCACGGTGGCGATGTCGCCCAGCCGCACGGTGCGGCCGTTGGCGTGGATGGGGAATTCGTTGATGTCCTCCACCGAGTTCAGCTGCCCGGTCACGCGCAGCTGCACGCGCTCGCCGGCGGTCTCGACGAAGCCGGCCGGGGCCATCGCGTTCTGCTGCTTGAGCGCGTCCTGCACCGCGCTCATCGGCACGCCGAGCGTGGCCAGCTTGGTGTTGGAGATCTCGATCCAGACCTTCTCGTCCTGTAGGCCCACCAGGTCGACCTTGCCCACGTCCGGCACGCGCTGCAGTTCGAGCTGGATGCGGTCGGCGTAGTCCTTCATCACCGCGTAGTCGAAGCCGTCGCCGGTGAGCGCGTAGATGTTGCCGAAGGTGTCGCCGAACTCGTCGTTGAAGAACGGGCCGACCACTTCCGATGGCAGGTTGGCCTTGATGTCGCCCACCCGCTTGCGCACCTGGTACCACAGCTCAGGCACGTCCTTGGACTTCATCGAGTCGCGGGCCATGAAGATGATCTGCGATTCACCCGGGCGCGAGTACGAGCGGATGAACTCGTACTCGCCGGTGTTCATCAGCGCCTTCTCGATGCGCTCGGTGACTTCGCGCGAGACCTGCTCGGCGGTGGCGCCCGGCCACAGGGTGCGCACCACCATCGCCTTGAAGGTGAACGGCGGATCTTCGGACTGGCCAAGGTGGCGGTAGGACCAGGCACCGATGATCGCCATGGCGATCATCGCGTACAGCACGAGCGCGCGATTGGTGAGCGCCCATTCGGAGAGATTGAAACGACGCATGTGGGGTATCCGCGGGGGTCGGGGGCGTCAGCGCTGCGCGGCGGGCGCGGCGGCGGCGGAAGTGCGCAGCGGTCGATTGCTGCGGTCGACCGGGGTGACCTGCTCGCCTTCGCGCATCAGGTGGCCACCGGCGGCGATGACCCAGTCGTCGGCGCCGACGCCGGAAAGCACCGGCACCTGCTCGCTGGCATACGCGCCGATCTTCACCGCCTGCGCATGCACCTTGCCGTCGGCCAGGTTCACCACCCACACCGAGGTGGCGTCCTGCGCACCGCGCTGGATCGCGGTCAACGGCAGGGTCAGCCCGCCGTTGTCGGCGCCGGCGAGATAGACCCGCGCGCTCTGCCCGAGCTCCACCGCTGCCACCGCGTCGGGGGCGAGGGCCACGCGGGTGGCATGGGTGCGGGTCTGCGAATCGGCGGCCGGGGCGATCTCGCGGATCGTGCCCTGCAGGCGTTCGCCGGGGCGGTTCCATAGTTCGATCTCGGCCGGCTGGCCCACGCTGAAGCGCTGCGCGCTGCCCTCCGGCAGGTTGATCGCGATCTCGCGCGCGCCATCGGCGGCGAGGGTGAAGACGGTCTGGCCGGCGGCCACCACCTGCCCGGCTTCGGCCTGGCGGCTGGCGATCACGCCATCGGCCGGTGCCACCAGCTGCGCATAGGCCGCCTGGTTGCGCGCCACGTCGTAGCTGGCGCGCGCCGCTTCGGCCTGGTTCTGCGCGGCCTTGTAGGCGGCGTTCTGCGCGTCATAGGTCGAGCGGCTCACCAGTTGCTGGTCGACCAGCTTGGCGTAGCGCTGGAAGTCGTCGCGCGCCCGCGCCAGGTCGGCCTGCGCCGATTCGTACTGCGCCTGCGCCGAGCGCGCCTGCAGGGCCAGGTCGGCCGGATCCAGCTCGGCCAGCACCTGGCCACGCTGCACGCGCTGGCCCGCATCGACCAGCCGCTTGATGATGTGGCCGCCCACGCGGAACGCCAGCTCGCTCTCCTGCCGCGCGCGCACTTCGCCCGGGAAGGTCGCCATGCCGCGCGCCTCGGCCCGGGCCGGCTGCACCACCAGCGCCGGCGGTGCCGGCGGCGCGGGCTTGTCGCCGCCACCGCAACCGCTCAGGAGAAGAACGAACAGGCTACCGCCAATCCAGGAAGCAGTACTCGGGCGCATGGGTGTTCCGGCCTTGGAAAAGTGAGGAGTGAATATTGAACCTACCGGTATAGTATAAATATAGAACCGAATGGTCTAGTATTCTCGGCATGTCGACCTCGATCTCACCCCAGCCCCCGAAGGCGACCGCTTCCAGGAGCGGCGCCGGCAAAGGCAATGGACCCGGGCGACCCAAGGATCTGGGCAAGCGCGCCGCCATTCTGCAGGCGGCGAAATCCCTGTTCGTCGAGCAGGGCTATGCCGGCGTGAGCATGGACGGCATCGCCGCCCTGGCCGGTGTATCCAAGCTCACTGTCTACAGCCATTTCGGCGACAAGGAGACATTGTTCTCCGAGGCGATCCGCGCCCAGTGCCAGGAAATGATGCCGGACAACCTGTTCGAGCCTGCGCCCAAGGGCCCGCTGCGGCAGCAGCTGATCGGCATCGGCGAGGCCTTCTTCGCCATGATCAGTTCCGACGCGGCGATCGCCACCCATCGCATGATGCTCGCCCCGGGCACCGGCGACGAGCACGTCCGCGAGATGTTCTGGACCGCCGGCCCGATGCGCATCCAGCAGTCGCTGGCCGACTTCCTGGCCGCGCGCACCAGCGCCGGCGAGCTGGAGGTGGCCGACCTGGGCCTGGCCGCCTCCCAGTTCTTCTGCCTGCTCAAGGGCGAGCTGCACCCGATGCTGATGTGCGGGCTGGGCGGCACCCCCAGCGCGGCCGACGTCCACCGCCACGTGGCGGCCAGCGTGGACTTCTTCCTGCGCGCCTATGCCCCGCGCTGAATGCGGGCCCGCCGAGCCGGTGGTCGCGGTGACTTCCGGCACTGCGACCCCCGTGCCCCCCCGGTGATGCTACGAGCGCGCCGAGCAGCCGCTTCACCGGTAAAATGCCCGCCCCACCGTGTAGTTGGATAACGCCCCCATGACGATCGATTTCTCCCAGGCCCGCGAAAAGATGGTCGAGCAGCAGATTCGTCCCTGGGACGTTCTGGACCTGCGCGTCCTCGACGTCCTGGCGCGCCTGCCCCGCGAGGCTTTCGTGCCGCAGGCCTACCAGGCCCTGGCCTATGCCGACCTGGAGATTCCGCTGGCGGGCGGCCAGAAGATGATGAAGCCGGTGGTGGAAGGCCGCATGCTGCAGGCGCTGGATCTGCAGCCGGGCGAAGACGTGCTCGAGATCGGCACCGGCAGCGGTTTCGCCACCGCCTGCCTGGCCGCGCTGGGCCGCGAGGTGGTCAGCCTGGAAATCGACCCGGCGCTGGCCGCCGGGGCGCGTGCCGCGCTGGACGCCACCGGCCTGGGCAGCAATGTGCGCATCGAAACGGCCGATGTATTCGGTTGGCAGAGTGAGCGTCGCTTCGATGCCATCTGCGTGACCGGCGCCGTCGATACGCTGCCCGCGCAGTTCCTGCAGTGGTTGCGCCCGGAGGGCCGCCTGTTCGTCGTGCGCGGTCACGATCCGGTGATGGAAGCCGTCCTTGTCCACGCCGATGTCAACGGTCCGCGCGTCGAGTCGTTGTTCGAGACCGATATCGCCTACCTGCGCGGCGCGGCCCCCACGCCTCAGTTCAAATTCTGAATCCCAAGGAAGCCCTATGATTCGCCGAACCCTCGCCCTGGCGCTGGCCGCCGCCCTGTCACCGATGGCCGCCCAGGCCGCCGATCTGTTGCAGGTCTACGAAATGGCCCGCAATGGCGATCCCCAGCTGGCGTCGGCGGAGTCGACCCGGCTGTACAACAAGGAAGGCCAGGTGCAGGCCATGGCCGCGCTGCTGCCGCAGTTGGATGGCACCGCGTCGTTGACGCGTACGCACACCAACAATGACGACCCGGTCGGCTCGACCACCAGCAAGACCCGCCGCTACTCGGTCAATGGCACCCAGACCGTGTTCAACTGGGCGCAGTTCGCCAACCTGAAGGCCGAGAAGGACGTCAGCAAGGCCGCTGACTTCACGCTCGAATCGGCCAACGACGACCTGATCGTGCGCACCTCGGCCGCCTACTTCAACGTGCTGGTCGGCATCGAGTCGCTGGCTGCCGCCGAGACCAACGAAGCCGCGGCGAAGAAACAGTTCGACTATGCCGACAAGCGCCTGGAAGTCGGCCTGGCCCCGATCACCGACGTGCACGAAGCGCGCGCCGAGTACGACCAGGCCCGCGCCAACACCATCCTGGCCCGCAACAACCTGAAGGACTACTACCAGGCGCTGACCGAACTCACCGGCCAGCCGGTCACCGGCCTGCGCGCGCTGCCGGAAGAGTGGCGCCCGGAAGTGCCGGCCCAGTACAGCAACGTCGATGAGCTGGTGACCACCGCCGTCAGCGAGAACCCGGCGCTGAAGGCGCAGGGCCTGCAGGTGAGCGCAGCCGAGTCCAGCGTGTCGGCCGCCCGTGCCGGCCACTATCCCACCCTGGCCCTGGGCGGCAGCTGGGGCAAGGGCGCGACCTGGGGCGATGCGGTCGGTTCTGACGGCATCATTCCGGAGAGCAACTCCATCGGCCTGACCCTGTCGGTGCCGATCTTCTCCGGTGGCGCCACCCAGTCGCGTGTTCGCCAGGCCCTGGCCCAGCGCGACATCCAGCAGGACACCTTCGAGCAGCAGAAGCGCGCCCTGGACCGCAACACCCGCAATGCCTACCAGACCGTGGTCGCCGGCATCAGCGAAGTGGAAGCCCGCCGCCTGGCGGTGGTCTCGGCGCAGGCCGCGTTCGACGCTTCGCAGGTCGGCCTGGAAGTCGGTACCCGCACCGTGCTGGACGTGGTGCAGAACCAGCGCACCCTGTTCGCCGCGCAGGTGGACTACGTGCAGGCCCGCTACAACTTCCTGCAGAACCGTCTGCTGCTGGCGCAGGCCACCGGCAAGCTCGACATCGCCGACCTGCAGGACGTCAACCGCATGCTGACCCAGGATGCGGAGTCCAAGCTGCAGAACGCCAACGACGCGCTGCAGCAGTAATCGCGGCACACGCCAGGCGCATCAGGAAAGGGCGGCCCTCGGGCCGCCCTTTCTGTTTGGGGAATGCCGCTGCGCGCTCAATCGGCGCAGGGCACCTCGGAATCGGCGGCCACCGGCGGCAGATGCGGCGCCACCTGCACCAGCGTGCGCGCCACCGCGCCGCGGCCGTTCGCCACCAGTGCCAGCCCGGCATCGCGCATGCGCTGGCGCGCGGCCGGGTCCGACAGCAGTTCCTGCAGCGATTCACCCACCCCATCCACATCGTCGCGGATCGCCACCGCGCCGGCTTCGCGCATGCGCCGCGAGATCTCCGCGAAGTTGTGCAGGTGCGGGCCGGTGACCGCCGGCGTGCCGACCGCCGCCGGCTCCAGCAGGTTGTGGCCGCCGATCGGCTGCAGGCTGCCGCCGACGAAGGCGACCTCGGCACAGGCGTAGAACGCCATCAGCTCGCCCAGCGTATCGATCACGAACACCTGGGTGTCCGCGCCCGGCCAGCGCTGCTGCTTGCGCGTGGCCACGCGCCAACCCTGCTCGCGCGCCTGTGCCTCGACCTTGGGAAAACGCTCCGGATGGCGCGGCGCCCACAACAGCAGCAGGTCGGGAAACACCCGGCACAGGCGGCGATGCAGGTCGATCACCGCGGCTTCCTCGCCCTCGTGGGTACTGGCCGCGATCCACACCGGCCGCGACGCCGGCACCCGCTCGCGGAATTCACCCACGAAGCCGGGCAGTTGCTCGGGCACGGCAATGTCGAACTTGAGATTGCCCAGCGCGACCACCTGTTCGGGCCGCGCGCCCAGGCGCACGAAGCGCTCGGCGTCGTCCTGCGATTGCGCGCACACGCAGGTCACCGTGCGCAGCGCGCGGCCGATCAGCGGCGCCAGCAGGCGATACCCGCGCAGCGAGCGCGCCGACAGCCGCGCGTTGAGGATGTACACCGGGATATCGCGATCACGGCAGCCGAACAGCATGTTCGGCCACAGCTCGGTCTCCAGGATCAGCGCCAGGCTGGGCTGGAAATGGCCCAGGAAGCGCCCCACGCTGCCCGGTACGTCGTAGGGCAGATAGACGTGGTCCACGGCATCGCCCCACAGCGCGCGCACGCGCTCCGAGCCGGTCGGGGTGATGGTGGTGATGACCCAGCGGATGTCCGGACGCTGCGCGCGCAGCGCGTTGACCATCGGCGCTGCGGCGTTGACCTCGCCCACCGACACCGCGTGCACCCATACCTGCGGGCGGCCGCAGCCACTGGGATAGGCCGCGTAACGCTCGCTCCAGCGGTTGAAGTACTCGCGCACGCGGAAGCCGCGCCATACCAGGTGGTACACCGTGATCGGCAGCAACACGTACAGCAGGGCCGAGTACAGCCCGCGCAACAACCATTCGACAGGGTCTTTCCGCATCGGCGAAGGATACGCGGCCCCCGCGCCGGACGCGACGCGGGCCCGCGGGAGGGGCGATAGAATGGGCACATGTCAGAAGCTGCCGATGTTGCCACCCGCCCTTCCCTGCGCAAGCCCGCGCACTGGCCGATGTACCTCGCCCTGGTGGTGATGGTCTTTGCCGGGCGCCTGCCGTGGCTGCTGCAGCGCGCGCTCGGCCGTGGCATCGGCTGGATCGCCTTCCACGTGGCGGGCACCCGCCGCCGCGCCGCCGAGGTCAACCTGCGCCTGTGCTTCCCCGAGCAGGACGATGCCTGGCGCGCGCGCCTGCTGCGCGACAGCTTCGACGCGCTCGGCGTGGGCCTGTTCGAGTTCGCGCGGGCCTGGTGGGGCAGCATCGAGGTGATCCGCCCGCGCGTGCGCATCGAAGGCATCGAGCACCTGCGTGCGCTGCAGGCCGAGGGCCGCGGCGTGCTGCTGGTCTCCGGCCACTTCATGACCCTGGAGATGTGCGGCCGCCTGCTGTGCGACTACGTCCCGCTGGCGGGCATGTATCGCCGCCACCGCAACCCGGTGTTCGAATGGGCGGTCAAGCGCGGCCGCCTCCGCTACGCGCAGGCGATGTTCGCCAACGAGGACCTGCGCGCAACCATCAAGCACCTGAAGAAGGGCGGCTTCCTGTGGTACGCGCCGGACCAGGACATGCGCGGCAAGGACACCGTGTTCGTGCCGTTCTTCGGCCATCCGGCGGCGACCATCACCGCCACCCACCAGCTCTCACGCCTGACCGGCTGCGCGGTGGTGCCGTACTTCCATCGCCGCGAGGGCGGCGACTACATCCTGCGCGTCGGCGCGCCGCTGCCGGGCATTCCTTCCGAGGACGCCGTGGCCGATACCGCGCAGGTCAACGCCGCGATCGAGGACATGGTGCGCGAGGCACCGGACCAGTATCTGTGGATCCACCGCCGCTTCAAGCGCCAACCTGGCGGCGGCCCGAAGCTGCGCATGTACCAGTGATCAGGGCGCGTCGCGCCGATCCTCGTTGAGCAGCGCGCCGGCGTACAGGCCGGCCAGCATCAGGGTCAGCCCACCCCAGAAGCTCGAATAGAACGCCAGGTGGGTGTTGAGCGGGAACACCGTGACCAGCAGGGCCACCATCGCCGGACGCGCCTGCTCGCGCGCCGCCGGGCTGGAGTAGCGCCACGCGCGCCAGGCCTGCGCCACGCCGGCCAGCCACAGGAACAGGCCCAGGAAGCCGGTCTCGGCGAGGATTTCCAGCACGATCTGGTGGGCATGGAAGGCCGGGCCTTCACCCCACGCCGGCGCCTGCCCGGGCGTCGGGTCGCATTGCGGATAGGCCTCGCGGAAGCCGCGCGCACCGACACCATTGAGCGGATGCTCGCGCACCATGCACAGCGCGGCCGACCAGATCTGCGCGCGCCCGGACAAGGCGGCATCCACGCCGCCGATGCCGCCACCGATCAGCGTGGTCGTGCGCAGCACGCGCTCATGCACCTGCGGCGACACGTTGAACAGCACCACCACCCCGACCACCGCGGCGGCGGCCACGCCGAGCATGCCGCGCCAGCCGATCAGCCGCCCGCCGGAAAACAGCAGTACCAGCGCATAGGTGATCCACGCCGCGCGCGCGCCGGCCATCACCACCACCGCGCCACAGGCCAGCGCCACCAGCAGCCACGCCACGCGGCCGCGCGCGGCGGCGGCGAACAGCAGGAACGGCGACAGGCTGGCCAGGGTCTGGCCGAACTTGAGGTTGCACGGGCCGAGCAGGCCGCTCAGGCGGTCCACCGCGGCGATTTCCTGCGGCGTGCACAGGCCATGGCCGTTGATCGCCCATTTCAGCTGGTCCATCGACCAGAACAGCGGACTGGTGCCCCAGAGCGCCTGCAGCAAGGCATCGACCGTCCATATGCCGCCGATGATCGCCAGCCCCGCGAAGGTGCGACGCCGCCGCACCGGATCCGCTACCGCGATCGCGCACAGCCACATGAAAGGCAGGTAACGCAGATCGGTCAGCGACTTGCGCAGCGCCACCGGCACATCGATGGCGTCGAAGGCCGACAGCAGTTCGGGCAGCCAGTAGGCGAAGAACAGCACGCTGGTCAGTGCCCAGGCCGCGCCGCTGAGCAGCTGCGTGCCGCCGCGGAAGCGCCGCCGCAGCAGGCGCCAGATCGCGAACACCGCGCCCAGCGACAGCACGGTCTCGGCCAGGCCCGGCGCCGGCCACAGCGCGACGAATACGATCACCCACACCGGCGCCCAGCGCCCGGCATGCGGCGGCAGCGGCGCGATGACGTCAGCGGGAGCGTTCGGCATAGACCTTCAGGGTGCTGTCCTGCATCGCCTGCAGGGTATAGGGAATCCGCGCCAACGGCGTCGGCGGCTGTTGCAGCAGCAGCGCAGCCTGGTGCGCCAGCGCGTCTTCATCGAACGGCGCCACCGCTCCCTGCGGCTGGAACTCGGCAAGCAGCTCGCCCACGCCGCCATGCGCCCAGCCCAGTACCGGACGACCCACCGACAGCGCCTCCAGCACGGTGCGGCCGAATGCCTCGGGCTTGCGCGACAACTGCAGCACCAGGTCGCTGGCCGCATAGGCCTCGGCGATGCGCGAGGTCGGTTCGGTGAAGGCCACCGCGTCGGCCACGCCCAGCCGCGCGGCCTCGCCTTCCAGTTCGCGCAGGTAATCCTCGCGACCCGGCTCGCGTGCCCCGGGCAGCCACAGCCGCGCGGCGATGCCCTCGGCGCGCAGCCGCGCCAGCAGGCGCAGGCCATCGGCATGGCCCTTCAGGCGCGTGCCACGCCCGGGCAGCAGCAGCAGCGGCCCTTCAGCATCCAGCGCCGGCGCCTGCGCCCGCGCCCAGGCGCGCGCTTTCGGGTCGGGCTGCAAACGGCGCGGGAATTGCGCCATGTCGATGCCACGCGGGATCGTGCGCAGCTTGTGCGGGTCGGTCGCGGGGTAATGCCGCAGCACGTAGTCCTGCACGGTGCGCGATACGCAGATCACGCGCTCGCCATAGGTCATCACCGCGCTGTAGCGCCCGGGCGAATTGAGGCCATGCACGGTGGTGATGAAGCGCGGCCGCAGGTCGGCCGACATGCCTCGCAGCGCATACCAGCCCAGCCAGGCCGGCAGGCGCGAGCGTGCGTGGACGATATCGGCCCCCAGCTCGGCGAACAGCCGGCGCAGCGCGGGCACATGGCGCAGGGTCAGCAGGGATTTGCGGCCGATATCGAGGGTGACATGCTCGGCGCCGCTGGCCAGCAGCGGCTCGACCAGCCGACCGCCGGCCGAGACCACGACCGCGCGGTGCCCGGCACGGACCAGTGCCTGGGCGATCTCCAGCGTGGAACGTTCGACGCCGCCGGAATGCAGGGCCGGCAGCAGCTGCACCACGGTCAGGCGGTGCATCGGAGCAGGTTCAGTCGACCAGGACGAAGGTCGCGCCGCAATAAGGGCACTGGGCCTGCTGGTTCGGCTCGTCCTCGATCGGCAGGTAGACGCGCGGATGCGAGTTCCACAGCGCCATCTCCGGCGTCGGGCAGCTCAGCGGCAGCTCGCTGCGGTGCACGTTGTAGCGCTTTTCGGCGTTGGCGGGCGCGGTGGCGGTATGGCTCATGGCGGGGGTCGCGGACAGAACGGAACGGATGCGCGGATTCTACCAGCGGGCGGGGGCCGTGGCGTCGATCTCAGCCCGGCACCGCCCCGTCGGCCAGCGTGCCCGGCCGGATTTCCTCCACGATGCGCCCCCCGTCCATGACCAGGATGCGGTCCGCGCTGGCGATGGTTTCCGGCCGGTGGGCCACGATCAGCCGGGTCAGGCGCAACGCCCGCACCGCCTCGCTGACCTGGTGCTCCCGGGCCACGTCGAGATGGCTGGTCGCCTCGTCCAGCACCAGCACGCGCGGGCGCCGGTACAGGGCGCGGGCCAGGATCAGCCGCTGCTTCTGCCCACCGGACAACACGCTGCCCATGTCGCCGATCAGCCCGTGATAGCCCATCGGCATGTCGAGGATGTCCTCGTGCACCGCCGCCAGCCGCGCCGCCTCCTCGATCCGCGCCATGTCGTGGGCCGGATCGAAGAAACTGATGTTGTCGGCGATGCTGCCGGCGAACAGCTGGTCATCCTGCATCACCACGCCGAACATCGTGCGTGCCTGCGCCGGCCCCAGCCGCCACAGGTCCTCGCCGCCCACGCGCAGGGTGCCGGCCTGGGGCCGCTGCAGGCCGAGCAGCAGCTTGAGCAGGGTGCTCTTGCCGCAGCCGGACGCGCCGACCAGCGCCACCGACTCGCCCTCCTCCACGCGCAGGCTGCAGTCCTCCAGCACCCACGGCTCGCCTTCGGCATAACGGAAGAACACGCCCTCGGCCTGCAACGAGGCCGCCGCCGGCAGCGGGACGGCGCTGCCATGCGCGGCATCGTCGGGCGTGGTCAGCACGACATCGGCGAGCCGCTCGCCGTGCAGCCGCAGCATGCGCAGCTCCATCCATTTGTCGATCAGCGCCGACGTGCGCCCGGCGAACTGGTCCTTGTAGGCGAGGTAGGCCACCAGCATGCCCACCGAGAACACGCCGCGCAGCGCCAGCACCGCGGCGATCCACACCACCGCCACCCGCTCCAGCCCGAACACCAGCTGGCTGGCGGTGCCGAAGCCCAGGCCCAGGCGCGCGAGCCGCACTTCGGCGTTCACGGTGTCCACCATCAGGTTCTCGTAGCCGGCGCGCCGGCGCGGCTCCTCGCCGGCGATCTTCAGGCTCTGCATCCCGCGCAGCGATTCCAGCAGATGGCTTTCCTGGCGCGCGGCGGCGACCAGCTGGCGTTCGGTCCCATCGCGCAGCGGACGGAACGCCACCAGGCGGATGACCAGGTAGGCCAGCACCGCGGCCAGCGTCACCAGCGCCAGCTTCCAGTTGTAGACCAGCATCAGCACCAGCGTCACCACCGCCATCAGGCCATCGATCAGCGCTTCGACGAAGTTGGTCGTCAGCGTCTTCTGGATGGCCTGCACCGCACCGAGGCGGGAAGTGATGTCGCCGAGATGGCGTTTGCCGAAATAGTCCAGCGGCAACCGCAGCAGGTGGGCGAACACATTGCCCATCCATTGCAGCCCGAGCGAGGCCGACAGCTGCACCACCGTCCAGCCACGCAGCAGGCCGATGGCGACCTGCAGCAGCAGCGCCAGGCCGAAGCCCAGCCCCAGCACCGCGAGCAGGTCGCGGTCCGCCGAGACCAGCACCTGGTCGATCACCCACTGCGAATAGAACGGTGCCAGCACCACGAAGACCTGCAGCGCCAACGACAGCGCCAGCACCTGTGCCAGCGACGACCACAAGCCGCGCACCGGGCCGGTCAGCTGCCGCAACGATATCGACGGCGTATCGCGCCGGGCCTGGAACTGCGGACTCGGCGTCAACTCCAGCGCGATGCCGGTGAAGTGCGCCGACACCTCCGACAAGGGCACGTGACGCTCGCCCAGCGCCGGGTCGAGTATCGTCACCTTGCCGCGCCGTACTTTCGACAGCACCACGAAGTGGTTCAGGTCCCAATGCAGGATGCACGGCAGACGCAGCTGGTCCAGCTGCGCCATCTCCAGGCGCAACGGCCGCGCCGAAAAGCCCAGGTCCTGTGCGATGCCGATCAGCTGGGCCAGCGAGGCACCCTTGAGCGAGGTGGAATAGCGCTGCCGCAGCTCAGCCAGGGTGATGGCGTGCCCATGGGCGCACGCCACCATCGCCAGCGTGGCCAAGCCACACTCGGCAGCTTCGGATTGCAGGATGGTCTTCACGTTGATTCGATCGCCAGCATGGGCTCACGGCGCGTCGGCTACGAGCTCGACACGGCCAGTCACGGTGTAAAGGGGTTCGAATATCCATTCGAACAGCCGCCGCTGTTCGCCGAGGATGTCCGCTTCCAGCAGCATCCCGGGATGCAGCGGCTCGTTCTTGCCATAGGCGGTGACACTCTGCCGGCCCAGCGCCACCACCACGCGGTAATAGGGCTCGCTGGCGTTCTCACCCAGCGCGCTGAGCTGCAACTCGCGCTGGCCGAGCGCGCTGCGCCCCACCCGCCTGACCACGCCGCGCTGGTGGCCGAACTTCTGATACGGATACGCCTGATAGCGCAGCATCACACCGTTGCCCGGCGCGACGAAGCCGATCGCCCGGCTGGGCACCCACAGCTCGGCCTCCAGCGTGGCATCGGAAGGCACCAGCACCATCAGCGGCTGCCCGGCCTGTACCGCCTGCCCCACCTTGACCAGCTGCGTGGCGACCATGCCATCGATGGTGGCGGTGATCGCCTGCGCGCCGCGTGCATCGGTCTCCACCTGCTCCTGCGCCAGCTCGGCGAGCGCGCGGCGATGCTCCGCGCGCGCGGACTGCCGCTGTGCCGGCAACTCCGCCAGCGCCTGATCCAGCTGCGCGATCGCGCGCACGCCACTGGCCGCGGTACGGCGCATGGCCTGCAGCTGGGCGGCGTAATCGAGCACGGTGGCCTGCTGCTGTTCCACCTGCGAGGCGCTGACATAGCGATCCTGCTGCAACTGCTGCAGGCGCGCCAGCGATTGCCGGGCCAGCGCCAGCGCATCCTCGCGCACCTGGATTTCCTCCACGACCTGCGCCTGCTCCTGCTGCATCGCCTCGCGTTGCGCGCGCAGGCCGCGCGACTGCGTATCCAGCACGTCCTCGCGTGCCACCTGGGCAGCGGCCAGTCCGTCGCGACGCTCGGTCAACCGGTTCGCAAGCGCCGCGATGGCATCGGTGCCACCGCCCGTCGCCAGCGGGGTTTCCAGGCGCAGCAGCGGCTGCGCGGCGCGTACCTGGCCGCCCTCGTCGGCGTGCAGCTGCGCGACCACGCCGGCCACCGGCGCCACCACCGTCACCGCACCGCGCACCGGCACCAGCTGGCCGATCACGCTGGTACGCCGTGTGTAGGTCGCCAGCAGTACGAAGGACAACACCAGCGCCGCGGTGACCGCGGCGAGCAACGCCAGCACCTTCGACGACAACGGCTGCGCCAATGCGATGCCGCCCAGCCAGGTATCGCGCCGGGACGCCAGCACTTCTTCGCGGAAGAGGTCACCACTCATTGCGCGCACCTGCCAGGGGGCATGAAAAAGGCGCCGCCATGACGGCGGCGCCTCCCTTCAGCTTTCGCTATCAGCACAGAGCCAGCGCGAGGAGCTTCAGCTTGACGACAGCCGCCACGCCCAGGGCAACGGCGCCACCGACGGCCAGCGCACCAACGAGGGCGAAGCCGCCCGCATTCGGACGCGGCGGATAGCAATTGATCGGACGACGGCCCGCACCGTTGACGGCGGCGATTTCGGCGTTGGTCAGCTCACGCATGAATATTCCTCATAGTTTTTGTTGTGTATGAAATGTGCCGCCGTTTGCACGACGGCGCGGCATAGTCGCCGCGCGCATGCCACACAACAATCTCAAAACTGCATGAGTTTCATGGCTTCATCGTTGGATATCCTCTTCCATTGGAAATTCCTTACACGCTGTCGCGCAGGCGCGACACACCACTGCCCACTGCACCACAAACGCCATCAGCAGCAGCAGCAGCGCGGGCATCAGCACCCGCGAGTAGGGAACCCAGCCCATCCACTCCATCGCCAGATAGACACGACCGAAATAGACCCAGGGCAGGTAGAACCCCACCGCAGACAGGCCCAGGTCCATATGGCGCCCCATGCCGAACAGACGTGCGATGCCGCCCGGCCGCATGCCCAGCATGGCGAGGGGAAGGGGAATGCGGCCGCGCATGCGCACCTCGCCGATGTACCACGACCACCGCGCCAGCAGGTTCCACCACAGGGAGATCGACAGCGAGACGAATGCCACCTGGACAATGCCGGCGCCCGCCAGGATCCAGGCCAGCGGCCAACGTGCCAGCAAAGGCCGTATCAGCAGGTTCGCCTCTTCATCCAGCGCGGGCGAATGCCACAGCGTGGCGGTGATGTCGGCCGCGGCGGCCACGACAAAGAACACCGCGCCGTACCAGGCCAGCCGCCGCAAGCGACCCGCGGCGATGCGTCGTGGTAGTCGCCGCGCCACGATGGCGCTCCCACATACGCATGCGGCCGCAAGCAGCACCCAGCTCGTCGGGACCTGTGCGCTGGGCAGGAACACCAGGCACGCCGCCACCAGTGCCGCCACCAGCAGCAGACGCCCACACCACAGGTAGGCGGAGGCATCGGCGCAAAGCCGCCGCCCGGAGGCGGCGGCAGATTGCTCAGGCTTCACTCGTCTGCCGGCTTGTCGCCGCGGCGCACTGGCTTGGTATGCGCACAGCCACTGAGCAGCAATGCAGCGACCACCACAAATGGCAACAGCCCGCCACCGACCTGCTCGACTTCTTCGTTCGTCAACTCACGCATTCGCCTAACTCCTGTAGTGGGAAGGGTGCGCCATCGAACCGTGGACTCGACAACGCGCCATCAGCGTCCGACACGAACGGCGCACGCCGCAACCGCATGTACAGGTCAAATACGCTGACACTGACAAGCCATCTGCTTGCCGCACAAGGCGCGCGCACCGCAGTGCCATCACAAGTCAACAAGATGCGTCAGAATTGCTGACAGCCCACCTGACTGTCATTTCACGCGCTATCTTCTGTTCCAGGAGAAGTGCATGGAACATGATCTTGGAAACCGGATCAGGGGGGCACGAAGAATCGCCGGCATCACGCAAGCGGAGCTTGCTTCCATGCTGCGCGTCAGCCGCAGCGCCGTGGCGAACTGGGAGGGTGCCAGCGGCATCTGGCCGGCGAGCGCACGCTTGTTGTCGATCGCGACACTGACCGGCGTGTCATACGAGTGGCTGGCCACTGGGCGCGGCGTGGCCAGCGATGCGACCGAGGGCTTGCCGGCGGTGCGTGGCGAGCTGATTGATGATCCGCAGGAGCTGCGCATGCTGCGCGCGTTCCGCGGCTGCCGGGTGCCGGTGCGGCGCGCGCTGGTGGACATGGCCGAGGCGCAGCGCAACCGGCGCTAGCCCCGCGCCCCATTCTGTAGGAGCGGCTTCAGCCGCGACCGTGCGGCATCGGACGGCAGCAGGAATGATCCCCTGACATGCCGCATCGGCGCAGACGACGGTGACGCTGCGGTCGCGGCTGAAGCCGCTCCTACAGGAAAATCAGATCGGAACAGATCAGCTCGGATTCCGGCAGAGCACAGAACCCCAAAACAACAAAGGCCGCCCGAAGGCGGCCCCTGCCAGCACTACACCCCACAGCCCATCAGCCGCGCTCGGCATCCATCTGCTTGCGGATCTGCGCATCCACGGCGGCGATCGCGGTCATGTTCATCACCCGGCGCGAGGTCGCGCTGGTGGTGAGGATATGCACCGGCTTGGAGATGCCCATCAGGATTGGACCGATCGCCACGCCATCGGTGAACACCCGCACCAGGTTGTAGGCGATGTTCGCCGCTTCCAGGTTCGGCAGCACGAACAGGTTGGCCCGGCCCTTCAAGGTGCTGTTCGGCATGATCTTCTGCCGCAGCGCCTCGTCCCAGGCGGTATCGCCCTGCATCTCGCCGTCAATGTTCAGCTTCGGGTTGCGCTTGAGCAGCAGCTCGCGCACGTCGCGCATCTTCAGCGCATCGCGCGAGGTATGGCTGCCGAAGTTGGAGTGCGACAGCAGCGCGATCGCCGGCTCGATGCCGAACAGCTTCAGGCGATAGGCCGCCTGCAGCGTGGCCTCGGCGATCTGCTCGGCGGTCGGGTCTTCCTGCACGTGGGTGTCGAGGAAGAAGAACGCCCCCTGCTGGTTGATCACGCCGGTCATCGCCGAGGTCGAGCTGACCCGCGGCTCCAACGGAATCACGCTGCGCACATAGCCCAGCTTCTTGTGGAAGCGGCCGACCACGCCGGTCAGCATCGCATCAGCCTCGCCCCGTGCCACCATCACCGCGGCGATCAGCGTCGGGCGCGAGCGCATCAGTTCCTTGGCCGCGCTCACGGTCACGCCGCGACGCTCGGTCAGGCGGTGGTAGTACTGCCAGTAGTCGTTGAAGCGCGGGTCATCGAGGACATTGGTGATCTCGAAGTCGTCACCGGCCTTCATGCGCAGGCCCATGCGCGTGATGCGGGTCTCGATCACGTCCGGGCGGCCGATCAGGATCGGGAAGGCCAGGCCTTCGTCGATCACGCTCTGCACCGCGCGCAGCACCACTTCCTCCTCGCCCTCGGCATACACCACGCGCTGCTTGTCGGCGCGCGCGGCGTCGTACACCGGCTTCATCATCAGGCTGGTGCGGTAGACGAACTGGCTCAGCTGGTCGCGGTAGGCGGCCATGTCGGCGATCGGCCGGGTGGCCACGCCCGAATCCATCGCCGCCTGCGCCACCGCCGAGGACAGCTCCACCAGCAGGCGCGGGTCGAGCGGACGCGGGATCAGGTAATCCGGCCCGAAGCTCGGGGTCTCGCCGCCATACGCGGCGCCCAGGTCCGAGGCCTCGCGGCGTGCCAGCGCGGCGATCGCGCGCACGCAGGCGATCTTCATCTCCTCGTTGATCGAGGTCGAGCCGACGTCCAGCGCACCGCGGAACAGGTACGGGAAGCACAGCACGTTGTTGATCTGGTTGGCGTAGTCCGAGCGGCCGGTGCCGATGATCGCGTCCGGGCGCACCGCGCGCGCGGCTTCCGGCATGATCTCCGGGTTCGGGTTGGCCAGCGCGAAGATCACCGGGTTCGGCGCCATCGTGGCGACCATCTCCGGGGTCAGGATGCCGGCGGCCGACAGGCCCAGGAAGATGTCCGCGCCATCGACGATCTCGGCCAGCGTGCGCTTGTCGGTATCACGCGCGTAACGCGCCTTCTCCGAATCCAGGTCGGTGCGGCCGGTGTGCAGCACGCCGTCGCGGTCATAGGCCAGGATGTTTTCCGGCTTCAGGCCCAGCGAGACCAGCATGTTCACGCAGGAGATGCCCGCCGCGCCCATGCCGGTGGTGGCGAGCTTGATTTCGCCGATCTTCTTGCCAGTGATCTCCATCGCGTTGATCACCGCCGCGCCGACGATGATCGCAGTGCCGTGCTGGTCGTCATGGAACACCGGGATGTTCATCCGCTCGCGCAGCTTGCGCTCGACGATGAAGCACTCCGGCGCCTTGATGTCTTCCAGGTTGATGCCGCCGAAGGTCGGCTCCAGCGAGGCGATGATGTCGACCAGCTTGTCCGGGTCCTGCTCGTTGACCTCGATGTCGAACACGTCGATGCCGGCGAACTTCTGGAACAGCACGCCCTTGCCTTCCATCACCGGCTTGCCGGCGAGCGGGCCGATGTTGCCCAGGCCCAGCACCGCGGTGCCGTTGGAGATCACCGCCACCAGGTTGCCGCGCGCGGTGAGCTCGCTGGCCTGCTGCGGATCCTCGACGATGGCCTGGCAGGCGAAGGCCACGCCCGGCGAGTAGGCCAGCGACAGGTCGCGCTGGGTCAGCATCGGCTTGGTCGCGATGACCTTGATCTTGCCCGCCGGGGCCATGCGGTGGTAGTCGAGGGCGGCGTTCTTGAACTCGTCGTTGGACATCGAGATTTCTGCGTGATCTTGGGCGCGGGCGCGGCGCGAGGGGGACGATTCTACCCCCACGGGGTGACGGGCTGGCTGTCGCGCAGCTGTCGGCGGAGCCGTGGGGGCATGCTGCAATGCGGCGCGGCCGCGCCCTGCAAGGGTCGCGGCCGGCCGGAAAACACGTCAGTCCGGGCTCTTTTCGTCGGTGGGGACGAAGGCCGCGGCAAGCGCGGGCGGCGCCGCATACGGATCCTCGCCCTGGTCGAGCACGCGCGCCAGCTGCTCGCGGTCCAGCGCGTTCTCCCAGCGCGACACCACCACCGTGGCCACCGCGTTGCCGACGAAGTTGGTCAGCGAACGGCATTCGCTCATGAAGCGGTCCACGCCGAGGATCAGCGCCATGCCGGCCACCGGCACTTCCGGCACCACCGACAGCGTCGCCGCCAGGGTGATGAAGCCGGCACCGGTCACGCCGGCCGCGCCCTTGGAGCTGAGCATCGCCACCAGCAGCAGGGTGATCTGGTGGCCGAGGGTCAACTCGGTATTGGTGGCCTGGGCGATGAACAGCGCCGCCAGGGTCATGTAGATGTTGGTGCCGTCGAGGTTGAACGAGTAGCCGGTGGGCACGACCAGGCCGACCACCGACTTGCTGCAGCCGGCCTTCTCCATCTTCTCCATCAGCGACGGCAGCGCCGACTCCGACGAGGAAGTGCCCAGCACCAGCAGCAGCTCGGCCTTGAGATAGCGGATCAGCTTGATCACCGAGAAACCGCACAGGCGCGCCACCAGGCCCAGGATCACCAGCACGAACAGCAGCGAGCTGATGTAGAACGAGCCCACCAGCCACGCCAGGTTGATCAGCGAGGCGACGCCGTACTTACCGATGGTGAAGGCGATCGCGCCGAACGCACCGACCGGCGCGGCGCGCATCAGGATGTGCACCAGGCGGAACACCGGCGCGGTCAGCGCCTCCAGGAAGTTCTGGATCGGCTTGCCGCGCTCGCCCACCATCGCCAGCGCGATGCCGAACAGCACCGCCACGAACAGGGTCTGCAGGATGTTGCCGTCCACGAACGCGCTGACCAGCGTGTTCGGGATGATGTCCATCAGGAAGCCGACCAGGGTCAGGTCGTGCGACTTCTCGACGTAGCTGTGTACCGCCGTCTGGTCGAGATCGGCGACGTTCACGTTCATGCCCGCGCCCGGCTGCACCACGTGGGCGACGATCATGCCGATCACCAGCGCCAGCGTGGAGAAGAACAGGAAGTACACCATCGCCTTGGCGAACACGCGGCCGACGGTGCGCAGCTGGGTCATGCCGGCGATGCCGGTGACGATGGTCAGGAAGATGACCGGGGTGATGATCATCTTCACCAGCTTGATGAAGGCGTCACCCAGCGGCTTGAGCGACTCACCCAGCGCCGGCTCATAGTGGCCGAGGATGGCGCCAAGCACGATCGCCACGACGACCTGGAAATACAGCTGCCGGTACAGCGGCAGCTTCGGGGGAGGGGTGTATGGGCCAGGGGTCGTGGCGATGTGCATGGCGGAACTCCAAGCGGACGGCGCGCCGGTTGGCGCTCCTGCGGCGCACTTTTTAGCCCAGGGACGGGCGGGTGGCGGATAACCTATTGGTACTAGATCGCTGATCCATCACGCGAGCGCCCCCTAGAATCCAGATTCCGGCACACCGGCCGTTATCGGGATGCATTGATCCACGCATCCCCCGGCCGCCCCCACGCCGCCGGTTGTCCTCCATCACGAAAGATTTCCCGCCATGAAGCCAACCGCCCTGTTCACCGCGCTCGCCGGCACCCTGTGCCTGGGTGCCCTGCCCGTCGCAGCCGCCGCCGCCGACTTCGACAACTGGCCCACCAAGTACACCTTCGACGACGGCACCGAGCTGGCCGGCACGCTCAACTTCGCCTATGACACCAACGACTTCTCCGGCGACGACCGCCTGGAGGACGACAACGGCATGCGCCGGCGCGAGTTCGGCGCCACGCTGAAGAAGAAGGGCGTGTACGACGCCATGGTGTACTTCGACTTCGAAGCCCACACCTGGCTGGACGTGTTCCTGCGCATGGAGACCAAGGCGCTGTTCGGCAGCGACTTCGGCCGCATCCGTGTCGGCTACATGAAGACGCCGGTGGGCCTGGACGGCAACACCAGCTCGCGCGCCACCAGCTTCATGGAAGTGGCGCTGCCGGTGCAGGCGTTCTATGCCGGTCGTCGTACCGGCGTGGAATGGACCTTCGAGCAGCCGAAGTACTTCCTGCAGGCCGGTGCCTACGGCGGCAAGGACCTGCAGGGCGACAACCCCGGCACCATGCAGGCCGTGCGCGGCGTGTGGACGCCGATCAAGGCCAACGGCGACGTGCTGCACCTGGGCCTGTCGGCCTCGGTGGAGAACCCGCGCGGTTACCACAACGGCCTGGACCAGCACTTCGATCCGAGCGGCCGCCTGCGCGCGCGTCCGGAAGCCGGCCTGACCGACATCCGTCTGGTCGATTCCGGCTCGCTCACCCCGGTCGACCAGATCCGGCGTGCCGGCTTCGAGGGCATCTGGATCCACGGCCCGTTCTCGCTGCAGGGCGAGGCGCTGCAGGCCAAGATCACCCGTGACGACGGCCTCTCGGACTACAGCGCCAACGGCCAGTACCTCTACGGCAGCTGGATCCTCACCGGCGAGTCGCGGCCGTATGCCGGCGGCGCGGTGGCCAACATCAAGCCCGCGCACGACTACGGCGCGGTGGAACTGCTGGCGCGCTACAGCCGCCTGGACCTGCAGGACAACGGCATCGACGGCGGCCGCCAGCACGACTGGACCTTCGGCGCGAACTGGTACCTGACCAGCCACTTCAAGTTCCAGGCCAACTACGTCAAGGCCGATGCCAGCCGTCGCGGCATCCACACCACGCCGGATATCTGGGAACTGCGCGCGCAGGTGATGTTCTAAGCCGGTACCGCTCCCCCGATGCGCCGCGCGCCCGGGCTACCGCGTGTAGTCCGGGCGCCGCGGCGCATATCTATATAGTGGCGGCCAGCTTCCGTCCGCCCTGCTCCGCCGCATGCCCCTCGCGCGCCGCCCCCGCCTGTTCCTGATCCTGCTGCTGGTCGGCGGCGGCATGCTGCTGTCGATGGCCGCCGCGTCGCATTACGCCGAACGCCGCGCCCTGCAGGAAGAAAGCGCCAGCGTGCGGCGCCAGCTGGACCTCTACGCGCAGGCGCTGCAACAGCGCATCGACCGCTACCGCACGCTGCCGCAGGTGCTGGCACTGGACCCGGAACTGCGCACCGCGGTGGATCATCCGCTCAGTGCCGGGGAAGTCGCCCACCTCAACGCCAAGCTGGAGGATGCCAACCGCATCACCCAGTCCTCCACGCTGACCCTGATCGATCGTCACGGCCGTGCGCTGGCGGCCAGCAACTGGCGCGATCCGCGCAGCAACGTCGGCGTCGACTACAGCTTCCGCCCGTATGTGCAGCAGGCACTGGCGCAGGGCAGCGGGCGCTTCTACGGCATCGGCATGACCACCGGCGAGCCGGGCTACTTCCTGTCCCAGGCGCTGCACGACGACGCCGGCCAGGTCAGCGGCATCATCGTGATCAAGATCGCGTTGGCCGCGCTGGAGCGCGAATGGCTGCAGACGCCGGACATCGTGATGGCCTCCGATGCTCACGACGTGGTGTTCCTGGCCAGCCGCCCGGAATGGCGCTATCGCCTGCTCGATCCACTGGACCGGCGCGAGCGCGCCGAGCTGGAAGCCACCCGCCAGTACGCCGGCCAGGTGCTGCTGCCGCTGCACGCGCGCTTCCGCGCCGCGCCCGGCGAGGGCAGCCGGCTCGCGCATGTGGACGAACCCGCGCTATCCACGCCGGTGCTGTGGCAGAGCCTGGACGTCGCCGATTCCGGCTGGCGCCTGCACCTGCTGCATGACGTGTCCGGGGCGGTAGGCGCCGGCCGCAGCGCCGCGCTCGCGGCCGGCGGCAGCTGGCTGGCGCTGTCGCTGCTGGTGCTGTTCGTCGAACAGCGCCGGCGCCTGGCCGCGCTGCG
>DJAN01000252.1:0-811 GCA_002429615.1 Lysobacteraceae bacterium UBA6001
ACCGCGCGCAGCATCTGCCAGTTGCGCAGCGCGCGCACGTAGCGCGAATAACCGAAGAACAGTTCGTCGCCGCCGTCGCCGGACAGCGCCACGGTCACGCCCGTGCGCGCCAGCTTGGCCACCAGCGCGGTCGGTACCTGCGAGGCGTCGGCGAACGGCTCGTCGAACATGCCCGGCAGGTCAGGGACCACGGCCAAGGCGTCGCGTCCGTCCACGTACAGCTCGGTGTGCTCGCAGCCCAGGTGGGTGGCGACCTCGCGCGCGAGCGGCGCCTCGTCGTGGTGCGAGCCGCTGAAGCCGATGCTGAAGCTGCGCACCGGGCGCGCGCTCTGCGTCTGCATCAGCGCGGTGACCACGGAGGAGTCGGTACCGCCGGACAGGAACACACCGACCGGCACGTCGGCCACCATGCGCAGGCCCACCGCGTCGCGCAGCAGCACGTCCAGGCGTTCTTCCGCCGCGCCGGCATCGCCGGTGAACGGTGCGGCGAGCGCGTCCTGCATCGCCTGGCGCGCATCCCAGAACGGGCGCTGCGCCTGCTCGGGACGATGCGCGGCGGCGCCGGCGGCGATATCGTCCGCCTGCAGGCGCAGCACGCGGCCGGGCATCAGCTTGAAGGTGGCGCGGTGGATGCAGTACGGCGCCGGGATGTAGCCCAGACGCAGCAGCAGGGTCAGTGCGTCGGGGTCGACCTCGTTGTCGAAGTCCGGATGCCGCCACAGCGCCTTCAGTTCGGAGCCGAACACCAGGGTGTCGCCGGCCCAGCCGTAATACAGCGGTTTCTTGCCGACGCGGTCGCGCGCCAGCTGCA
>DJAN01000252.1:955-6131 GCA_002429615.1 Lysobacteraceae bacterium UBA6001
CGCGGTCGCGCGCCAGCTGCAGGCTCTGCTCGCGGCTGTCCCACAGCGCCAGCGCGAACATGCCGTTGCATTGCGCCAGCGTGGCCTCCAGACCCCACTCGCTGATCGCCGCCAGCAGCACTTCGGTGTCGGAATGGCCGCGGAAGCGGTGGCCCAGCGCCGACAACGCGGCGCGCAGCTGGGCGAAGTTGTAGATCTCGCCGTTGTAGACCAGCTGGTAGCGGCCATCGTTGGACGCCATCGGCTGATGGCCCAGCGGCGACAGGTCGAGAATGCTCAGGCGCTGGTGCGCCAGCGCGATGCCCGCCTGGGCATCGCACCACACCCCGGCATCATCCGGGCCGCGATGGCGCAGGGTGGCGCCCATCGCGCCGGCCAGCGCGTTCAACGCCTCGCCGTGCAGGCGGGGTTGGGGCAGCCACAGTCCAGCCAGTCCGCACATCGTGCCGCCTCAGACCGCGTCGGCCAGGGCCAGACGCGCGCGCACCGCGGCATCCACCTCGGCCATCGGCACGAAACCCGGCGTCGCCTGCACGCGGCGCAGCCAGTCCTGCAGCGACGGCCAGCGTTCCAGCGCGAAGCCGCCATCCACCGCGCAATGCGTATAGGCGTACAGGGCGATGTCGGCGATGCCATAGTCCGGCCCGGTGAACCAGGCCTGCCGGTCCAGGTGCTGCGCCATCACCGCCAGCGCCGCGTCGCCACGTTCGCGCAGGCGCGGCAGCTCGGCGCGGCGCGGCGAATCGGCCTCGGTCCAGCCGCGGATGAAGCGCGCCACGGCGACATACGGCTCGTGGCTGTACTGCTCGAAGAACATCCAGCTCAGGGCCTGCGCGCGCTGCCAGGCGTCAGCCGGCATGAACGGGGTGCCCTCGGCCAGCCAGCACAGGATGGCATTGGATTCGACCAGCACGCGGCCGTCGTCGCGCTCGACCATCGGCACCTTGCCGTTGGGATTCTTGGCCAGATAGTCCGCGGTGCGGGTCTGGCCATGGGCGCTGTCCACTTCCTGCCAGGCGTAGCGGCTGCCGAGCTGTTCCAGCAGCAGCCGCACCTTGTAGCAGTTGCCGGAGGTGGACATGCCATAGACGGTCAGGGGCGCACGCGGGCTGGACATCGACACTCCGGGGCATGGGGGACCCGGAAGTGTCACCGTCAACGCCGGCTTTGCAAAGCCCCCGCCCCGTCTCAGCCGGCGTGCTGCGCCACCAGGCGCACGAACAGCGCCATGCCGCCGACGAACAGCGCCACCACGAACATCAGCCCCCACGCCGCCAGCACGCGCAGGCGCGAGGCGCCGCTGGCGACGGCCACGCTGGCGGTGACCGACACCACCGACCAGACCAGCCCGGCGATGCCGAACAGGACGGCGACGAACATGCCTGGCCACGCCGCCGGGGTCAGGCTGCCCGGGGTGCTCATCCACGCCACCGAGCCCAGCGTGGCGACCACCGTGCCGACCAGCAGCGGCAGCTGCGGCACCATGCCCGCCGCCAGCGCGTTGGCCAGCCGGCTGAAGGACAGGCGCACGCCGAGCAGGCGCAGCAGGCCCCAGAACACCCCCCAGCCCACGGCCCATTGCAGCAGCGCCACGACGACCTGCTTCAGCAGCGCGACCGTGCCGCCTTCGCGGTACAGGCTCAGCGCAAGCACGTAGGACGCACCCAGCGCGATCCAGGCGAAAGTGCGCAGGCGCGGCACCTCGAACACCCGCTGCGCGGTGCGGTACGGCGTATAGAGCATGCCGCCCAAGCCCCCGCGCCAGGCGCTCCAGCCAGCGGCGCCGAGCAGCAGCGCGGCCACGCCCAGGCCGGCCAGCGCATACAGCCACGGCGCGACGCCGATGCTGCGCAGCGGATTGGGGCGGAAATCGTGATCGAACAACAACAGCTCACGCGCACGCGCCATGTCGCTGGCCGCGCGGCGCACGCCCTCCGGCGGGATCGACAGCGCGCGCCGCTCCCACTCGCCCTCGATCACCAGCTCGCCGTTCTGCACATCGATGCGGCGGCTGAAGCGGAACCACGGGTTTTCCACCACCTCGCGGCTGGGCTTGAGCCAGACCCCGGCATCGCTGCGCACGCGCACGGTCTGCGTGGCCAGGCGCGGCCCGCCCAGCGCCAGCGGCGTGCGCCGCGCGGTGCGGGGCAGCTCCTTCATCCAGTCCTGCAGCTGGAACAGCGGGAAACCGACGATGTCGTTGTCGCGCGGATGCCAGTCCAGCCGATAGGTCTCACCGATGCGCAGGCGCGCCGGATCGGCCTCGTCCACGGTCGGCAGGCCATCCAGCTGCAGGTTGGTGTAGAAGCCCCGCATGTAGTCCAGGTAGCGGTCGCCCAGCGCCTCGGCGCCCTGGCTTTCGAACATCTCGCGGGCATCGTCGCCGCGGCCGTGCAGGTAATCGGTGACGACGGTGAACTTCGCCTGCCGCCGCGCCTTGCCCATCTCGATGTCGACGTCTTCCTCCACCACCACTTCCGGCGTCACCGCCGCCGGATACGGAATGTCCACCAGCGCCGCCTGCCCGGCGCGCACCGGCAGGCCGCGGCCGAACGGCAGCGGCGAGCGCTCGTCGAAGGTGCCGTACTCGCGGTCGCGGGTGGCATCGATCCAGAAATCGCCGCCCTGCGCCTGCGCGTGCACCACCACATGGTCGAACGCCAGCGGGCTGGGCAGGCGCGCCGACAGATCGTTGCCCATCGACGAATCCACCAGCACCGGCTCGGCGCGCACGCCGGCCAGGCCCAGCAGTGCCACCAGCAGCGTGGCCTTGTCCTTGCAGTCGCCGTAGCGGTTGCGCAGCGTCTCCTCGGGCGCATGCGGCGCATGCGAATTGGCGCCCATCTCCAGCCCGAGGTAGCGGATATCGCCCTGCACGAAGGCGATCGCGCGCTGCATCGAGCCCTGCGGATCGTTGCGGTCCAGCCGCAGCTGGGTGGTCATCGCCCGCGCCACCGCCGGATCCTTGAAGCCTTCCGGATACAGGCGCGCCGCCCAGTCGGCGACCTCGCGCCAGTTCGCCGCGGTGGACAGCTCGATGCGCCCGTAGGTGTCATGACCGGAAGGCGTGTCCTTCTCCGCGCGCACCGCCGCCAGCGCATCGGCGTCCAGCCGCAGCTCCTCCATCGCGCCGACCCGCTGGCGCGCGCTGCGGAACCCCTCGGTGCTGACCTTCCAGTTCAGCGGCATGCCCGCCGGATAGCGCACGCGCAGGCGCCGCGCACCCAGCGGCACGTCATAGCGCGCCGTGTAGCTGTCGTAATACCCGCTGCCGAACACCGGGTTGCTGCCATTGATGCTGTACGCGTAATCGATGCGATCGCCCACGCGCAGGTCGGGCAGGCTGATGTTGAGCGTCAGCGCCCCATCCAGCAGGCCCTCCTCCAGGTCGCTCTCGCGCCGCAGCTGCGCATAGTGCGCGCGGCGGCGCATGTCGATGCGCTGCCCATCGCGCCACACATCCAGGTGGTTGAGCGCGAGCTGCTGGTAGTCGGGCTGGTAACCCAGGGTGATCTGGCCGGCGTCGCCGAGCGCGTTGTCGCGCAGCACGGTGTAGCTGATGCGGCGATACCACAGCGGCCGCGCCCCGCTCAGGTCGACCTGGTCGGACACCAGCTCATAGCGCAGCCCGCCGCTGGCCCCGCCGGTGACCGGCACCGCCTCGTCCTGCACCCAGGCCGGTGCCGCGGCCATCGTCGGTGGCTGCTCGGCCGCCCCCGCCCCGGCCGACGCGCACAGCCACAGCGCCGCCAGCAGCAGCCCCTTCGTCCTCATCCCACGCACACCATCCCCCTTGCGGGCTTCCTGCCCCTAGAACGCACTCAGACCGGTCAGTTCCCGACCCACCACCAGTTGGTGGATCGTCTGAGTGCCTTCATACGTGATGACCGACTCCAGATTCAAGGCATGGCGGATGGCGCCATGTGCCAGGCTGATGCCGGCCGCCCCCAGCAGATCACGGCAATCGCGCGCCACCTCCAGCGCCATGCGGCAGTTGTTCCACTTCGCCAGTGACACCTGGGTGGGCTGCAGGCGCCCGGCGACCTTGAGCTGGCCGAGCTGCAGCGCCAGCAGCTGCGCGCTGGTGATGCCCCGCGCCATCTCGGCCAGGCGCACCTGCACCGCCTGGTTGGCGGCCAGCGGGCGCCCGAACAGGTGGCGTTCCCCGGCATAGGCCAGCGCCTCGCGCAGGCAGGCCACCGCCGCCCCGATCGCACCCCAGGCGATTCCGTAGCGCGCCTGGGTCAAGCAGCCCAGCGGCCCTTTCAGGCCGACTGCCTGCGGCAGGCGCTGCGCCTCCGGCACCCGCACCCCGTCGAAGAACAGTGCCGACGTCACCGACGCCCGCAGGCTCATCTTCTGCCCGATGTCCTGGGTGGTGAAACCGGGCGTGCCGCGCTCCACCACGAAGCCGCAGATGCCCTCATCCGTCTGCGCCCAGACCACCGCCAGATCGGCGATCCCGCCGTTGGTGATCCACAGCTTGGCGCCATCGATGACCCAGTCCCCGCCCTCGCGGCGCGCCCGGGTCCGCATCGCCGACGGATCGGACCCGCCCTCGGCCTCGGTCAAACCGAAGCAGCCGATCAGCGTCCCCGCCGCCATCCCCGGCAACCAGCGCCGCCGCTGCTCCTCGTTGCCGTAGGCGAAGATCGGATACATGCACAGCGACGACTGCACGCTGACGAAGCTGCGCAGCGCGCTGTCACCGCGTTCCAGCTCCTGGCAGATCAAGCCGTAGCTGATCGCATCGAGCCCGGCGCCGCCGTACTCCGCGGGCAGCGTGGCCCCGAGCAGGCCGAGCCCGGCCATCTCGCCGACCAGTTCGCGGGGAAAGCGTCCCTGTTCGAACGCCTCGCCGATGAGGGGCAGCACGCGCTCATCGGTGAACCGCGCCACCGCCGCCTGCACCGCCCGGTGTTCCTCGCCGAGCATCGACCGCACATCGAACAGATCATCCGGCGCCAGAGACATGAAGGAGCACCCCAGGAGAAAGCCTGATTGTATCGACGCCCCGGCGTGCCCCGTGGCCAAGCGCCATCTGGTCGCACCCGCCCCCTAAACCGCCGCGACCGCTCCTGCTCCGGCTTTTGTCTCCGCGCTCGCGATAGACGATCGGGCGACCGGGGGCGGCCCCTTTCCGGGACCGTTGGCGCCATGGATGGCGCCATCGAGC
>DJAN01000076.1:0-17980 GCA_002429615.1 Lysobacteraceae bacterium UBA6001
GCTGAAGCCGCTCCTACAGACGGAATTCGTGAGCGACGCGCGGGAGGCGGGACGCCATCCCCCCGCGCTTGCCCGCCTTACCGCCCTGCCGGCACGCCCATCTCGTCCAGCAGTGCCGGCGCCGGATACACCTTGGCCAGCAGCCAGCGCAGATAGCGCATGTCCACGTGGATCGCGCGCTTGTACCGCGGGTCATACCACCAGCTGGCGCTCACCGCTTCCCAGTTGCTGTCGAAGTTCAGGCCGATCAGCTCACCGCGCGCGTTCAACACCGGCGAGCCCGAATTGCCGCCAGTGGTATCCAGGTTGGTCAGGAAGTTCACCGTCTGCGTCTTCAGCGCCGGATCGGCGGTGTCGCCGAAATCGCCCTTGGCGATCGCCGCCAGCAGCGGCTGCGGGGCATCGAACGGCACCTGTCCGGTGTTCTTCTCGACAATCCCGGCCACCGTCGTCACCGGCGCGAAGCTCACCGCATCACGCGGCGCCAAGGCCTGCACACGGCCGTAGCTGATCCGCAGCGTGCTGTTCGCATCCGGATACACCGCCCGGCCCTGCTGCTCGCGCCAGGCCACCAGCGCACGCATATAGGCCGGACGCAGGCGCAGCTGCTCGCCCTCGCGGGTCTTGCGCGCATTCTCCAGGCGCAGCTGCGCCGGCACCAGCTGGCGTGCCACGGCGACCAGCGCATCGTCGGCCAGCGGCTGGCCAGCGCGGGCGGCCGCGAAACGCGACAGGCGCTCGGCCTCGGTGCCCAGCACGGTGCGCTGGTACAGGCCATCCAGCGCCTGCTTCAGCTGCACCGGCGTGCGGCCGAACACGGCATCGAACTCGGGCACGCGCTGCGCATCCGGCAGCTGCTGGTAGCGGGTCAGCAGCGAGGTCAGCAGCGCCTTCTCCACCGCCGGGTCATAGCGACGCTGCACCTGCTTGAGCACGCCCTCGATCATCGCCTGGTCGCGCTGCTGGTAACCGGTCTCGCGCTCAGCATCGGGCTTGGTCGATTCCAGGCGCAGCCGCTCCAGCTGCAGCGCCGAGCGCATCAGCTGGGTCTGGGTGGCGAGGGCGCCCAGGATCAGGTCGCGCTCGCCCAGGGCGGCGCCGTCGGCCAGCGAAGCCTGCAGCGCGGTGATCTCGCGTGCATCGTCACCGGTCGTGGCGGCCAGCATGCCGCGCTCGTCCTCGGCGCGCAGGCGCACCGCATCGCTGCGACGCAGGCCTTCCAGTTCACCGGCGGCGCGCTTGCGGTTGTTCTTCAGCGACTGCAGCTGGGACGCATAGCGGGTCTTGGCCTGCGCGTCGCCCTTGCCGGCCGCCTCGATCACCTCGATCAAGCCATCGAACAGGCTCACGCGGTCCGGCAGCACGTGGTTGACCTGTTCGTCGAACTCGGCCGCGGTGCGGTGACGGTAGGTGATGCCCGGGTAGCCGGCGAGCATGGCGAAATCGCCGGCCTTCGGCCCGTCCTTGGCCATCTGCAGGTGGGCCGGCGGATGGTAGGGCACGTTCTCCGGGCTGTAGTCGGCCGGCTTGCCGTCCTTGCCGACGTAGGCACGCAACAGGGTGAAGTCACCGCTGTGACGCGGCCACATGAAGTTGTCGATCTCGTCGCCGTAGTTGCCGATCGCCCGCGGCGGTGCGTAGACCAGGCGCACGTCGCGCAGTTCCAGCTGACGGATGCGATAGAAATCGCTGCCGTAGTACATGTTGGCCACGCTGCAGCGCACGCTGCCGTCGCGTTCGCAGTCGGCGACGATGCGCTTGCTGGCCGCGTCCACCGCGTCGTAATAGGCACGGCCCTGCTTGCCGCGCGCTTCCTTGAGCACTTCGTCGGTGACCTTGTCGAAGCCGACGGTGACCAGCACGCGGAAGTCCGGATTGGCGGCACGCTCGTCGGCGCGGCCGGCGGCGATGAAGCCGTCGTCGATGAAGTTGTGCTCCGACGAGCTGTTGTACTGGATCACGCCCATCGCGACGTGGTGGTTGGTCAGCAGCAGGCCGTCGTTGGACACGAACGAGCCGGTGCCGCCGCCGACCTTCACCACCGCGCTCAGCGGCGCGCGGGTGACGTCGGCCAGGTCCTTCGGGTCGCCCTTGAAGCCGGCCTCGCGCAGCGGCTTGGCCAGTGCCGGCAGCTGGGTGGGCATCCACATGCCTTCATCGGCACGGGCGGAGGTGGTCAGCGCCAGGCCCAGGGCGAGCGAGGCGGTGAGCGTGTTGCGAAGTGGCATCGGTGACATCCCGGAAAGGCAGGCCGTGACCTTAGCGGCCCGCCCGTCCGGGGGCAATCGTGGGTGCGCTCAGCGGCGCAGTTCATACACCAGCGACACCGATTCGCTGATCGTGATGTACGGGCTCAGATATTGGGCAGGCCGCAGGTTCGCTCCCGTCACCTGAACTCTGTCCAGTTCCCGCCCATAGCCGTCGAACTGGGAAGAACGCACCGAATCAATGCTGTAGACCTGTCCGAGGCTGGCGCCCGCCGCCTGTGCGATGTCGTTGGCGCGATCGTGTGCGTCGGCGATGGCTTTCCGCTTCACCTCGCGACGTATCGGTGCCGGATCGCGAAGCTGGAAGGCGACATCGGTCACTTCGGTAGCGCCGGCACGCAGCCCCGCATCCAACAACGCATCGAGCCGTGCGACTTCGCCCAGCACCACCGTGACCCGGCGTTCCGCCTCGAAGACCGGCGCACGTGATGCGCGCGACCGCGCATCGTCATCGTCGTCTTCCACCCGCGCCACGCTCATCTCGGCCGCCTTGATGTCCCTGCTTGCGATGGCGAATGGCTGCAGGGCATCCAGATACCGGTTCACCGCCTCATCCACGACCTGCTTGGCGGCAATCGAGGTGCCGGCGCGGTGGTCGAACCGCAACGTCACCTTGACGCTGTCGGGTGCCACCTCCTGCTTCGCGCTGCCCTCCACCGCCACGTGCGGCCCATCCGGCAGCGACGTGCCGGCCAGCGCGATTCCACTCCACAGCATCAATGCCACGAACAGCTGCCTGCGCATCGTGTCCTTCCCCCTTGCGTCCTTGGTGGCGGCCACGCTAGCAGAGCGCGCTACAGCCGCGCCACCTGGCACAGCCGCACCTGGCGCGGCTCGATGCCGTGCGCCTCGGCGGCGCGCTGACGCAGGGCCGAGACGACCTCGGCCGGGTCCAGCCGCTCCTCGTTCTCGGCTTCGATGCTGTGCGTCACCTGCCCCCACAGGATCGGCCGGCCGCCCTCGTAGCCTTCGTAGTCGGCGAAATAGTGCAGGCGCATGGCTCAGGTGCCTACGTGGATGTCGTGCAGCGGCGCGTCACAGCCCAGATGCTCCAGGGCGATCGACAGCGCGAGGGTATAGCTCTGCGCGCGATAGCCATGGACGCTGGCGATACGCTGGCCCAGACCTTCCGGCAGCTGAGGCTCGGGGCACTCGCTGCCATCGTCATGTGCCTCGACATAGGGATAGTCCAGGCCCGACAGCACCCGGTGCAGTCGCGGACTGCCGGTGCAGGCGCCCGGGTCGATGACCGCCAGCTCGACATGCGCCTGCTGGGCCACGCGTAGCGCGTCCAGCAGTTCCTGCTCCGAGCCGCAGGCGCGCAGCGCCACGGTCTTGCCCACGTCGGCGGCGCGCGCCACCAGCTGCCGCAGCAGCTCGCGCGGCAGCGGCGCCGGCCCGCGCATCAGCAGCGAGGCGTCTTCCGGGCCGCGCACGATCATGATCGACATGGCGGCGGCCTCAGTGCTGCACGATGCCGGCGAGGCGACGCGCGGCAATGGCCGAAGAGAGCGCGTAAGCGCGGCCGCGGTCGCCGGCGGTGATGATCGTGGCGATGGGCAGATGATGCGGCTGCAACCAGGGTTGCAGCTCGTCGGCGGGGTCGTCGTGCACTTCGATGTAGGGCGCGGACAAGCCATCCAGCGCCGCGCGCAGGGCCGGCCACTGCGCGCGGTGTTCGGCGCGGCAGACGCTGCCGGAATCGAGCAGGACCAGCTCGGTATCGACATGCCGGGCGGCGTGCAGGCCCGCGATCAGCCCCCCGATGTCCGCGCAGCAAACCAGCTGAGTGGCATGGCCGGCACAAGGGGCCGGCAGGGGCGCATCGCCCGCGGGGCGATCGCTGGGGCCTTGCAGGATCAGGACTGACATACACAGGTGACTCAGGCGCACCACGGTGCGGAGGCGTCACGATAGGGACGGCGGGCGTAAAGCCGCCATGCCGCGCGCGGCGGCGGCGCGTAACTTGTGCGTATCGACGCGCCGCCGGTTTACTTTTCCTTGCGCCAGTTGATCGAGCCCTTGGTCTCGATCGTGCTCGATTCCACTTCCACGTCGAACCCGCGCGTCAGCAGGTACTTCAGCGTGATCACCGAGCTGCCGCCGACCAGCGCCACGCCGTAACCGACATAGAAGCGCGGCGACAGGTATTTGCCGAAGCCGACCACCGAACCCAGGCTGCCCGACTGACTCACGCCGGCCTCGTCCAGGCCCAGCTTGGCGCCGAGCTGCGAGGCCAGCAGGCCGCTGCCGGCGGACAGCGCGGCGGATGCGGCGGTGACCTGCTGCGCCTCGCTGCCGCTGGCGCTGGACAGGCCGCGGCCGAGCACCAGATACGACAGCGCCTCGGACTGCGACATCGACGGGTTCGACCACACGTCCGCACGTGGCGACTCGGCGCGACCACTGACGTCGATACCGGCGGTGACATCGCCGATGCGGCGCTCGGCGCGGATGTTGATCCGCGGGTCGGAGACGATGTTGTTGTTCCAGGTCAGCTGGCCGCGGGTGATGGTCAGGTCCTGGCCGTAGGCCTTGTAGCGGCCGCTGACGTCGAGGCCGCCATTGGCGGTCATCTCGCGGCCCGGCCGCGCGCGCACCTGCATGCGCCCGGTCAGCGCGCCCTTCAGGCCGAAGCCGGCCATCTTGACGTTGTCGCCGAGGATCACCGCCAGGTCCATGTCCAGCGGCGAGGATGGCGTCGCTTCCGGGTTGACCGGGTCCAGCACCACGACGTCCTCGGACACCGAGGTGCCGCGCTCCAGGCGTTCGAGGTCGATGTCGGCCTCCGGCACGGTGACCTGCCCGCGCAGCTGCATGGTCTTGTCGACGATGCCGAACTGCATGTCGGGATTGGCGATGACGCGCAACTCCGGCGTGTTGTAAAGCAGTACGCGGTCGCCGCGGATGTTGAGCTTCAGCGGCGTGCGCTCGCCGTACCAGGACAGATCGCCATCGACATTCAACGTGCCCTCGCCGGAGCGGACGTTGGCGACGATGCGCGCCGAGCCGTCGGGCTGCGCACTGAAGCGGCCCTGGCCGTCGGCCAGGGTCAGGCCCATCGACGGATATTCGCCGGTGAAGTCCTTCAGCACGGCCTCGCCGCCCAGCTGCGGCTGCGAGCGCGTACCGCGCAGGCTGACGTGGCCTTCGACGTTGCCCTTGGGATTGACCAGGTCGGCGACGAACAGCTGCAGCCAGCTCAGCCGCGACATGTTGAGGTACAGCTCGCCATTGAGCGGCGCGTAGGTGTCCCAGCCGGTGTTGAAGCGCGCATCGACGAAGCCGTTGCCGGCGAAGCCCACGCCGAGATAGCCCTGGATCTTCTGCGGATTGAAGTCGCCGGTCAGGCTGAAGTGGTCATAGCGCACGACCTCGCCCCGGCTGTTGTCGCCGAGGCGGATGCCGCCTTCGAGCGAGGCGACCTTGAACGCGCCTTCCCAGGCGTTGCCACGCGGACGGAAGCTGCCATCCACGGTGATGTCGCCACGCAGATGCAGCTGGCGGCCCTCATTGGGCGGCAACCATGGCTGGATGAGCGCGAGCGGCAGCGCCTCGCTGTGCACGGTGACGCCTTCGCGTGGCCAGTTGGCGTTGACGCACAGCGCGCCACCGGCGCCCACCGCGGCCAGGCAGGCATCCGCGACGGTGAAGGCCGGGCCATTGACGCTGAACTGCGCGGGCTGCCGCAGTGCCCAGGTGTTGCCCTTGCTCGGCACGATGCGCAGCGTGCCGAGCTGGCCCTGCCAGCGCGCGCCGTTGCGGCGGACCTCGCCCTGCAGCGCGAGCTGGGCCATGGCGTTGCGCACATCGGCCTGCACCCGCAGGTTCTCCACCGCGCCCTGCGCCTGTATCTGCACGCTGTCCAGCACCATGCCGGCATTCACCGCGCTGCCCTGCAGGGTCAGCGTGCCGTCGCTGCCACGCCACGGCAGGCGGCCACGCAGCGAGACGGTGTCGGCGCTGTAGTCGTTCCAGCGCAGGCCGCTGCCGGCGAGGTCGGCGGTGATGTCCGGCGCGGCGCTGCGGCCACGCACCTGCACGCTGCCGCGCAGGTTGCCGGTGGCACCGGGCAGCAGGTCATCCAGCTGCAGCGGTTGCAGCTGGGCGTCGATATCGAGGCGGTCGCCGACGCGGCCCTTGGCATTGATGCGGCTGTTGCCGATCGACAGCGCCAACTGGCCTTCGCCCTGCTTGCCCTCCAGCGCGAAGCGGCCACGCGCGTCGATGCTGCGCTGACGCAGCTGGCCGCGCAGCGCGACGATCTCGGCGGTGGCCTGGTAGTCACCCGGCGCGCCGTTCGCGGCAGGCGGCAGCTGGCGGCCCTTGGAGGCGATGCGGCCGGAAAGCCGTCCATCCCAGCCCGGCGCGAAATAGCCCGGATCGAACTGCGACAGCTCGGCGGCCACGTCCCACGACAGCTGCGGCTGCCAGCCCACTTCGCCGGTCAAGTCCAGCTGGCCGCCCGGGGCGATGGCGCGGACTTCGTTGAGCGTGGCGCGCTGGTCGTCGCCGCGCGCGTCGATGTGCAGCTCGGCGCGCTGCTGCTCGCGCGCGATGTCGGCGCGACCATACACCGCCCACTGCTTCATCGTGCCGGCCAGGCCCAGGCGCGCCTCGCGCAGTTCCACCGGGACCTGCTGGGCGTCCGGCGTGGCCGGATCCGGCGCGGGCGTGAAGCGCAGGTCGCGCGCGTAGGCGGCCATGCGGAAACGCGCGTTGCTCGTGTCGGTGAAATCGGCGGTGCCGCGCAGGCGGATGCGGCCGCCGAAGGCGTCCACTTCCAGCGGCGCAACGGTGAGCACCTGGTCCTTCAGCGCGATGTTCGACGGCTGCAGCACGATCTCCTGCTCGCCCTGCTTCACCCGCCCCTTCAACTGCGCGTTGCCGCCCTTGCCGGAGGCATCGAGCGTGAGGCTGATCGGCTGCGCGGGTGCGGGGTCGGTGATGCCGGCGGCGCCCATCAGCAGTGCGGTATCCAGTTCGTCGGCATCGGCCTGCAGACGCCAACGCGGGTCTTCCTTGCCGGTGAACACCAGGCGCACATGCAGCGGCTTGGGCGCTCGCCCCGCGATGGCCACTTCCATGTTCGACAGGTCGCCGCGTGCGACCAGCCCGAAGCTCGCCGGCGTGCGTCCGCGGGGTGCCGGCAGCAGCGCGGTGGCGGTGAGGTTGGTCTTGTAGTCCTGACGCGGAACGTAGTCGCCATTGAGGCCGAAGTTGCCGCGGTCGCTGTCCACCTGCAGCTGGCGCGTGCGCAGCTCGCCGTTGGCCATTTCCAGGCCACCGCGGATGCGGTGCAGGTCGATCAGCGGCTCACCGAGCTGGGTGACGCGCAGGTCGTTGACCTGGATGACATCGGCCTGGATCGCCAGCGGCATCTCGATCTGCGGCAGTGACCCCGGCCAGCTCGGCATCTCGAACGGTTCGTCGCTCTTGGCGAGGTTCAACGTCGCGCCGCTGATTTCCAGCTTGTCCAGCAGCAGCTTGCGGCCGAGCAGCGGGCGGATGTCGGCCTTGAAATAGACGCGGTCGGCGGTGAATCGATAGTCCTGGTAGCGGAAGTCCACGCCGCGCAGGGTCAGCGGTCCCGCCAACGGGCCATCGGCTTCCTTCCAGGTGAAGGAGGCGCCCACGGGCAGGCGCGCCACCACCTGCGCCAGCAGCACATCGCGGCCGGCCACGGTCTGCAGCAGCCAGTACACCGCCAGCAACACGATCAGCACCAGCCCGAGCACGCCGAGCCCCGAGCCGATCCAGAAGCGACGGCGGCGATAGAAGCGGGGGCGCGGCGGGGGCACGGGCGCGTTCACAGGTTGGCTCCGATGTTGATGTAGAGCTGGAACTGCGAATCCGGGTCATCCAGGCCATGCGCGACGTCGACGCGTACCGGGCCGATCGGCGACTTCCAGCGCAGGCCGATGCCGATACCGGTGTGGAAGTCCGGCGTGTTGTCGAACGCGCTGCCGGTATCGACGAACACCGCTCCGCCCCACGGGCTGTTGTTGAGGTAACGCTCGTACTCGACGCTGCCGGTCAGCACGTTCTTCGCACCGAGCGCGTACTTGTCCGGCGGCGGCGTGCGCGGGCCGACCTCGCGGAAGGCGTAGCCGCGGATGCTGTTGTCGCCACCGGCGAAGAAACGCAGGCTCGGCGGCATCGAGACCAGGTCGGCGGTCCAGGTGGTGCCCCCCTCGCCACGCAGGATCAGGCGGTCGTTGGCGCCGAAGCCATGAAACCAGAACACCTGCGCGTAGGCCTGGGCGAAGCTGGTATCGGAGCCGACGCCTTCCACGCCGCCGCGCACGAACATGCGCGCGGCGATGCCCTGCGTCGGGAAGGTACGGTTGTCCACGCCGGAGTACACCGCTTCCAGCTGCGGGTAGACGAAGGTGGCGTACTGGTAGAACGGATCGGGCTGGTCGTTGGTGCTGTAGCGCCAGCGCTCGCGCAGCGCGTTGATCGAGGCGATCGCGGTCCAGTGGTCGTTGATCTCGCCGCTACGGCTGGCGCTGAGCTTGACGTTGCGCAGGTCGATGTAATCGGTCTGTTCGTCGTAGTAGCCGGCGGTGAACGAATACCAGCCATCGAGCCAGGCAAACGCGGGAATGCGGTAGGCGGTGGTGAGGCTCTTGCGCTTCTGCGCGAAGTCCAGCTGCGTGTCCATCTTGTGGCCACGCGAATTGACGTAGCGCCGCTCCACGCCACCGCGCACACCCGGGCCGCTCTCGCTGCCGTAGCTCAAACCGGCGGTATAGACGGTGCGCTTGGCACGCTCCAGGCGCACGTCGATCGGCACGCGGCCGTCGGCGTCGGCTTCCTCCGGCTTGGGCTGGATGTCGATGGTGCCGAAGTAGCCGAGTTTGTTGAGCGACTCGCGCAGGCGGTCGAGCTTGCCTTCGTGGTAGTAGCTGCCTTCCTCCCAGTACACCAGCGGGTCGAACAGGCCGGGCTTGAAGTAGTCGTACTGGAAACGCACCGGTCCCATGTCGTAACGACGGCCGCTGTCCCAGCCCAGGTCGATATCGGCGGCGTGTTCGGCGCGGGTGATCTCCACCCGGCGCTGGGTGAAGTCGGCATCGAAGTAGCCGCGCTCGGCCAGGCGGCGGGTGATGCGCACCTTGCTGGCCTCGTACTGCGGATGGCTGAACACCGCGCCCACCGCCGGCTGGAAATCGGCGACGTCGCGCTGCAGGTACTGGTCGTCCTCGGCCCAGCCGGTCAGCACGATGTGCGACTGGCGCACGCGCACCGGCTCGCCCTTGTCGACATGGATGACCACATTGACGTTGTCGCCGTTGCGCGGCGAATCGACGGTGATGGTGGGGCTGTAGTAGCCGAACGGCTCCAGCGCGGCGCGGGTCTGGTCCTGCGCCTGGTTGAGCAGGTACTCCAGCCGCGACTCGCCCTGCGGCTTGCCGATGGTCTGGTACAGCGAGAGCGAGACTTCGATGTTCTCGATCATCTCGGCATCGTCGCCCTTGTCCAGGCCTTCGATGCTGACCTTGTCGATGGTGCCACGCGCGTGCGCGGTGCCGGCGAGGGCCCAAATCAGGAGAGACAGCAACAGGGCCGTGGGGGAAAGGCGCATGGGTCGAGGATATACCGGGAGGACAACAAGGACCCGTTAAGACCCCAGCGGGACGGCCTGACACCGGTGCCGGCAAGCGCCGGCACCGGCGTGGCGATCACACGGACAGATGCTCGATCGCCGCGACGCTGCCCAGCCGGTCGCCCAGGCGCTGCAGCAGCGCCAGGCGGTTGCCACGCAGCGCCGGGTCTTCGGCATTCACCATCACCCCGTCGAAGAAGGCATCGACCTGCGGACGCAGCAGCGCCAGGCGTGCCAGCACCGCGACATAGTCGTGGCGATGCAGCGCGGCGTCGGTATCGCCCATCGCGCCCTCCACCGCCTCGGCCAGCGCTTCCTCGGCCGGCTCGCGCAGCAGCGCGCGGTCGACCATCGCCGGAATCGCGCCGTCGGCCTTGCGCAGGATGTTGCGGATGCGCTTGTTGGCGGCGGCCAGTGCTTCGGCCTCCGGCAGCACCGCGAAGGTGCCGATCGCGTCGATGCGGCGGTCGAAGTCGTACAGCGAACCGCGCTCGGCGGCATGGCCCGGCGGCGGCGCCACTTCGCCATCGAACAGCGCGGCGACGGCGTTGAACTGCGTGGCCGGCACGCCCTTGTCGGCGTAGTAGCCGCGCAGGCGATCCAGCACGAAGGCGAAGATCTCGGCGGCCAGCGCGTCGGCCTCGAGCGCCGGCGGCGCCTTGGCCACCGGGTGCGCGGCCAGCGCCTGCACCGCGGCCTGCGCGGCCGAACGCAGCAGCGCCTTCACATCGATGTCGATGCCGCTCTCGATCAGCGTGCGCGCCAGGCCCAGCGCGTTGCGGCGCAGGGCGAAGGGATCCTTGTTACCGGTCGGCTTGAGCCCGGCGGCGAAACCGCCGGCCAGGGTGTCGGCACGTTCGGCGATCGCCAGCACCTTGCCCAGCGGGGACAGCGCGATGTCGTCGCCGGCAAAACGCGGCTGGTAGGCCTCGTCGATGGCCAGCGCCACCTCCGGGCCTTCGCCACCGGCCACCGCGTAATGACGGCCGGCGATGCCCTGCAGTTCCGGGAACTCGTTGACCATGCGCGACTGCAGGTCGTTCTTGCACAGCTCGGCCGAGCGTGCGGCCAGCACCGGATCGGCGCCCACCGCCGGGGCGATGCCGCGCGCCAGCGCGGCCACGCGCTGCACCTTGTCGGCCACGCTGCCCAGGCGCGCCTGGTAGGTCACCGTCTTCAGGCCCTCGCCCATCGACACCAGGCCCTGCTTGAGGTCCTCGTCGAAGAAGAACTTGGCGTCGGCGAAGCGCGGGCGGATGACCCGCTCGTAGCCCTTGGCGACCTCGGCCACGTCGCGCGACTCGATGTTGGCGATGCCGATGAACTTCTCGGTCAGCTTGCCGCCGTCGTCGAGTACCGGGAAGAACTTCTGGTTGATCTCCATCGTCTCGATCAGCGCTTCCTGCGGCACGGCAAGGAATTCGCGCTCGAAACCGCACAGCACCGCCGACGGCCATTCGACCAGGTCCACGACCTGGCCGAGGTTGTCGTCGGTGATGCGCGCCACGCCGCCGGCCTGCGCGGCGGCGGCGTTGACCTCGGCCACGATGCGCTGGCGGCGCTCGGCCGGATCGACCATCACGTTGGCGGCACGCAGCGAGTCGATGTAGTCGCCCGGCGTGCTCAGCCAGACCTGCTTGTCATGCATGAAGCGGTGGCCGCGGCTCATGCGGTCCGCGGCCAGGCCGAACAGCGTGGCTGGCACCACTTCCTTGCCGAACAGCAGCACCAGCCAGTGCACCGGACGGGCGAAGGCGTAATCGTGGTCACCCCAGCGCATCGGCTTGGGGATCGGCATCGCGGCGATGGCCTCGGCCAGGATCTCCGGCAGCAGCTCGGCGGTACGCGCACCCGGCTTCACCGCGCGGTGCACGAAACGCTCGCCCTTGTTGTCGGTGGTGCGCTCCAGCGCATTCCACTCGACACCGGCCTTGGCGGCGAAACCCTGCAGCGCCTTGGTCGGCTGGCCGTCGGCGTCCAGGCCGATGTTGAGGTACGGGCCGAGCACTTCGGAGCGCTGCTCCGGCTGTTCGACCGCCACGCCCGGCAGCAGCACGGCAAGCCGGCGCGGCGTGGACAGCGGGCGCGCATCGCCGCGCTCGACGGTGACGCCGCGCTTCTCCAGGCCGGCGAGCACGCCGTCGAAGAAGGCCTGGGCCAGGCCCGGCAACGCCTTGACCGGCAGTTCCTCGGTACCCAGTTCGATCAGCAGGGGGGAGAGCTGGCTCATCGGATCAATCCTTGGTCAGGCCGTCGCGCCGGTCTGCGGCGCATCAAACGGCACGTAGTATTTGCGTAGCACCGGCAACGTCTCGTAGCGCGCCACGCGGGCGGCCAGCGAGGGGAAGCGGTCCAGGTCGTAGGGCAGCGCGTCGCGCAGGTAGGTGCAGAAGCAGGCCACGGTGAGGTCGGCCAGGCCGAAGCGATCACCGACCAGCCATTGGCTGTCACCGGCGTCGACGCAGGCGCGGTCGAGCACCTGCAGGGCGCCTTCCATCTGCGTGCGGCAGCGCTCGACCCACGGCGCATGGCGCTTGTCGTCGGGACGGAACACCCGCTCCATCACCTGCTGCAGGGCCTTCTCCACCGCACCGGTGGCATAGCCGACCAGCCGCAGCGCCTGCCGGCGCGCAGCGCCATGCGCAGGCAGCAGCGTGGCATCGCCGGCCTGGCCATCGAGCCAGTCGAGGATCACCGCCGAGTCGGTCAGCACTTCGCCGTCGTCGAGCACCAGCACCGGCACGCGGCCGAGCGGGCTGTAGTCGCGGATGCGGTTGAAGTCGCGGCCCACCGACCAGTCACGGTGTTCGAACGGCAAGCCAAGCAGGTCCATCGCCACGGCGACGCGACGCACGAACGGCGAGTCGAACATGCCGATCAGGATCATCCGGCGGAGGCCTCGCGCTTGGCGCCGGGGAAACCGAGCTTCTCGCGCTGGGCGTAGTAGGCTTGGGCGACCGCCTGGGCCAGCGCACGCACGCGCAGGATGTAGCGCTGGCGCTCGGTCACGCTGATCGCGCGGCGCGCGTCGAGCAGGTTGAAGGCATGGCTGGCCTTGGTGACCTGCTCATACGCCGGCAGCGGCAGGCCGACCTCGACCAGCTTCTGCGCTTCGCGTTCGCAGGCGTCAAAGCGGTGGAACAGCTCGGCGACGTCGGCATGCTCGAAGTTGTAGGCGCTCTGCTCCACCTCGTTCTGGTGGTAGACCTCGCCGTAGGTGACCGGCGTGCCGTCCGGGCCGTAGGTCCAGACCAGGTCGTAGACGTTGTCGCAGTTCTGCAGGTACATGCAGAGCCGCTCCAGGCCGTAGGTGATCTCGCCCAGCACCGGCTTGCACTCCAGGCCACCGGCCTGCTGGAAGTAGGTGAACTGGGTCACTTCCATGCCGTTGAGCCAGACTTCCCAGCCCAGGCCCCAGGCGCCGAGGGTCGGCGATTCCCAGTTGTCCTCGACGAAGCGCAGGTCGTGCACCAGCGGGTCGATGCCCAGCGCCTTCAGCGAGCCCAGGTAGAGCTCCTGCAGGTTGTCCGGGTTCGGCTTCATCGCCACCTGGTACTGGTAGTAGCGCTGCAGGCGGTTGGGGTTCTCGCCGTAGCGGCCATCGGTGGGACGCCGCGAGGGCTGCACGTAGGCGGCGTTCCAGGTCTCCGGACCCAGCGCGCGCAGGAAGGTGGCCGGGTGGAAGGTACCGGCGCCGACTTCCAGGTCCAGCGGCTGGATCAGCACGCAGCCCTGCTCGGCCCAGTACTGGTTGAGGGTCTGGATCAGGCCCTGGAAGGTGATCGGTACGCGCTGTGACATGCGACAAGGGCCGTGCGAAGGGGTGCGCTAGTATAGCGGCCGACCTGCGGGGCTTTCCGCAGCAGGAACGGCTCATGGACCAGCGGCAGTCCGCGGATGTGACGATGGACCTGGCCGCGGCGGCACTGCCGCGCGGCCGACTGGTGTTCGAGCGGGTCGCCGCGGCGCTGCTGGCCGACGGCATGGTGGCGCCGAACGACCGCGAGCGGATGCAGTTCTCCGCCGGCGGCGCGCGCAACGCCAGCGAGGTACACCCGCTGGTACTGCTGTCCAACCTCAAGCTGCACGCCGGCCAGCTGCCGGCCGGCGAGCTGGGGCTGGAACGCCTGACCGAATGGCTGGCCGCCCGGGTCGGCATGCGCTACCTGCGCATCGACCCCACCCAGGTCGACGTGGCCTCGATCACCGCGGTCGTCTCGCACGCCTATGCGCGCCGCCACCGCATCCTGCCGCTGGCGGTCGACGCCGAGCGCGTGCTGGTGGCCACCAGCGAGCCGCTGGCACTGGACTGGCTGGCCGACGTCCAGCACCTGACCCGCCGTCGCGTGGACGTGGTGCTGTGCAATCCGCTGGACCTGCACCGCTACACGATGGAGTTCTTCGGGGTGACGCGCTCGGTGCGCGGCGCCCACGGCGACGTGCGCAACACCGACAGCAATGCCGTCCTGCCCAGTTTCGAGCAGATGGTGGAGCTGGGCCGCACCGGCGACGTCAACGCCGACGACCACCACATCGTGCACATCGTGGACTGGCTGCTGCAGTACGCCTACGAGCAGCGCGCCTCGGACATCCACCTGGAGCCGCGCCGCGACATGGGGCGCATGCGTTTCCGCATCGACGGCATGCTGCACAAGGTGTTCGAGGTGCCGCCGGCGGTGATGACCGCGGTGGTCAGCCGCATCAAGGTGCTGGGCCGCATGGACCTGGCCGAGCGCCGCCGCCCGCAGGACGGCCGCATCAAGACCCGCTCGCCGGGTGGGCGCGAGGTGGAGATGCGCCTGTCGACGATGCCCACCGCGTTCGGCGAGAAGTGCGTGATGCGCATCTTCGACCCGGATGCGGCGTTCAAGAGCATCGACCAGCTCGGTTTCAGCCCGCAGGAAGCCGCCGGCTGGAACGCGCTGGTCGAGCGGCCGCACGGCATCGTGCTGGTGACCGGGCCGACCGGCTCGGGCAAGACCACCACGCTGTATTCCACGCTCAAGCGCCTGGCCACGCCGGATGTGAACGTGTGCAGCGTGGAGGACCCGATCGAGATGATCTCGCCGGAGTTCAACCAGATGCAGGTCCAGCAGAACATCGACCTGGACTTCGCCGCCGGCGTGCGCACCCTGCTGCGCCAGGACCCGGACATCATCATGATCGGCGAGATCCGCGACCTGGAAACCGCGCAGATGGCGGTGCAGGCCTCGCTGACCGGCCACCTGGTGCTGTCGACCCTGCATACCAACGACGCGCCGTCAGCGATCACCCGCCTGCTCGACCTCGGCGTGCCGCATTACCTGGTCGCCTCCACCCTCAACGGGGTGCTGGCGCAGCGCCTGGTGCGCACCCTGTGCCCGCACTGCAAGCAGCCGCAGGCGCTGTCCGAGCAGGACTGGTCGGCGATCCGCGAGCCGGGCGAGGCGTTGCCGGAGGATGTGCAGCCGCACGCGCCGGTCGGTTGCCTGGAATGCCGGCGGACCGGCTTCCTCGGCCGGGTCGGCCTGTACGAACTGCTGCCGGTCAGCGCGCGCCTGCGCACGCTGATCCGCGCCGACATGGACCTGGCCGGGTTCAGTCGCGCCGCCCAGGGCGAGGGCCTGCGCACGCTGCGTCGCGCCGGGCTGGAAAAAGTCGCCCAGGGTCTGACTACAATCGAGGAAGTCCTGTCCATCCTGCCGCCCAAGGAATGAAGCCGCCCCTGCCGTTCCTGATCCTCGAAACCGGCCAACCGGTGCCGGCGATGAAGCGCTACGGGCGCTTTCCGCACTGGATCCGGGTCGCCGCCGGGCTGGCCGAGGGCGAGACGGTGGTGGTCAACGTCGAGGCTGGCGAGACGCCGCCGCCACCCGGCAACTTCGCCGGCACCATCGTGTCCGGCTCGGCCGCCTTCGTCACCGACCGCGCCGACTGGAGCGAACGCACCGCCGACTGGCTGCGCGACGCCGCGCATGAGGGCCAGCCGCTGCTGGGCATCTGCTACGGCCACCAGCTGCTGGCGCACGCGCTCGGCGGCCAGGTCGACTACAACCCGGCGGGGCGCGAGTCCGGCACGATCGAGCTGGAACTGCATCCGCCGGCCTTCGAGGACCCGCTGTTCGCCGGCCTGCCGGAGCGCTTCCCGGCCCACGCCACCCACCTGCAGACCGTGCTGCGCGCGCCCGAAGGCGCCACCGTACTGGCCCGTTCGCCGCAGGACGCCTGCCATGCGTTCCGCTGGGGCGAGCACGCCTGGGGCGTGCAGTTCCACCCGGAATTTGCCACCCATCACATCCGCGGCTACGTGCGCGCCCGCGCAGATTGCCTGCAAAGGCATGGCCGCTGTGCCCGCACCGTGGCCCGGGAAGTCAGCGCCGCGCCGTTGGCGCGCCGGCTGCTGCGAAGATTCGTGCAGCACGCCCGTACCGTGCCGTTGTCTCCCGGCCACGGAAACAGGCCCTGAAACGCGCGATAATCCTGCTGCGCCGGACTTCGCCGGCGCGCAATGATCCGGAATGGGAATGAGCGAAATTCGCAAGCTGCCGGCTTCGGCCGGCGCGGAATGGTTGTTGACCGGCTTCGCGCTGCTGCGTCGCGCGCCGCTGGCGCTGGGCATGCTCGGCATGACCTGGGGGCTGATCGCGGTAGTCGGTGCGGGGCTGGCGATGCTGCTGCCGGCCCTGGGTCTGGCGGTGCAGTTCCTGCTGCTGCTGGCCGGCCCGGTGTTCATGGGCGGCATGCTGTGGGCGGTGCGCGAGGTCGACGAAGGCCGCGTGGCGAAACCCTCGCACCTGCTGCACGGGCTGCAGGATGGCCGCGCGCCGCACCTGCTGGTGTCGCTGCTGCCACAGGCGCTGGCGGTGATCGTGCTGGCATTGCTGCTGGTGCTGATGATCGGTCCGAGCGGCTGGCAGCAGCTGGCGCACGTGATGGGCGAGCTGGAGCGCATCAACCAGGCCGCGGCGCAGTCGGGCGTGCAGCCGGATCCGGCGCAGGTGCAGGCGCTGGTCGCCAGCCTGCCGGCCGGGCGCATCCTGCTGTGGCTGCTGATGGTGATCGTCGGCTTCGCCGCGCTCAGCCTGGCGCTGTTCGTGATGCCGCCGCAGGTGATGTTCGACCGCGCCACCGGCGTCCACGCACTGGGCGAGAGCCTGCGCGCGGGCGTGCGCAACCTGCCGGCGCTGCTGGTGTTCTTCCTGCTCACCTTCATCGCCCTGGTGGCGATCTACTTCGTCGTGGCGCTGGCGATGATGCTGGCCACGCTGGTGATCGGCACGCTGGCGGTGTTCCTGGCGCAGCTGATCATGATGGCGGTGTTGATGCCGGTGTTCGCCGGCGCGGTCTACGCCGCCTGGAAGCAGATGTTCGGCCATGCCGACGCGGCGGTGCCGCCGGCAGGTGGCCAGCGCCAGGACGTCTTCGTGGCGTAAGCGGGCGGGCCGTGGCGGGCGCCATGCCCGCCGGCGGTCACGATTGCGGCTGGGCCTTCGGCACCACCGCACGCGCGGCGATGATGCCCAGCTCGTAGAGGATGCACATCGGGATCGCCAGCATCAGCTGCGACACCACATCCGGCGGCGTGAGCACCGCCGCGATCACGAAGATGCCGACGATGGCGTAGCCACGGCCCTGGCGCAGCTGGTCGGGCGTGACCCAGCCCAGCAGGGCCATGATGACCAGCGCGACCGGCAGCTCGAAGCTGGAGCCGAACGCGAAGAAGATCACCAGGACGAAGTCCAGGTAGGCGTTGGCGTCCGGCGTCAGCGCGATGACATCCGGCGTGAACGTGGTCAGGAAGTGGAAGACCGCGGGCAGCACGAGGAAATACGCGAACGCACAGCCGATATAGAACAGCGCCACCGCCGAGGCCAGCAGCGGCACGGCCAGGCGCTTCTCGCGCTGGTACAGCCCCGGCGCCACGAAGGCCCAGGCCTGGTAGAGCAGCCACGGCACCGCGATGAACAGGGCGACGAAGAACGTGAGCTTCATCGGCGCGAAGAACGCGCCGGCCGGATTCATCGCGATCATGGTCTGCCCGGCAGGCAGCTGCGAAACCAGCGGCCGTGCCAGCCAGCTGTAGATCTGCCGGGTGAAGGGCAGCAGTGCCAGCAGCACCACG
>DJAN01000076.1:18198-18385 GCA_002429615.1 Lysobacteraceae bacterium UBA6001
AGCAGTGCCAGCAGCACCACGCCCAGGCCGATCAGGCCCCGTACGAGGCGGGCACGCAGTTCGATCAGGTGTTCGATCAGGCTGCTCTCGGCCTGCAGGTCGTCCGGCGCGCTCACGGCTGCTTCTCCGGCGCGGCCGGTTCAGCCGGGGGCAGCGCCTCGGCGGGCGTGCCGGATGCGGCGGGCGC
>DJAN01000136.1:0-135 GCA_002429615.1 Lysobacteraceae bacterium UBA6001
CCGCGCCGCAGGGCAACGCCCGGCCGGCGCCGCCCAAGGGCCAGCAACCGCCGAAAGGCCAGCCGCCGCCGCGTCCCTGACGCGGCGTCAGGTCGGGCGGCCGAACACCAGGGCGGCGTTGGTGCCGCCGAAACC
>DJAN01000136.1:405-10911 GCA_002429615.1 Lysobacteraceae bacterium UBA6001
AAGCTGTTGGACATCACGGTGTCCAACGTCGCTTCGCGGGTTTCGCGCAGGATCGGGAAGCCTTCGGCGCGCGGATCCAGTGTGTCGATGTGCGCCGAGCCGGCCATGAAGCCATCGCGCAGCATCAGCAGCGAGTAGATCGCCTCGTGCACGCTGGCCGCGCCAAGCGAGTGGCCCGACAGGGCCTTGGTCGAGGACAGCGGCGGCACATCCTGACCGAACACCTCGCGCACCGCGTTCAACTCGGTGATGTCACCCAGCGGGGTCGAGGTGCCATGCGTGTTGAGATAGTCGATGCGGCGGTTCACGCCTTCCATCGCCATGCGCATGCAGCGCACCGCGCCTTCGCCCGAGGGCGCGACCATGTCCGCGCCGTCGGAAGTGACGCCATAGCCGAGCAGCTCGGCATGGATGCGCGCGCCACGCTTCACCGCGTGTTCGTAGTCCTCCAGCACCAGCATGCCGCCACCGGAACCGATGACGAAACCGTCGCGCTCGGCGTCATACGGACGCGAGGCGACGCCGGGGCGATCGTTGTAGCCGGTGGACAGCGCGCCCATCGCGTCGAACATCACGCTCATGGTCCAGTGCAGTTCTTCGCCGCCACCGGCGAAGACGATGTCCTGCGCGCCGTGGCGGATCAGGTCGGCACCGGCGCCGATGCAGTGCGCGGAAGTCGCGCAGGCGGCGGAGATCGAATAGCTCAGGCCGCGGATCTTGAAGGCGGTGGCCAGCGAGGCCGATACCGCCGAGCACATCGTGCGCGGCACCATGTACGGCCCCACCTTGCGCACGCCGCGCGCGCGCAGGATGTCGGCCGTTTCCACCTGCCACTGGCTGGAACCGCCGCCGGAGCCAGCGATCAGGCCGGTGCGCAGGTCGCTGACCTGGGTCTCGTCGAGGCCGGCGTCGGCGATGGCGTCGCGCATCGCCAGGTAGGCATACGCGGAGGCATCGCCCATGAAGCGCTTGAGCTTGCGGTCGATCAGCGCGTCCAGGTCGAGCTCGACCTTGCCGCCGACCTGGCTGCGCAGGCCGACCTCGGCATGGTCGGGCAGGAAGGTCAGGCCCGAACGGCCTTCGCGCAGCGCGCTCGATACGCTGTCCAGATCGTTGCCCAGGCAACTGGTGATGCCCATGCCGGTGATGACGACGCGACGCATGCTCAGAAGCCCTCGGTGGAAGTGAACAGGCCCACGCGCAGGTCCTTGGCGGTGTAGATCTCGCGGCCATCGACCAGCATGCGCGCATCGCTCTGCGCCATCACCAGCTTGCGGTTGATGACGCGGGCGATGTCGATCTCGTAACGCACCAGCTTGGCATCGGGCAGCACCTGCCCGGTGAACTTCACTTCGCCCACGCCCAGCGCGCGGCCACGGCCGGGCGCGCCCAGCCAGGTGAGGAAGAAGCCGGTGAGCTGCCACATGGCATCCAGGCCGAGGCAGCCGGGCATCACCGGGTCGCCGATGAAGTGGCAGCCGAAGAACCACAGGTCCGGACGGATATCCAGTTCGGCCACCACCTGGCCCTTGCCGTAGGCACCGCCTTCGTCGGCGATGTGGACGATGCGGTCGAACATCAGCATCGGGTCGTTGGGCAGGCGGCCAGCGTTGGCGCCGAACAGTTCGCCACGCGCGCTGGCCAGCAACTGGTCGCGCGTATAGGCAGATTCGCGGGTCATGCGGAGGTTCTCGGAAAAACGCGCCCGTGCGGCGCGAAAGTGCGCCAGCCTGCATGACCGCAACGCAGCAAAGCAAACGCTTTTTTCCGTACGCAAGCGTAGTGTTTTACGGTGATCGCGGGCAAAGCATTGCGCCGCTTGGCGTGCGACGGATCAGCGCACGGCGGCTGGATTATGATGGCGGGGCAACGTTCGCCGCCGTAGGGTTCCCTGGATGCGCAAGATCATTCACGTCGACATGGATGCGTTCTATGCGTCCGTGGAACAGCGTGACGATCCCTCGCTGCGCGGGCGCCCGGTGGTGGTGGCCTGGAAGGGCGCGCGTTCGGTGGTGTGCGCGGCGTCGTATGAGGCGCGCAAGTTCGGCGTGCGCTCGGCGATGCCGGCGTTGCGAGCCGAGCGCCTGTGTCCGGAGGCGGTGTTCGTGCCGCCGGATTTCACCCGCTACAAGGCGGTGTCGCGGCAGGTGCGGGAGATCTTCCACCGCCAGACCGACCTGGTCGAACCATTGTCGTTGGACGAGGCCTACCTCGATGTCACCGAAGCCAAGAGCGGGATGACGGTGGCCACCGAGATCGCGCGCGTGGTGCGCGATCAGATTCGCGAGGAGACCCAGCTCACGGCTTCGGCCGGCATCGCGCCGAACAAGTTCCTGGCCAAGATCGCGTCGGACTGGCGCAAGCCCGATGGACAGTTCGTGGTGCCGCCGTCGCGGGTGGAGGCGTTTCTCACGCCGCTGCCGGTGAATCGCATTCCCGGCGTCGGCAAGGTGATGGAAAGCAAGCTCACCGCGCTGGGCATCAGGACCGTCGGCGATCTGCGCATGCGGCCGCTGGAAGAGCTGCAGGCGCATTTCGGCAGCTTCGGGCAAGGCCTGTACAACCGCGCACGCGGCGTCGATGAACGTCCGGTGGAACCGCACCAGGAAGTGCAGCAGGTGTCCTCGGAAGACACGTTCGCCGAGGACCTGCCGCTGGACGCGCTGGGGCCGGAGATCGCACGCCTGGCCGAGCGCACATGGGCGGCGACGCAGCGCACCGGGCGCATCGGCCGTACCGTGGTGCTCAAGCTCAAGACCTCGCAGTTCCGCATCCTCACCCGCAGCCTCACGCCGGAACGCGCGCCGGCCTCCGCGCAGGAACTGGTGGAGATCGCCCAGGCGCTGGTGCAGCGCGTGCAGTTGCCGGGCGATACGCGTTACCGGCTGGTGGGCGTGGGCGTCTCGGGGTTTGCCGGGCAGGATGAGGACGACGTGGTGCAGGGCGAACTGTTCGCGGCCGAGACGCTGGGGGGCGATTGAGCGTCGCTTACACTGTCACGCCCACCGCAGTGCCTTCGCATGCGCTATCCGTTTCCGCTGGTGATCTTCGATCTCGATGGCACCCTGGTCGACAGCCTGTCCGACATCGCCGAGGCCCTGAATCTCACATTGGCCGATCTCTCGCTGCCACCGGTCGATGAGGCCACGGTGCGCGGATGGATCGGCGAGGGCGTGCGCAGCCTGGTCGCCAGCGCCCTGCAGGCAGCGCATGCATCGCAGCCGCTGGACGCGGTGATGCCGGGTTTCATGCGTCATTACGGCGAATGCCTGCTGCATCATCCGCGCCTGTATCCCGGCGTGGCGGCGGCGCTGGAAGGCCTGCGTGCGCGCGGCGCGATCCTGGCGATCTGCACCAACAAGCCGTCGCGGTTCGTGGCGCCGCTGCTGGAGCACCTGGGCATCGCCGGTTATTTCGCGGCGGTGCTGGGTGGGGATTCGCTGCCCGAGCGCAAGCCCGACGCGGCGCCGCTGCTGCATCTGTGCGCGCAGTTCGAGCAGCCGCCCTCTCGCGCGCTGATGGTGGGTGACTCCGCGGTGGATGCCGCCGCGGCGAATGCCGCCCAGGTGCCGCTGGCGCTGGTCCGCTATGGCTATCTGCGCGGGCTGGATCCGATGCGTTCGGGGGCGCGCTGGGTCATGGATGACCTGCAGGAACTGCTCGCGATCGACGCGGCGGCCTGAGGCGGCCTTCAGTCCTCGTCGGAACCGCCATCCTCGCTGTCGGCGCCATCGTCTTCCGCCGGAGGCGCAGCGTCGTCGTCGCCGTAGCGGGTCGTGGAGACCGGGCCGCCCACCGGCGTGCCGCGCTGCGCCGGCAGCCGCGCGCTGGCCTCCTCAAGCTCTGCCAGCAACTGGTGACGGCGCGCCTCGGGAATTTCCTGCCAATGGCTGCCCACCAGCGCGCCTTCCAGCGAATAGAGCAGGTTGAGGCTGGGCTTGAAGCCGGCGCGGCGGACCTTGAGGAAGGCGCCGACCGCGCCGATCGCCTGCAGATCCTCGACGCTGCGCAGGCCGACCTGGCGCAGCCAGGCCGCGCTCTTCGGGCCGATGTTGCGCAGGCGTTCGGTGCTCACGCCAGGCTGTCCACGAACACCTGGGCGATGGCCTCCAGGCCACGCTGGTCGTCTGCGTCGAAGCGCGCGAGTTCGGGGCTGTCGAGATCAAGCACGCCGATCAGCGTGTCGCCCTGCACCAGCGGCACCACCAGTTCCGAGCGCGACGCCGAATCACAGGCGATATGCCCCGGGAAGGCGTCCACGTCCTCGATGCGCTGGGTCTGGCGGGTGCGCGCGGCGGCGCCGCAGACGCCCTTGTCCAGCGGGATGCGCACGCAGGCCGGGAGGCCCTGGAACGGCCCAACCACCAGCTCCTGGCCGTCATACAGATAGAAGCCGGCCCAGTTGAGGCTGGGCAGCGAGTTGAAGATCAGCGCGGCGAGATTGGCGGCATTGGCGATGCGGTCGCGTTCGCCATGCACCAGGGCCTGTGCCTGGGCGTGCAGCTGCGCGTACTGTTCCGGCTTGCTGCCGGAGAGCGTGGAAGAGGTGAACATGCCCGGCAGTCTAGCAGCGCCCGGCGACGTCACTGACGCCACGGCCGGGACGGCTTATCCTGCCCGGCCCCAAGCCGGTCCGCGCCCATGTTTCCCTTCCCCGCCTTCTTCGTCACCGGCACCGATACCGGCATCGGCAAGACCATCAGCAGCAGCAGCCTGCTGCATGCGTTGCGAGGGCAGGGGCTGCGCGCGGTCGGCATGAAGCCGCTGGCCAGCGGCTGCGAGGCCACGCCCGAGGGCTGGCGCAACGAGGACGCGCTGGCATTGCAGGCGGCCAGCGCGCCACGGCCGGACTACGCGCTGGTCAATCCCTACGCGCTGCCGGAACCGCTGGCGCCGGAGATCGCCGCGGCCGAAGCCGGCGTGACCATCGAACTGCCGCCCCTGCGCGACGCCTTCGCGCGGCTGCGCGCCATGGCCGACGTGGTGGTAGTGGAGGGTGTCGGCGGCTGGGCCGCGCCGCTCAGCGCCACGCTCGACCAGGCCGACCTGGCGCGCGCGCTCGACCTGCCGGTGGTGCTGGTGGTGGGCATGCGCCTGGGCTGCTTGAACCATGCGCGCTTGAGCGCGGCGGCCATTGCCGCCGATGGACTGCGCTGCGTGGGCTGGGTGGCCAACGAGGTTGACCCGCAGATGGCGCGTCGCGACGAGAACTTCGCGTTGCTGCAGGCGCGCCTGCCGATGCCGTGCTGGGGCCGCATTCCGTACCGTCCGGATGCCGATCCGGCCGTGCTGGCAACGCACCTGCGCCTGCCGGGCTGAGCCGGGGGCCGGAAAAGAAAAAGGCCCGACAGAGGGAGGGTTCTGTCGGGCCTGTTTGCGTGGGGGGAGGGACCCACGCAAATACAGAAAAAGTTTTTACTTGCGGCGGGCGCTGCGCGGCGGCGCGGCGTTCGCCTGGAACTGCTCGTTGGCCGAGGCGAACTGGCTGCGCGCCAGGTGGCCGATGGCTTCGGATGCCTTCAGGCTGAGGCCGACCGCTTCCTGGTTCGCCGTGGCCAGGCGCTCCAGGTTGTCGCGGGCGATCTGCAGGCCCTTCGGCCACAGCGACTGGACACTGCCCAGGTCGTTCATGTCAGCGAACTGGCCGAAGAAATCAGCCGTCGCGTTGACGTTCTTCTCCAGCGTCTTCAACTGCAGTCCGAACACGCTTTCGGCGTTTTCGAGGGCCAACCGGTTGGCGCGCGATGCCGCGGCGGCGAACTGGTGGGTGTACTGGCTGAAGCTGCTGTCGAACTGGGCGGACATCGCGGTTTCCAGTGGAGCTGCGTTACCGTGTTGCGATGCAGCATAACGCGTTTCTGCTGCGATGCAACAACTTTTTTCGAGGCAAAGAAAAGGCCCCGTCGGGGCCTTTGTAATCAATGGCTTGGAACGCCAATCCGCCGCTCAGGGCCCGCGGTAGCGGCAGCCCGAGGTGCAGGTTTCGTGGATCACCACCTCGCGCAGGGCCGGCAGGGTCGGCTTGAGCTGGTCCCAGATCCAGATCGCCAGGCGTTCGCTGGTCGGGTTCTCCAGCCCCTCGATGTCGTTGAGGTAGTGGTGGTCCAGGCGGTCGTAGATCGGCTGGAAGGCGGCTTTGACGTCGCCGAAGTCCATGATCCAGCCCGTATCCGCGCCGGGCTCGCCACCGACATGCAGTTCGATGCGGAAGGAGTGTCCGTGCAGCCGCGCGCATTTGTGGCCCGGCGGGACGTTTGGCAGGCGGTGCGCCGCCTCGACCATGAAGACTTTGAAGATTTCCATGTGCGCATTGTGGACGCGCACGGGCGGCGCGTCATCGGCCCCTCTTGATGAGAATCGCTCGCATTCATACAATGCGCGGGTCAGCCAGCAGGAAGCGCATCCAGCCAGCGATCCATATCACCCCCAGGGGATCGCTCCGTGAAACGTACGCTTCTTGTCGCCGTGCTGGCGGCCTTGGCCTGGCCGGCCGCCGCTCATACGCCGTATTTCGCGCCTGCCACCTTCCAGGTCCAGGCCGGCGGCACCGTCACCCTCGACGCCTCCTTCTCCGAAGCCTTCTTCGTGCCGGAAGCCGCGTTCGACGACAGCCATTTCAGCATTCTTGGCCCGGATGGGCGCGAGACGACCCCGGAACGCGTGGTGCCGCTGCGCACCCGCGTGGTGGTCGAACACGCGCTGCCGAAAGACGCCAAGGGTACCTACCGTTTCAGCACCGGCGAACGCCTGGGCGCGGTGTTCCGCACCTGGGAGATCGACGGCCGCAAGGTGTCCTCGCGGGATGCGAAGGAGCCGGTACCGGCAGGCGCCAAGGTGATCTCCAATTTCCAGTCGCGCATCCGCGCCGAGACCTACCTGACGGTGGGTGCACCCGACCGCGGCGCGCTGCGCCCGTACGGGCAGGGCCTGGAGCTGGTGCCGGTCACCCATCCGGACGATCTGTATTCCAACGAGCCGGTCGAATTCGAGCTGCGTTTCGACGGCAAGCCGCTGGCCGATACGCCGGTGCAGATCAATGAAGCGGTGTGGTCCTCGGACCGCAAGGCGCGCGAAGTCGAACTGCGCAGTGATGCAAAGGGCCGCGTGCGCTGGGAACAGCCGGCTAGCGGCACCTGGTTGGCGCTGGCGCGCCACCGCAGCGCCGCGCCTGCCGGTGCGGCCGCGCCCGAATACAGCAACAGCTACAGCCTCGTCTTCCACGTGCTCAACCCTTGAGCCGATACAACCTCCCGGAGAATTTCATGAAGATGCATTCCCTCGCCGTCGCCTGTGGCCTGCTGCTGGCCCCGGCCCTGGCGTTCGCCGCCACTGAGACCGTGGACCAGAAGGTCCAGGACAAGGTCGGTGGTCATGGCGAAGATCCCACCGCCTTCATCGCCGAGCACGATCTCAACGGCGACGGCAAGGTCGATGCCGCCGAGTTCGAGCAGTTCCGCCGCGCGCGCTTCGCCGAGACCGATACCAATGGCGATGGCGTGCTGAGCCGCGACGAGTACGTGGGCGAGTTCGAACGCCGCCTCAAGCATGTCGAAGGCCAGACCAACGAGCGCCAGATGAAGCAGGCCGACGTGCGCTTCAACGTGCTGGACAAGGACAAGGACGGCAAGATGACCTGGGACGAATACGCCGCCTCGGGTGATCGCCTGTTCAAGCGCGCCGACCGCAACGGCGACGGCGTGGTCGACGCGCGCGACAACCAGGCGCCGGATCCGGAAGCCGAGCCCGCTGCCAAGCCGGCCGGCAAGCCCGCCGCCAAGTCCACCAAGTAAGACCCACCTCGCGGGCGCGGGGAGCGTCCAGCCAGGTATGCCGCGCGATCGCGCGGCCAGCGTGCCGGCCTTGCGCCGGCACGTTCTCCATTCGAGCAACGCGTCCTGTCCGGGACTACGCAGCCATCCACGCCGCGCGCCGCGCGGCGCCCGTACCCCACATCTCACTGCGGAGTTCCGTCATGAACCACCCCCGATGCCAGCTCGCGCTGGCCATTGCCCTTTGCCTGCCGCTCGGCGCGGCCCTCGCCGCTGATGCCGCCGATGCGGCTGCGCCCGGCGCCACGCTGGATCCGGTCGAAGTGCGCGAGACCCGCGCCAAATCCGACACCCAGAACGTCACCACGCTCTCGTCCAAGGACCTGCGCGCGCAGGGCGCCCAGGGCATGGAGGATGTGATCCGCTACGTGCCGGGCGTGGAGATGGTCGACCTCGGCCGCGCCGGCTTCAACGGCTTCAACATCCGTGGCCTGGAAGCGGACCGTGTGGCGATGACCCTGGACGGCCTGAGCTTCCCGCAGAGCATGGACCCGGGCACCTACCAGCCGTATGAGTTCTTCCGTTCCGGCCGCGGCAGCGTGGACCTGGAATCGGTGAAGGCGGTGGAGATCATCAAGGGTGCCGACGCGATCACCGCCGGCAGCGGCGCGCTCAGCGGCGCGGTGATGTTCACCACCAAGGATCCGGCGGACTTCCTCAAGGCCAAGGGCAACGACAGCTACGGCTCGATCAAGTACGGCTACACCGGCTCCAACGACGAGAACATGGGCTCGTTGACGTTCGCCAACCGCACCGGCCAGTTCGAGTCGCTGCTGGTCTACACCAAGCGCGATGGGCACGAGACCGAGTCCTGGTACGACACCACCGAGGTGCAGTACGGTCCGAGCCGTCGCACGCCGGACCCGATCGATCGTGAAAGCGACAACGTGCTGGCCAAGGTCAACTTCCTGGCCACCGACACCCAGACCCTGGGCGTGGTCTACGAGCGCGCGCGCGGCACCAACGATGTCGACAACTGGTCGCGCAGCGATGGCGTCGGCTCCTACTACCGCCGCACCGCCGAGGATCGCAACGACCGCGACCGCTACGGCCTGAAGTACACCTGGCAGGCGAACACCACGCTGTTCGACACCCTGGAAGCCACCGCCGACCACCAGAAGAGCTACATCCAGGGCCAGACCAACATCGACGTGGCCAGTGGCACCACCGGCACCACGCGCTGCTCGGTCACCGCGCTGTGCGCGCGCCAGGAAAACCGCTGGGATACGCAGAAGCTTGATCGCGCCGCGTTCGACTTCACCAAGGGTTTCGATGCCGCCGGCATGCACCATGACATGGTCTATGGCGCGGCCTGGCAGGAAGGCAAGATTCACTGGAACTCGGTGGATTCGCGCTGGGACAACGCCGGCAACCTGGTCAGCCGCGACACCGATCCGTCGCTGTGGCCAGATACCAAGGAAACCGACTGGACCGTCTACCTGCGCGACAAGGTACGCCTGCTCGACGACCGCCTGACCTTCACCGGCGGCGTGCGCTACGACAGCTACAAGTACGTGCCGCAGACCCACGCCACCAGCGGCGGTGATTCCGGTTACGAGGATGGCGGCGGCAGCGTCGGCGTCTCCAAGTTCTCCTCGCCGACCTGGAACCTGGGCACCGAGTTCAAGTTCACCGACACCCAGTCGATCTGGGCGCAGGCTGGCCGCGGCTTCCGCGCGCCGAGCGTCAACGACATGTACGGCACTTCGTCGACCACCGAGGTGACCCGCGTCTCCGACGGCGCCACCGTGACCGTGCCCGATGGCAAGAGCAACCCGGACCTGGACGCCGAGCGCAGCCTCAACCTGGAACTGGGCTGGCGCTACCAGAGCGAGCGCCTGCGCCTGGGCGTGTCGGCCTTCCGCGACAAGTACAGCAACTTCATCGACACCGCGACCTACACCGCCGACGAAGATGTGCAGTACAGCACCACCGTGCGTGGCGTCACCACCATCACCAACGGCTACAGCTACACCATGCCGATCAACCGCGGCGAAGTCGTGGTGAAGGGCGTGGAGGCCGAGGGCCTGTGGCTGATGGCCGACGACTGGCTGGCGCGCCTGGCGTACTCGTACAACGAAGGCAAGGACAACGACGGCCAGCCGCTGGGCAGCATCAGCCCGGCCAAGACCGTGGTGGGCGTGAGCTACAACGCGCCGTCGCGGCGCTGGAGCGTCACTGCGAATGTCACCCACCAGGACCGCAAGGACCCGGACGACTACGGCACCAGCGTGACCAACTCCAGCTACGGCGCCGAAGTGGTGCCGGTGTACGCCTACAAGGCGCGCGAATACACCCTGCTGGACGTGTTCGGCAGCTACGACCTGACCTCGCGCCTGCATCTCACCGCCGGCGTCTACAACGTGTTCAACAAGGAGTACTACCTGTGGAACCGCGTGCGCACCGCGGGTTCGGGTACGGCGGTGTTCGCCGGCAACACCAGCCCGGACGGCATCGGCCGCTGGTCGCAGCCGGGGCGCAATGTGCGCTTCACGCTGAGCTTCGACTTCCTCTGAAGCAGGTTGCAGGCCGCCAGGCCTGAAACGAAGCCGGCGCGCGGAAGGATCCGCGCGCCGGCTTTTTTATTGCTCAGCGAGTGGCAGTTTGCGATCAGCGCGAAGCGTTGCCCGGGCCGCGGCCACCACCGCCACCGCCGCCGCCATTGCCACCACCGCGA
>DJAN01000071.1 GCA_002429615.1 Lysobacteraceae bacterium UBA6001
GACGCTGTCTCGGCATTCCTTCTGATCCGGCCGCGACCCCGCGCCATGGCCTGGCGCGCACCCTGTCCAAGCTCGGCGTGTGTTCGCGCAGCGAAGCGGCGCGCTGGGTGGCCGACGGCCGCGTGCAGGTCGATGGCCGCATCGTCCGCGATCCCGAATTCCCGTTGCCGCAGGCCGGCGACGTCGCCACGCGGCTGCGTGTCGATGGCCAGCCGCTGCAGGGACCGGCGCGCCACTATCTGATGCTCAACAAGCCGCGTGGCCTGGTCACTACCGCCCGCGACGAGCAGGGCCGTGACACCGTGTACCGCTGCTTCGATGGCGCGGGCCTGCCCTGGTTGGCACCCGTGGGCCGCCTGGACAAGGCCAGCGAGGGCTTGCTGCTCTTCAGCAACGACCCGCAATGGGCGGCGGCGATCACCGATCCGGCGCGCGGCCCGGACAAGACCTATCACGTGCAGGTCGACTGCCTGCCTACGCCCGCGCAGCTGCAGGCCATGCGCGACGGCGTCGAGGATGCGGGCGAACGCCTCGGCGCGCGGCGGGTCACGGTACTGCGCGAGGGTGAGCGCAATGCCTGGCTGGAGGTGGTGCTGGACGAAGGCCGCAACCGGCAGATCCGCCGCCTGCTCGCCAGCCAGGGCATCGGCGTGCTGCGCCTGGTGCGCGTGGCGATAGGCGACCTGGTCCTGGGCGACCTGGCCAAGGGGGCCTGGCGCGCGCTCGACGAAAAGGAATGGCGCGCGCTGGTCGGGTGAGCTGCGCAGGGCGTCACGCTTGCGGCGTGCGCGACGCCGGCAGATCCGCATGCCGCCCTCCCCAACGGCGAAGGCCGGCCTACACTCGCTCCCATCTCTGGGGAGAGACGACCATGTGGGGAATCGCTTCACGGCCACGCGCCATTCGACCGCTCGCGCTTGCGGGCCTGCTGCTGTTGACCGCCTGTGCCTCGCACCGTCCTGCGCCGCAGGCGGCCGTGACGCCACCGCCGCCTGCCGGCGAACGTGACGCCACCGGTGCCTATCGCTTCAACATGACCCAGAACGGCCGGCGGATGACCGCCGACGAGTTCGATGCATGGATGAAGGCGCGCGGTATCCGGGTCGCCAAGGGCGCGCCGGCAAAGGTGGAACCTGCGCGCGCCAGCGCCCAGGCCAAGGCCAAGGCGCCCGCCAAGTCCGTCCGCCCGAAGACGACGGTGGCCAGCACGACTCCGCCGGCACCGGCCCAGGCGACCGTGACCAAGGTCGCCGGATCCGCCAAGCCGGCCGCGGTCGCGCAGGCCAAGCCGAAGACCAAGCCCAAGCCGGTGGCCAAGGAAGTCTCCCAGGCCAAGGCGCCGGTGAAACAGGCAAGCGGCGAGGGCTGAAGCCCCCGCCGGCGGGCTCAGCCCTTCAGCACGCCAAGCTCGCGGCCGATGCGCACGAACGCGTCGATCGCCTTGTCCAGGTGCGCGCGGCTATGTGCCGCGCTGATCTGCGTGCGGATGCGCGCCTGGCCCTTCGGCACCACCGGGAAGAAGAACCCGATCGCGTAGATGCCTTCCTCGAGCAGCCGCTCGGCGAAGCGCTGCGCCAGCGGCGCGTCGTACAGCATCACCGGGCTGATCGGATGCACGCCCGGCTTCACGTCGAAGCCGGCGGCGACCATCTTCTCGCGGAAATAAGCGGTGTTCTCGACCAGCTTCTCGCGCAGGTCGCCGGCCGCTTCCAGCATTTCGAAAGCCTTGATGCCCGCGGCCACCACATGCGGCGGCAGCGAGTTGGAGAACAGGTAGGGGCGCGAGCGCTGGCGCAGCAGCTCGATCACTTCCTTCTTCGCGGTGGTGAAACCGCCCAGCGCACCGCCCATGGCCTTGCCGAGCGTGCCGGTGAAGATGTCGATCTTGTCCAGCACGCCCTTGACCTCGGCCGAGCCGCGGCCGGTCTTGCCGAGGAAGCCGGTGGCATGGCACTCATCGATGTGGACCAGCGCGTTGTACTTCTTCGCCAGTGCGGTGATCTCGTCCAGCGGGGCGATGAAGCCATCCATCGAGAACACGCCGTCGGTGGTGATCAGCTTGGTCCTGCAGCCGGCCGCGTCGGCGGCCTGCAGCTGCGCCTCCAGGTCGGCCATGTCGCAGTTGGCGTAGCGGAAGCGCTTGGCCTTGCACAGGCGCACGCCGTCGATGATCGAGGCGTGGTTGAGCGCATCGGAGATGATCGCGTCGTTCTCGCCCAGCAGCGGCTCGAACAGGCCGCCGTTGGCGTCGAAGCAGGCGGCATAGAGGATGGTGTCCTCGGTGCCGAAGAAGTCGGCGATGGTCTGCTCCAGCTGCTTGTGCAGGTCCTGGGTGCCGCAGATGAAGCGCACCGACGCCATGCCGAAACCGTGGGTGTCCAGCGCGTCCTTGGCCGCCTGGATCACCTGCGGATGGTCCGCCAGCCCCAGATAGTTGTTGGCGCAGAAATTCAGCACGCTGCGGCCGTCGGCCAGGGTGATCTCGGCCGACTGCGGGCTGGTGATGATGCGTTCGGACTTGAACAGACCCTGCTCGCGGATGGAGTCGAGTTCCTCGGCGTAGTGGCGGGTCAGGGCGGCGTCGGTCATGGCGGGGCTTCGGCAAGGCGGAAAAGCGGATTTTACCCTGCGCGCCATCCCGGTCCCGTGGCCTCATTCGCAATGGCTATAAGCGCCGCGTCTTTGGTCATTTCCCCGCCATCATGTGCGGTTGCAGCATCGTCGCTCCACGGGCCAAGGGGGCTTGGCCCATCCACCGGAGAGACGGGGAATGCACGCAACACAGGCTGGCGGAGGTGCGAAGCGTTTGGGACGCAGGACCGGGCTGGCCCTGGCCTGTGCATTGGCCACCGTGCCGGGCTGGGCGCAGGCCGCGCAGCAGCCCACGGTGGAAGAGCTGCAGCGCCGCCTGGAGGCGCTGGAGCGCCGGCTGGGCGCGAGCCCGGCCGCCGAGGCCCCGGCGGGCGAAGGCCTGGCCGATCTGGACCAGCGTCTGCGGGTGATCGAACGCAAGCTGGAGATCCAGGACGAGGAGCGCGCCGCCAAGGCCAAGGAAACCCCGGTCATCGCGGTCAACGACAAGGGCGCCTCGCTCAAGTCCGCCGACGGCGCCTACGAGATCCGGCTGCGCGGCCTGCTGCAGGGCGATGGTCGCTTCTTCATCGGCGACAACGCGGTGCCGCAGAACGACACCTTCCTGATCCGCACCGCGCGGCCGATCATCGAAGGCTCGCTCGGCAAGCTGCTGGCGTTCCGCTTCACGCCGGAATTCGCCGGTGACAGTGCCAGCATCGTCGATGCGTACTTCGACGTGCGTTTCGATCCGGCCTATACCCTGCGCGTCGGCAAGTTCACCTCGCCGGTTGGGCTGGAGCGCCTGCAGTCGTCTTCCGCGCTGGCCGACACCGAGCGCGCGTTCCCCAGCGAGCTGGCACCGAATCGCGATATCGGCGTGCAGCTGCAGGGCGATGTCGCCGGCGGCACCTTCAGCTACGCGGCAGGCATCTACAACGGCACCGTCGATGGTCGCGACGCCGTCACCAGCAATCCGGACAACGAATTCGAGTACGCCGGCCGCGTGTTCTTCGAGCCGTTCAAGAATGACGCCAGCGCGTGGTCGGGCCTGGGCTTCGGCATCGGCGCCAGCGTCGGCGACAAGGACGGCGTCGGCAACAACTTCCTGCCGCGTTACCGCACGCCGGGCCAGGTGCAGTTCTTCAACTATCGCAGCACCGTGGCCGCCGATGGCCGCAACCTGCGCTGGTCGCCGCAGGGCTACTACTACCGCAATGCCTTCGGCTTCCTCGGCGAATACATCGTGTCGCGACAAGAGGTCGCACTCGGTGCCAACCGCGCCGACCTGGAGAACAAGGCGTGGCAGGCTACGGCCAGCTACGTGGTGACCGGCGAGGATGCGGGTTATCGCGGTGTGACGAGACCTTCGCGTCCATTCGGCAAGGACGGCGGATGGGGTGCATGGGAGCTGGTGGGCCGGTATGGTGTACTGGAAGTGGATGACGCCGCCTTCCCGCTGTTCGCCAGCGCCGATGTCGCGGCCCGCCGCGCCGAAGCCTGGACGTTCGGCGTGAACTGGTACCTCACCAGCAACCTCAAGCTGGTATTCAACTATTCGCAGACGCGTTTCGACGGCGGCGCGCTCAACGGCGCCGACCGCGAAGACGAGAAGGCGGTGATCTCCCGCCTCCAGGTGGCCTTCTGACCATGGAGAAGACTTTGGTGAAGACAATCAAGCTGATCAGGGCCCGCTGGGCCACCCCGGTGCTCGCCGCGCTGATGACCGTGGCGCTGGTCGCTCCGGCCACCGCGCGCGACGTGCAGTTGCTCAACGTGTCCTACGACCCGACCCGCGAGCTGTACAAGGATTACAACGCCGCCTTCGCCAAGCACTGGAAGGAAACCAAGGGCGACACCGTCACCGTCGAGACCTCGCATGGCGGCTCGGGCAAGCAGGCGCGCGCGGTGATCGATGGCATCGAAGCCGATGTCGTGACCCTCGCGCTGGCGTACGACGTCGATGCGATCGCGCAGAAGGGCAAGCTGATCCAGCCGGGCTGGGAGAAGCGCCTGCCCGACAACAGCGCGCCTTACACCTCGACGATCGTGTTCCTGGTGCGCAAGGGCAATCCGAAGAACATCAAGGACTGGCCGGACCTGCTGCGTTCCGGGGTGTCGGTGGTGACGCCGAATCCGAAGACTTCCGGTGGCGCGCGCTGGAACTATCTGGCGGCGTGGGCCTATGCGGATCACATCTTCAAGGGCGACCGCGAGCGCACGCTGAACTACATGCGCGCGCTGTTCCGCAACGTGCCGGTGCTGGATACCGGCGCGCGCGGTGCCACCACCACCTTCGTCCAGCGCGGCATCGGTGACGTGCTGCTGGCGTGGGAGAACGAAGCGTTCCTGGCCCAGGAGGAGCTGGGGCCGGACAAGTTCGAGATCGTGGTGCCGAAGCTGTCGATCCTGGCCGAGCCGTCGGTGGCGGTGGTCGACAAGAACGTCGACAAGCACGGCACCCGGGAGGTCGCCGAAGCCTATCTGAAGTATCTGTATTCGCCGGAGGGGCAGAAGATCGCGGCCAAGCATTACTACCGTCCGCGTCACCCGGAGTTCGCCGATGCCGCCGATGTCGCACGCTTCCCGCAGGTGGAACTGGTGACCATCCAGTCCGCGTTCGGCAGCTGGGACAAGGCGCAGTCCGAACACTTCTCCGACGGTGGCGTCTTCGACCAGATCCAGGCGAGCAAGTAGCCGATGGCTGTACCTGCCGTTTCCACGCCGCGGCCCGCGCCGCGGCGCAGGGTGATCCCCGGGTTCGGACTGAGCCTGGGGATTACGTTTGTCTGGATGGGGCTGATCGTGCTGATCCCCCTGCTGGGCGTATTCGTGAAGACCAGCGGGCTGGGCTGGGCCGGCATCTGGCATGCCTGGACCGAGCCGCGCGTGCTGTCGGCGTTGCGGGTCAGCTTCGGCACCGCACTGGCCGCCGCGGCGTTCAACGCGTTGATGGGCACCTGGGTCGCCTGGGTGCTGGTGCGTTACCGCTTCCCCGGCAAGCGCCTGTTCGACGCGATGATCGACCTGCCGTTCGCGCTGCCCACCGCCGTGGCCGGCATCGCCTTGACCGCGTTGTACGGCGGCAACGGCTGGGTCGGGCGCTGGCTGGAGCCGCTCGGCATCAAGGTCGCGTACACCACGCTGGGCATCACCGTGGCGCTGGTGTTCGTCGGCCTGCCGTTCGTGGTGCGGGTGGTGCAGCCGGTGCTGGTGGAATCGGAAAAGGAACTGGAGGAAGCGGCGGCCACGCTCGGTGCCGGGCGCTGGCAGACCGTGCTGGGCGTGGTGCTGCCCGGCTTGTGGCCAGCGGTGCTGACCGGCTTCGCGCTGGCGTTCGCGCGTGGCGTGGGTGAATACGGCTCGGTGATCTTCATTGCCGGCAACCTGCCCAACGCCACGGAGATCGCGCCGCTGCTGATCACCATCCGCCTGGAGGAGTTCGACTACGCCGGCGCCACCGCGATCGCCGCGGCGATGCTGCTGCTGTCCTTCGTCGTGCTGCTGCTGGTGAACGGCTTGCAGGGCTGGATGCAGCGCAAGGGCAGGGAGTAGGGCAGGATGAACCAGATCGTGTCCGACCTTCCCGTTCCATTGCAGGAGTCCGCCATGCCGGCGCGCCACACCCGCGATGTCGTCGCCCGCGCCACCACCGAGCCGTTGTGGGTGCGCGTGCTGCTGATCGCCGGTGCGCTGCTGTTCCTGCTTGGCTTCCTGCTGCTGCCGCTAGTGCTGGTGTTCGCCGAGGCGCTGCGGGGTGGCGCCGGTGTGTTCTGGCGGGCGATCAGCGACCCGGACGCACTGGCCGCGATCCGCCTGACCCTGCTGGTCACCGCGATCGTGGTGCCGTTGAACCTGGTGTTCGGCGTCGCCGCGGCATGGCTGGTGAGCAAGCATCGTTTTCCCGGCAAGCGCATCCTGGTCAGCCTGATCGACCTGCCGTTCTCGGTATCGCCGGTGGTCGCCGGCCTGATCTTCGTGCTGATCTTCGGCCGTAGCGGCTGGGCATGGCCGTTGATCGACGAGGGCTGGCTGGTGCAGTTGCCGATCCTGGGCGAGACCTTGATCCAGCTGCCGAAGATCGTGTTCGCGGTGCCGGGCATCGTGCTGGCCACCACTTTCGTCACCTTCCCGTTCATCGCGCGCGAGCTGATGCCGCTGATGGAGCAGCAGGGCAGCGACGAGGAACTGGCCGCCTTGAGCCTGGGGGCGGGGGGCTGGCAGATGTTCTGGCGGGTCACGCTGCCCAACATCCGCTGGGGCCTGGTCTACGGCGTGCTGTTGTGCGGCGCGCGCGCGATGGGCGAGTTCGGCGCGGTGTCGGTGGTGTCCGGGCATATCCGCGGGCGCACCAACACGCTGCCGCTGCACGTGGAAATTCTTTACAACGAATACGCCTACAGCGCCGCGTTCGCCTGCGCCGCGCTGCTGGCATTGAGCGCGCTGGTCACGCTGGCGCTGAAGACCTACCTGGAATGGCGCCACGGCGAATCGCTGGCGTCCAACCACCGTCATTGAGGCGAGCATGGGCATCCGCATCCAACATCTGCACAAGCGTTTCGACCAGTTCGCCGCCCTCGATGGCATCGATCTGGACATCCACCAGGGCGAGCTGCTGGCGCTGCTGGGGCCGTCGGGCTCGGGCAAGACCACGCTGCTGCGGATTATCGCCGGGCTGGAAAGCGCCGATGGTGGCCAGGTGTTCTTCGGCAACGAGGACGCGACGCGGATGAGCGTGCAGTCGCGCCGGGTCGGCTTCGTGTTCCAGCACTACGCGCTGTTCAAGCACATGAGCGTGTTCGACAACATCGCCTTCGGCCTGCGCGTGCGGCGTGGCGAGGCGCGCTGGCCGAAGCAGCGCATCGCCGACCGCGTGCATGAGCTGTTGTCGCTGGTGCAGCTGCAGGGCCTGGAGAAGCGCTACCCGGCGCAGTTGTCGGGCGGGCAGCGCCAGCGCGTGGCATTGGCGCGCGCGTTGGCGATCGAGCCGAGGGTGCTGCTGCTGGATGAGCCTTTCGGCGCCCTCGATGCACAGGTGCGTCGTGACCTGCGTCGCTGGTTGCGCGAGCTGCACGAACGTACCGGGCTGACGACCGTGTTCGTCACCCATGACCAGGAAGAAGCCCTGGAGCTGGCCGACCGGGTGGCGATCCTCAACCGCGGTCGCATCGAGCAGCTCGACAGTCCCGCGGCGGTGTATGACCGCCCGGCGTCGCCCTTCGTCTATGGCTTTGTCGGCGAGGTGAACCGGCTGCCGGGCCGCGCGGGCGGCGGGCAGGTGGAGGTGGCCGGGCAGCGGCTGCCCTGGAGCGCGGGCGGCGAGGGCGAGGTGGCCTTGTTCGTGCGCCCGGAAGACCTGGCACTGGAGGAGGGCGGCTGGCCCGCCACGGTGGTATCGACCCAGCGCAGTGGTGCGCGGCTGCGCGTGCGTGCGCGCCTGGACGCGGGGACGGAGGAGGTGGAGGTCGATCTGCCGGCGGCGGGTGCGGCGTTCCAGGCGGGGCAGCCATTGCGCCTGGCTGCGCGACGCTACGGGGTTTTTCCTGCCGGCGCATGACGATGCGCCGTCCCGCAGCGGACAGCCACGAGACACTGGCGGGACAAGGTTTCCGATGAAACAGACACGAAAGTGACACGGGTGTTGCACTGCAACGAAACCTCGGTTAAGAATCCGTAAAAGCCGGATCGACACCGCAGTTTCCTCGCCCACCCTGCCACAGGAGATGTGCCGTATGAAGAAGTCGCTGCCGTTCGCATGCGCCGCCGTTCTCGCGCTGTCCTCGCTGTCCGCCACCGCCTTCGCCCAGGACGCCGAAGAGGAAGATTCCTCGGGCTTCAGCGGCACGTTCGCGGTCACCAACGACTACGTATTCCGCGGCATTTCGCAGACCAACGAGGATCCGGCGTTCCAGGCGGGCCTCACCTACACCACGTCCTTCGGCCTGTACGCGGGCACCTGGGCATCGAACGTCGACTTCGGCGCGGGCGATCCGGACTGGGAAGTGGATGGTTTCATCGGCTACGGGGTCGACTTCGCGGAGAACTGGAATTTCGACGTGATGGTCAACCGCTACAACTACCCGGGTGCGGGTGCGTCGAACTACAACGAGCTGATTACCAAGACCACCTTCCTGGACACCTACAGCCTGACCGTCGCCTACACCAACGACGTGTATGGCCTGGACGAGAACAGCTTCTACTACGCGCTGGGCGCGGACTGGGCGCTGCCGTCTGACTTCAGCATCGGTGTGCACGTGGGTCGCACGACCTATTCGTCGAGCATCGACTACAAGGACTACACCGACTACAGCGTGACCGTCGGCAAGACCTGGGGTCCGCTCAACCTGACCGTCGGCTACTACGACACCGACAGCAGCGGCGAATACGACTTCGGCAAGCAGAATTCGGATAGCCGCATCGCGGCCGTGGCGACCGTCAGCTGGCCGTAATTGGCGGGCTGTTGGGTTTTCTTGAGAAGCGCCCTTCGGGGCGCTTTTTTTGCGTCTTTGTCTTTGCTGGCGGAGATGCGTGGGCTGATGGCGCGGCTGTTCGGGGGCTATCGCGCGGCGCCCGGGGGGAAGGCCTTGGCGGGGGACGCCGAAAGCCGTCATCCATGACGTCGAGCTCGAGTGGCGACATCCTGTCGCCACACGCCCCCGCCAAGGCCTTCCCCCCGGACGCCCGATGGATTGCGTCGACCGGAATGAAGGGCAGAAGCAGAGCCGCGCCCCGCTCTTGATCTTCGATCCGCACAGATGGGAACCCATCGGGGGATCGGGGGCGCTGTCTCCTCGGGGGCGTGTGGCGACAGGATGTCGCCACTCGAGCCCAAGGCCATGGATGGACGCTTTTGGCGTCCCCCGAGGAGACAGGGCCCCCGGTCCCCGCGCGACCACAACGGAAGCGCGGCTCTCGGCGCAAAAAAAAGGGGCCGACAAAAGCCGGCCCCTTCTCTACATACGAAATCCTGGCAGGAACCCTCAGTTCCAGCTCAGCACCACCTTGCCAGCCTTACCCTGTTCCATCAGGTCGAAACCCTTCTGGAAATCGTCGATCGGCAACTGGTGGGTGAGCACCTTGCCAAGCGGGAAGCCGGACAGCACCAGCTGGGTCATCTTGTACCAGGTCTCGTACATCTTGCGGCCGTAGATGCCCTGCACGGTGAGGCCCTTGAAGATGATCTTGTCCCAGTCGCAGCCCGCGCCCTTCGGCATGATGCCGAGCATCGCGATCTTGCCGCCGTGGTACATGCAGTCGAGCATGTCGTTGAACGCGCGCGGGTTGCCGCTCATTTCCAGGCCCACGTCGAAGCCTTCCATGTGCAGGTCCTTCATTACGTCCTTGAGCGAGGTGTTGGACACGTTCACCACCCGCGTCGCGCCCATGTCGGCGGCCAGCTTCAGGCGGAAATCATTGACGTCGGTGACCACCACGTTGCGCGCACCAATGTGCTTGCAGATGCCCGCTGCGATGATGCCGATCGGACCGGCGCCGGTGATCAGCACGTCCTCGCCCACCACGTCGAACTCCAGCGCACAGTGCGCGGCATTGCCGTAGGGATCGAAGAAGGCCGCCAGCTCGGACGGAATCTGGTCCGGGATCGGCCACAGGTTGGAGGCCGGCATCACCATGTACTCGGCGAACGCGCCGTTGACGTTGACGCCGATGCCCACGGTGTTCGGGCACAGGTGCGGACGGCCGCCACGGCAGTTGCGGCAGTGGCCGCAGACGATGTGGCCCTCGGCCGATACGCGCTGGCCCACCTGGTAGCCGGTCACCGCCGAGCCGAGTTCGGCGATGCGGCCCACGAATTCATGGCCGATGGTCAGGCCCGGCTTGATCGTGCGCTGGCTCCATTCGTCCCACAGGTAGATGTGCAGGTCGGTGCCGCAGATCGCGGTCTTCTCCAGCTTGATCAACACCTCGTTCGGGCCCGGCACCGGAACCGGCACGTCCTCCAGCCAGATGCCCTTGGCCGCTTCGCGCTTGACCAGCGCCTTCATCGTTTGCGTCATTGCCGCTGAAACCCGTGGGAAAAGAGATGGCGCGAATTATAAGGCGCGCGCCCCGGCTGCCGTGCTGCACCGCCAGAAGCCTTGGGGTGCCGTTGGGCAGGGGTGGGGGGAGGGAGGGGCGGTTACACTCCAGTCATCTTTCCAGCGAAGCCGTTGCCGATGCGTTCCAGCCTGCTTGCCCTGTCCGTCGCCTCCACGTTGTTCGCCGGTTTCGGCGCTGTTTCCTCCGCCCAGGCGGGCGAGGGCATGTGGGTCCCGCAACAACTGCCCGAAATCTCCGGCCCGCTCGAGAAGGCCGGCCTGAAGCTCTCGGCCCAGCAGCTGGCCGACCTGACCGGCGACCCGATGGGCGCGGTCGTCGCGCTCGGTGGCTGCACCGCCAGCTTCGTCTCGCCGCAGGGCCTGGTGGTCACCAACCATCACTGTGCGTATGGCGCCATCCAGCTCAACTCGACCGCCGAGAAGAACCTGATCAAGGACGGCTTCAACGCGCCGACCCATGCCGACGAACTGAGCGCCGGCCCGAACGCGCGCATCTACGTGCTCGACGAGATCACCGACGTCACCGCCCAGGCGCAGGCCGCGCTGGCCGCGGCGGGCGACGACGCGCTCAAACGCACCGAGGCGCTGGAGGCCTTCGAGAAGGCCCAGGTCTCGGCCTGCGAGGCCGGCGGCGGCTACCGCTGCCAGTTGTTCAGCTTCGCCGGCGGCAATACCTACCGCCTGTTCAAGAGCCTGGAAATCAAGGACGTGCGCCTGGCGTATGCGCCCCCGGGCAGCGTCGGCAAGTTCGGTGGCGATGTCGACAACTGGATGTGGCCGCGCCACACCGGCGATTTCTCGTTCTACCGCGCCTATGTCGGCAAGGACGGCAAGCCGGCGGCGTTCTCCAAGGACAACGTGCCGTACCAGCCCAAGCACTGGTTGAAGTTCGCCGACCAGCCGCTGGGCGAGGGCGACTTCGTGATGGTCGCCGGCTATCCGGGCCGCACCAACCGCTATGCGCTGGTCGCCGAGTTCGAGAACACCGCGCAGTGGACCTATCCGACCATCGCCAAGCGCTATGAGGACATGATCGCGCTGGTGGAGAAGGCCGGGCAGCAGAATCCGGATATCCGGGTGAAGTACGCCAGCACCATGGCCGGCTGGAACAACACCAGCAAGAACTACGAGGGCCAGCTGGAAGGCTTCAAGCGCATCGACGCCGAAGGCCAGAAGCGCGCCGAGGAAGCGGCGGTGCTGGCCTGGCTGAAGGGGCAGGGCGCCAAGGGCAAGGCCGGGCTGCAGGCGCACGACAAGCTGGTCGCGCTCAACGCGCAGACCCGCCAGACGCAGGCGCGCGACCTGGTCGTCGGCCAGCTCAACCGTACCGGCGCGCTGGGCGCGGCAACCACGCTGTATCGCCTCTCGCTGGAGCGCGCCAAGCCGGATGCGCAGCGCGAGAGCGGCTACCAGGAGCGCGACCTGCCGCAGGTGGAGGGCGCGATGAAGCAGATGGAACGGCGCTACGTGCCGGCGATGGATCGTCAGCTGCAGGCGTACTGGCTCACCCAGTACACCCGCCTGCCGGCGAACCAGCGCGTGCCGGCGATCGACCAGTGGCTGGGCGGCGACGTCGATGCGGCGGTGGCGCGCCTGGATGGCACCCGCCTGGGCAGCACCGAGGAACGGCTGAAGTGGCTCAAGGCCGACCGCGCCGCGTTTGAATCCAGCGACGATCCGGCGATCCGCTACGCGGTGGCGGTGATGCCGGCGCTGCTGGCGCTGGAGAAGCAGGAGAAGACGCAGAAGGGCGAGCAGCTGAAGTCGCGTCCGGTCTACCTGCAGGCACTGGCCGACTACAAGCGCAGCCAGGGCAAGTTCGTCTACCCGGACGCCAACCTGTCGCTGCGCATCACCTTCGGCAACGTCAAGGGTTATGCGCCGAAGGATGGCGTGCAGTACACCCCGTTCACCACGCTGGAAGGCGTCGTGGCCAAGGAAACCGGCGTGGAGCCGTTTGATTCGCCGAAGGCGCTGCTCGCGGCGGTGAAGGCCAAGCGCTATGCCGGCCTGGAAGACAAGCGCCTGGGTTCGGTGCCGGTCGATTTCCTGTCCGACCTCGACATCACCGGTGGCAATTCCGGTTCGCCGGTCATGGATGCCCACGGCAAGCTGGTCGGCCTGGCGTTCGACGGCAACTGGGAGTCGGTCAGCAGCAACTGGGTGTTCGACCCGGCCATGACCCGCATGATCGCCGTCGACAGCCGTTACCTCGAATGGATCATGCGCGAGGTCGCCCCGGCGCCGCAGCTGATCCAGGAACTCGGCCTGCAGCACTGAGCTCGCTGCCGCGGCGGGCCGGCAGGCCCGCCGCAGCGGTTATGATCGCGATCCCCACGCCGGTTCCGCCGGCGCGTCCCCCCAGGAACCTTTCCCGCATGCGCATCCTGCTTGCCCGTCACGGCGAGACGCCGTGGAACGCCGAAGGCCGCTACCAGGGCCAGATCGACATCCCGCTTTCGCCGGTCGGCGAATCGCAGGCCCGCGCGCTGGGTGAGCGCCTCAAGGATGTGCGCATCGACCGTGCCGTCGCCTCGCCGCTGACCCGTGCGCAGACCACCGCGCGCTTCGCCCTCGGCCCGGCGCGCGAAGGCATGCTGACGCTGGATGCCGATCTGCAGGAAATCGCCCATGGCGAATGGGAAGGCCTGCTGGCCAGCGAGATCCACGACAAGGACCCGGCACGCCTGCGGGCCTGGCGCGATGAGCCGGACACCGTGCTGATGCCCGGCGGCGAATCGCTGCGCCAGGTGCTGGAGCGTTCGTGGCGCGGCCTGGCCGCCGCCGCCGAGGGCCTGGGTCCGGACGACACCCTGCTGGTGGTCGCCCACGATGCGGTCAACCGCGTCCTGCTGTGCAAGGTGCTGGGCATTCCGCTCTCGCGCCTGTGGACCTTCCGCCAGGCCCCGACCACGCTGAACTTCCTGGAAGGCGAGGACGTCGAGCACCTGGAAGTGGTGCGCCTGAATGACTGCAGCCACCACACGCCGTTCTTCGGCGAGGCCAAGCACCGCGCGCTCTGACTGCCCGCGCCGGGCTGCGACATCGGCGCGCGTCAGGTCTTTCCCGATCCCGCATCGCGTGGCGTTCGCTTAGGCTGACGCGGGCCGTGGACGGTGTCCGTTGCGGCTGTCGCCTCGTCGTTGCCGCCATACATCTCCCGTCCGATGCCTTATTACGCCTCGAACCAGGAATCACGGGCGAAGGCACGTGCCTTCGTGCGTCGCATCTATCCGATGCGCAACCTGGGTGTGCTGTTGCTGTGCCTGCCCTACGTGTCCGTCCTGCTGGAGCAGGGGACGCTGGGCCGCTATGCGTGGGCCGTGGTGCTGAATGTGCTGGTGTGGCCGCACGTGGCCTTCTGGCTGGCGATGCGCGCGCGCGATCCGGCCGCGGTCGAGCACCGCAACCTGGTGATCGATGCCGCCATGGGCGGCTTCTGGATCGCCGCCACCCATTTCAGCCTGGTGCCGGCCGCGGCCATGCTCAGCATCCTCGCCGCCGATCGCCTGGCCGCTGGCGGCTGGCGCCTGCTTGGCCGCGCCACGCTGGCCTGTGCGGCGGTCACCGCGCTCACCGGATGGGCAATGGGCTGGCCATACCACCCGGTCGCCTCGATGCGCACGATCGCCTGGTCCCTGCCGGCGATCTTCATCTACATGCTCGCGCTGAGCCATGTCGGCTACCAGCTGGCGCGGCGCATCGTGCAGCAGAACCGCCAGCTCGACCGCCTCAACCTGACCGACCCGGGTGTGGATCTGCCGAACCGTCGCTTCTTCAACGCGCGCGCGCAGGAGATGGTCAGCTCGGCACGCGCCAGCCAGGCGCAGGCCGTGCTGCTGATGCTGGACGTGGACGGGTTCAAGGCCATCAACGACCGCCATGGCCATGTGGCGGGCGATGAGGTCCTGCGCGAGATCGCGCGGCTGATGCGCGAGCAGGCCGGTGCCACCGGCTTTCCGGCGCGCCTGGGCGGCGACGAGTTCGCGCTGCTGCTGGGCGCCAGCCTGACCGAGGGCGAGCGCGTGGCCGCCAACCTGCGCGAAGGCGTGGCGATGCTGCGGCTGGCGAACTGGCCGCAGCTGCACGTCAGTGTCAGCGTTGGCGTGGCGCCGCTGGCCTCGCACCACCGCGGCATGGACGAATGGCTCGGCGCGGCGGACCGCGCCATGTACGTCGCCAAGGCCTCCGCCCGCCAGCGCCATTGAGCGCACCCCTGCCCGGGAAGCGGGTGAAACGGGATAATGGCGGCGTTTTTTACTGGTGCGCAGCTTCCCGTGGATACCGCCAACTCCCTTTCCGAATGGCTTGAATACATCGAGCGCCAGCACCCGCAGTCGATCGCGATGGGGCTGGAGCGGGTGCGCGAGGTCGCCACGCGGATGGGACTCGGGGCGCCGGCGAAGAAGGTGATCGTCGTCGGCGGCACCAACGGCAAGGGCTCGACCGTGGCTTTCGTCGAAGCCATCGCGCGCGCGGCTGGCTGGAAGGTGGGGGCGTATACCTCGCCGCACCTGCTGGCCTACAACGAACGTGTCCGCATCGACGGCGAGGATGCCGATGACGCCGCGCTGGTCGCCGCGTTCGCGGCGGTGGAAGCCGCGCGCGGTGACACCGCGCTGACCTATTTCGAGTACGGCACGCTGGCCGCGCTGTGGCTGTTCGGGCGCGCCGGGCTGGACCTGGCGGTGCTGGAGGTGGGCCTGGGTGGGCGGCTGGACGCGGTGAACCTGGTCGACGCCGACGTGTCCATCATCACCACCGTGGACATCGACCATACCGACTGGCTGGGCGAGGATCGCGAGGCCATCGGCGCGGAGAAGGCCGGCATCATCCGCGGCTGGAAGCCGGTGGTGCTGGGCGAGATCGACCCGCCATCGAGCGTGCTGCGGCGTGCCTACCTGCTGGGCGCCAACGCGATCCGCTACGGCAGCGACTATTTCTGCGAGCCGATCGACGCGCAGCGCTGGCGCTGGCGTGATGTCTCGTTCCGGCTCGAGCTGCCGATGCCGGCGCTGCGCG
>DJAN01000212.1:0-2743 GCA_002429615.1 Lysobacteraceae bacterium UBA6001
CTGCGTGTCCGTGGCCTGGAAGGCGGCGACGACGCCCCCGGGCGGCGGGCCGGGCGGGGTGCAGGCGGCCGGGGCGAGGGCGAGCAGGAACAGCAGGCAGTTGCGCAGCAGGGACATGGCGGCAGGTCGCGGGAAAACGCCGATTATCGCATCGCGCGCCCGGTATCATCGGCGCATGGCCAAGCTCCTGCTCAATCTGCGCAACGTCCCCGACGACGAGGCCGACGAGGTCCGCGCCCTGCTCGACGAGGCGAAGGCGGACTATTACGAGACCCGCCCCAGCCTGTGGGGCATCTCCGCCGGCGGCATCTGGCTGCGCGACAGCGCCGAGTACCCGCGCATCAAGCCGCTGCTGGAGGCCTACCAGCAGCGCCGTGGGGAGACCGCGCGTGCCCGCCGCGCCGCGGCGCTGGCCGATGGCAGCGCCGAGACCTTCGGCACGCTGCTGCGCACCCGGCCGTTGTTCGTGCTGGTGACGCTGCTGGGCATGGCGGTCGTGGCCGCGCTGGTGTTGCTGCCGTTCCTGCTGCTGTCGCGCTGAACCGGGCACGGCGGCGCAGCGGGTAGAATGGCGCGATGATCGTCAACACCGCCGCCTACCATTTCGTCGACATCGCCGACCCCGCCGCGCTGGCCGATGCCGTGCGCGAACGCGCCGAGGCGCTCGCGCTGAAGGGCAGCGTGCTGGTGGCCGGGGAGGGCATCAACCTGTTCCTGGCGGGAAGCGCGGCGGACGTGGACGCGTTCTATGCCTGGCTGCGCCAGGACGCGCGCCTACAGGCGCTGCAGATCAAGTACAGCCAAAGCCAGTCGATGCCGTTCGCGCGGCTCAAGGTCAAGCTCAAGCCGGAGATCATCAGTTTCCGCCGCGACGACGCCTCGCCGCTGGCCGCCGCGCGCGCGCCGGCGGTGAGCCCGGCGGTGCTGCGGCAGTGGTTGCGCCAGGGGCATGACGACCAGGGCCGGCGCGTGGTGATGCTGGATACGCGCAACCAGCAGGAGATCGTGCATGGCACCTTCGCCGATGCGCTGACGCTGCCGATCACCCGCTTCACCGAACTGCCCGAGGCCCTGGCGCCGCATCGCGAGGCGCTGGCCGATGCGACCGTGGTGAGCTTCTGCACCGGCGGCATCCGCTGCGAGAAAGCCGCGCTGTGGATGCGCGCCGACGGCATGGACAACGTGCTGCAGCTGGATGGCGGCATCCTCGGCTATTTCGAGGCGGTGGGCGGCGAAGGCTACGAAGGGCGCTGCTTCGTGTTCGATGCGCGGGTGGCGCTGGATGCGCAGCTGCAGCCGCTGCAGGACGTCGCCGCCTGATCGACAACGCGGCCTAGTCCGAGCCGCCGACTGGGCGATCCCTGAGGGAACCCATGCGGCTCCCGTGGAAACATGGGCTCGCGGTACCGGTTTGGCCGGTCCACCGCAATGGATGGCTTCCCCACGGCCCGCCAATGCACCAAACTGGTTTCAGCTTGCCCTGTCCATGGCGGGGGTCTAGTCTGAATTGTTGGCTTACAGTGGGAAAGACGCAGGGATGACCATCAAGGTTTTTCTGGTCGACGATCATGCACTGGTGCGAACCGGCATGAAGATGATCCTGTCCAAAGAGGTGGACATCGAGGTCGTGGGCGAAGCCGACAGTGGCGAGGCCGCGTTGCCGATGATCCGTCAGCAGCGCCCGGAAATCGTCCTGTGCGACCTGCATCTTCCCGGCGTCAGCGGGCTGGAGATCACCGAACGCATCGTCAAGGGCGACCATGGCACGCGGGTGATCATCGTCTCCGTGCTGGAGGATGGCCCGCTGCCCAAGCGGCTGCTGGAGGCCGGGGCGTCCGGTTACGTCGGCAAGGGCGGCGATGCGCACGAGCTGCTGCGCGCGGTGCGCGAAGTTGCCATGGGGCGGCGCTATCTCGGCACCAGCATCGCGCAGAACATGGCGCTGTCCAACCTGGAAGGCGACGCATCGCCGTTCGATCTGCTGTCACCGCGTGAGCTGGAAGTTGCGCTGCTGCTGACCCAGGGCCTGCGCCAGGAAGACATCGCCAAGCGCCTGAGCCTGAGCGCCAAGACCATCAACACCCACAAGGCGCGGCTGTTCGAGAAGATCGGCATCCAGGACAGCATCGCGCTGGCGCGGCTGGCCAACCAGTACGGCCTGCTGGATCCCACGCGCACGGTGTGACCGTCACGCCCCCGGCCAGGTGATTCGGGGCGGGGCACGGACATAAGAAAAGCGGCCCGAAGGCCGCTTTCTTTTTGAAGCGCGACGCTGGCTTCAGACGGCCGGCGGACGCGGTTCCTCGTGCGTCTTCTCGACGTCTTCGGCCTGCGCTTCCTGCGCATCGACGGTCTTGGCCGGCACGTCTTCGGTTTCCTCGGTGGACACCTCGGCCGTCGCGGCCTGCGCGGCGGCATCGGTCGAACCCGCCACCACCGGTGCGACCGGGGCAGGGGTCGGCTCGGCGACGACCGGCGCGGCCTCAACTACGACCGGGGCCGGTTCGCTCACCGCAGCGGCGGGCTCGGCGGCCGGTTCGACCGGGGCCAGCACGTCGAGCAGCGTGGTCTGTACCGGGGCGTAGGCCTTCGGCTCAGCCGGCGTCGGCGCCGGTTCGACCGGCGTCTCGACGACGGATGCCTGTTCGGCTTCCACCTTCGGCGCCTCGACCTGCGGCGTTTCCACTGCCTGGGGAGCCGTGACCTGCGGGGCCTCGACCACCTTCGGCGCCTCAACCACGCG
>DJAN01000212.1:2948-3104 GCA_002429615.1 Lysobacteraceae bacterium UBA6001
CTTCGGCGCCTCAACCACGCGCGGGGTCTCGACCTTCGCGGTCTCGATCACCGGCGCCGGGGTCTGCGGCTGCGCGGGGCTCACCGGCGCGACCGTCTCGATCGACACCGGCTCGACCGGCGCCACCGCCGCCAGCACCGGCGTGACGGCCACGGC
>DJAN01000010.1 GCA_002429615.1 Lysobacteraceae bacterium UBA6001
CTTCAGAACCCGAAGGTTTTCCCTGAAGCGAGCCCGCCATCATAGCGGACTTTTTCGTTTCGTCAACCCCGTGTGAAGCTGGTGGTTGACCCTTCGTCCGATCGTCTTGCCTTTCGGCGAGACCCTCGTGACGGGGGAGGGAAAGTATGGCCTTTCCCTCAGCCTTTGGGAAGGGGTTTGTGAAAATTTTTTTACGCTGTCGCCGAAGGCGCGGCTCAGCCAGCCACAAGTAGTACGCGCGCGAAGTTGCGCTTGCCGATCTGGATGACACCCTCGAACCCCGGCACCAGCTGCAGCTGCGGGTCTTCCACCACCTCGCCGGACACGCGCACCGCGCGTTCCTTCAACTTGCGCATGGCTTCCGAGTTGCTGGGCGTCAGCCCCGCCGCGGTCAGCAGCGCCGCGATGCGCAGGCCTTCGGCCGGCACACTGACTTCCTGCAAAGGCAACAGGCTGGTGTCGCCCTGCCCGGTCACCACCGCATGCCAGCCGGCAATGGCCTGCTCTGCCGCAGCGGCATCGTGGAAGCGGGTGGCCAGTTCGCGCGCCAGCCGCAGCTTCACCTCACGCGGATTCAACTGCCCGCCTTCCACCTGCGCGCGCAGCGCACGCGCCTCGTCCACGCTGATATCGAACGACAGCAGCTCGATCCAGCGCCACGTCAGCTCGTCGCCGATCTTCATGGTCTTGGTGACGATGTCGATGGCCGGTTCGCTGATACCAATGTAGTTGCCCAGCGACTTGGACATCTTGTTGACGCCATCCAGGCCTTCGAGCAGCGGCATCGTCAACACGATCTGCGGCGCCTGCCCGTAGTGCTCCTGCAGCCCACGCCCCATCAGCAGGTTGAACTTCTGGTCGGTGCCACCCAGCTCGACGTCGCACTTCAGCGCCACCGAGTCATAGCCCTGCACCAGCGGATAGAGGAACTCATGGATCGCGATGGACTGCTGCGCGGCGTAGCGCTTGGCGAAGTCATCGCGCTCCAGCATGCGGGCCACGGTGTGCTGGCCGGCCAGACGGATCATGTCGGCCGCCCCCATCTGGCCAAACCACTCGGAATTGAAGCGCACCTCGGTCCGTGCGCGATCAAGCACCTTGAACACCTGCTCCTCATAGGTCCGCGCGTTGGCCAGCACGTCCTCGCGGGTCAGCGGCTTGCGGGTGACGTTCTTGCCCGTCGGATCACCGATCATTCCGGTGAAGTCGCCGATCAGGAAGATCACCTGGTGCCCCAGGTCCTGGAACTGCCGCATCTTGTTCAGCAGCACGGTGTGCCCGAGATGCAGGTCCGGGGCGGTGGGGTCGAAGCCGGCCTTGATCCGCAGCGGACGCCCCGTCTTGAGACGGGCCTCCAGTTCTTCGGATTTGAGGATCTCATCGGCACCACGGCCAATCAGGGCAAGCGATTCAGCAATCGAGGACAAAGCAGGACTCCAGCGGGGATGGCAGCCGTCAAGAACGTGAACGATGTTAAACCCGAGTTAATGCCGCGCCAAGCGAAAACATGAACGGGCTCAATGGTTTGACGCGGCTTTGAGGGGTGTCTATGGTACCGGCGTTTGCGCTCGTACTCCGAGCCACCGAGGAACCGATAGATGCAGCATTCCGAGCAGGGCCGTGCGCGCCGCCAGCGCTTCCAGGAACGACTCCACGTTCAACACGACTCGGCCTTGCATCAAAGGCTAAGGCAGCATCTTCCCGCCGCTTTCAACCAGCGCTGGACCCGCCGGCACTGGATGCACGCGACGCTGTTCACCACCATCGGCGCATTGCTGGCGACCATCGTGCCGGGCTTCTCCAATGCGATCGACGCCCCGCTGGTCACCCACTCGACCCTGGCCCTGCCGCTGCCGCCCCTGCCGGCCGGCAATGCGCAGATGCCGCCGGGCAGCAACTGGGAGCTGCTGCGGATCAAGCCAGGCCAGACGCTGAGCGGCGTCTTCAACGACATGGGCATCTCTTCGGCGACCCTCTCGCGCGTGCTCGACCATCCCGGCGCCCGTGAAGTCCTGACCCGCCTGCGTCCGGGCGCGGAGCTGGCCTTCGACATGGCCCAGCCGGGCGAACTGCGCGGCCTGCGTTTCGACCGCGACGCCAGCCATCGCGTCGAGCTGCTGCTCGGTGGCGAGACGGTGCGCGAAAAGGTCACCGAACGCGCCACCACCGTGCGCACCGTGGTGACCAGTGGCGAGATCACCAGCTCGCTGTATGTCGCCGCGCGCAAGGCCGGCCTGCCGGCATCGGCGGTGGCGACGATGACCGATGACATCTTCAAGTACGACATCGACTTCGACAAAGACCTGCAGCCGGGCGATCGCTTCAGCGTGGTCATGGACGAGACCTGGCGCGAAGGCGAGCGCATCGACACCAGCAAGATCCTCGCGGCGACCTTCACCACCGGCGGCAAGACCTATACCGGTTTCCGCTTCGAGCGCGGGGGCAAGCCGGCCGAATACTTCGACATCACCGGCCGGCCGCTGAAGAAGAGCTTCATCCGCATGCCGGTGACCTACACCCGCATCAGCTCGACCTACGGCATGCGCCGCCACCCGATCCTGGGCACCATCCGCGGCCACAAGGGCGTGGATTACGCCGCCCCCACCGGCACGCCGATCATGGCCGCCGGCGATGCGGTGGTGAAGTTCGTGGGGACCCAGCGCGGCTACGGCAACGTGATCATCCTCGACCACGGCAAGGGCTACTCCACGCTGTACGGCCACATGTCGCGCTTCGGCAAGGTCCGCACCGGCCAGCGCATCAACCAGGGCACGGTGATCGGCTACGTCGGCATGACCGGCCTGGCGACCGGCCCGCATCTGCACTACGAATTCCGCGTCAACGGTGAGCAGCGCAACCCGGCCTCGGTGACCATGCCGCCGCCGACCCCGCTGGCGGGCGCCGAGCTGGTGGCCTTCCGTGCGCAGACCGCGCCGGCCATGGCCCGCATCGAGGGCATGGAGAAGCTGATCTATGCCGACGCCGACACCAAGCCGGCCCAGGGCAAAGGCAAGGGCAAGGGCTGATCGCCCCCCGCTCCCCGGCAGCACCATTTGACGGCGCCCTTCCCGGGCGCCGTATCTTTATCCGCTTTACGAACCCGAGACCCGCATGGCGGCGCTTCCCGACGGCACTCCCCTCTATATCGGCCTGATGTCCGGCACCAGCGCCGACGGCATCGACGCGGCGCTGGTCGCTTTCCCGGCAGCGCCGGATGGCCCGCGCTGCCGGCTGCTGGCGGGGCATACCCATCCGTGGGAGCCGTCGCTGCGCGCCGCGCTGGTGGCCTTGGGCGAGGGTCGCGAGGCCGGGTCGCTGGACGTGCTCGGCGATCTCGATGCGCGCGTCGGCATCGCCTTCGCCGAGGCCGCCAACACCTTGCTGGCCCGGCACGACATCGCGGCCACGCAGGTCCGCGCGATTGGTTCGCACGGCCAGACCGTACGCCATCGCCCGCTGGCCACGCCCGCCTTCACCTGGCAGATGGGCGATGCCAACCGGATCGCCGAAGCCACCGGCATCACCACCGTCGCCGATTTCCGCCGTCGCGATATCGCCGCCGGCGGCCAGGGCGCGCCGTTGATGCCCGCCTTCCATCTGGCCATGCTCGGCAGCGGCGAGGAGGATCGCGCCGTGCTCAATCTCGGGGGCATCGGCAATCTCACGCTGATTCCCAGCGCGGGCACGGTGCGCGGCTTCGATACCGGCCCGGCCAACGCCTTGATGGACAGTTGGTGCCAGCGCCACACCGGGCACGCGTTCGATGCCGAAGGTGCCTTCGCCGCCTCCGGCCAGGTGCTGCCGGCGCTGCTGGCGCAATGGCTGGCCGAGCCGTGGTTCCGGCTGCCGCCTCCCAAGAGCACCGGGCGCGAGCAGTTCCACCTCGATTGGGCGCTGGCCGCGCCCGCGGCGGCGGGGGCCGCCCCTGCCGACCTGCAGGCCACCCTGCTCGCGCTGACCGTGGAAACGGTGGTCGAAGCGCTGCAGGCGCACCAGCCGGCGACGCGCCGGGTGCTGGTGTGTGGTGGCGGTGTCCGTAATCCGGTGTTGATGGCCGCGCTCGCGGCACGCTTGCCGGCGGTGGGCGTCGAATCGAGCCAGGCGCACGGCCTGGACCCGGATTACATGGAAGCGATGGGCTTCGCCTGGCTGGCGGCGCAGACGCTGGCGGCGCGTCCGGGCAACCTGCCGTCAGTCAGCGGCGCGCGCGGTCCGCGCATCCTCGGTGCGATCCACCTGGCCTGAAGGCTTCAGAAACTGCCGCCGGTCGGGAGCAGTTTCAAAGCGGCTATGGCGTCGGCCAGCGCATCCACCTCCGGGTGCGCGAAGCCGCCGTTGACCTCGTGCTCGCAGGCGAACAGGCCCTGCTCGATCAGGTTGATCACCGTCTGGTGCTGCGTCCAGCCGCGAGCCACCGAGATACGGCGGATACGGTCGACCAGCATCGGATCGATGTCGCGCAAAACCAGATCGGTCATTTCAGTCCCCAACACGCGGTGTTCGAGAATCCCCCCCGGGGCGCATCATCGACAAGTCGGCCCCAGCTTTCAATCCGTCGATCGCGCCACCGGCGCCGCGACCGGGTCCGCGATCCGTCGCCACAGCCATGCCAGCAGCAGCAAAGTGGGGATCACGGTCAACGCGCTGAGCACGAAGAAGGTCGAGTACGAGGTGGCTTCCACGATGTAGCCGGACACGCCGCCGACAAACTTGCCGGGCAGGTTGGCCAGCGATACGAGCAGGCCGTACTGGGTCGCGGTGAAGTTGCGGTCGGTCAGCGAGGACATGAAGGCCACCAGCACCACGCCGGCGAAGCCCTGGAACAGGTTGTCGGCCGAGAGCGCGGCATAGAACGTCCACAGCTGGCCCGGATGCTGCGCCATCAGCAGGAAGGCCAGGTTGGACAGCGCCACGCCGAGCGCGGCCACCAGCAGCATGCGCCGGAAGCCGAACGCCGCCACCGCCGCGCCGCCGGCGAACGCCCCCACCACGCCCATCCACACGCCGAACAGCTTGGAGACGGTGGCGATATCGGCCTTGGTGAAGCCGGAATCGAGATAGAACGGCCCGGCCATGACCCCGATGACCTGGTCGGGGAACTTGAAGAAGCCGACGAACAGCAGCAGCGCCAGCGCCACCGCGGCGCCGTTGTGGGTGAAGAAGCTGCTGATCGGCTGCCAGAAGGCACCCAGGAAGTCGATGCGCCGGGTGACCGTGCTTTCGGGAATCGCCGGTTCACGGCACAGCAGCGTCGCCACGATCGGCAGCAACATCAGCGCCGACATCGCCATGTATGCCCAGCGCCAGTTGGCGAACTCCGCCAGGTACAGCGCACCGGCGCCGCCGACGATCAGGCCGATGCGGTAGCCGAGGATGTAGGTCGCGGCCAGCGCGGCCTGGGCGCTCTCCGAGGCGATCTCGATACGGTAGGCATCCACCACCGAATCCTGGGTGGCGCCCATGAACGAGGCGAACAGCACCCAGCCCACCAGGCCGGCCACGCCCAGCTCCGGGCGCGAGAACGCCAGTCCGAACAGCGCGACGGTGACACCCAGCTGCGACAGCAGCAGCCAGGAGCGGCGCCGGCCCAGGAAACCCAGGACCGGAAAGGCGTGCCGGTCGAGCAGCGGCGCCCACAGGAACTTCAGCAGGTAGAAAAAGCTCGCCAGGCTGATCAGGCCGATGCTGTGCAGGTCCATGCCGACGTCGCGCAGGCGCGTGGACAGGGTCTGCGAGGCGATCAGCAGGAACGGCAGGCCGCTGCCGAAGCCCAGCAGCGCCAGCGTGCCCGCCGACGGCGTGGCGAAGGCGCGGCGGATGCCGGCCCAGCCCTTGTAGGACACCGACGCGCCGGCGGCGGGCTGGCTCACAGGTCGTAGTCCACGGTGAACGGCGCGTGGTCGGAGAAGCGCTGTTCCCGGTAGATCGAGCAGCCGCGCAGGCGCGGTCGCAGGCCGGGGGTGGCGAACTGGTAGTCGATGCGCCACCCGACGTTGTTGGCGCGGGCGGCGCCGCGGTTGCTCCACCAGGTGTAGTCCTCGCCCTCGGGATGCAGGACGCGGTAGGCATCCACCCAGCCCCGGCCCTGGCCGCGGTCGGTCTCGTCCTCGCGGTCGGCGCACAGGCCGTTGAGCCAGTCGCGCTCCGGCGGCAGGCAGCCGGAATTCTTCTGGTTCGATTTCCAGTTCTTGATGTCCAGCGCCGAACGCACGATGTTCCAGTCACCGCACAGCACGTACTCGCGGCCGCTGGCGAACCATTCGGCCAGGATCGGGCGCAGCCATGCCATGACCTTGAACTTGAAGTCCTGGCGCAGCTCGCCGGAGGAGCCGGAGGGGATATAGAAGGACACCACGCTCAGGTTGCCGTAGCGGGCCTCGATATAGCGGCCCTCCTCATCGAACTCGGCCCAGCCCAGCGAGGTGCGGATCTCGTCCGGCTCGCGGCGGCTGTAGATCGCCACGCCGCTGTAGCCCTTCTTGGTGGTGGCATCGCGGAACCAGGCGCGATAGCCGGCCGGCAGGAATTCGGGCCCGGCGAGCTGGTGTTCCTGGGCTTTGGTCTCCTGGACGCAGAGCACGTCGGCCTGCTGCGCGGTGAACCAGTCGAAGAAGCCCTTGGAGGCGGCCGAGCGCAGGCCGTTGGCGTTGAAACTGATGATACGCATGGGATGCCGGATGCGGGGAACCGCTAAAGCGTACCCCAACCCACCCTCGACCCCGAGCCGACGCGGGAGCCGCTATCCTTTGCGTCCCTGCTTTCCCGTACCCGCCTGATGAAAGACCACCGGCAACGCTTCCTCGACCTCGCCCTGGGCGCCGACGCCCTGCGCTTCGGCGAGTTCACCCTCAAGTCCGGGCGCCTGAGCCCCTACTTCTTCAACGCCGGCCGCTTCGACACCGGCGCCCGCACCGCCACGCTGGCCGAGTGCTATGCCGATGCGATCGAGGACGCGGGCCTGGATTTCGACCTGGTGTTCGGCCCGGCCTACAAGGGCATCCCGCTGGCGACCGCGCTGGCCTGCGAGTTCGCGCGCCGCGGCCGCGACCTGCCGCTGGCGTTCAACCGCAAGGAAGCCAAGGACCACGGCGAGGGCGGCACGCTGATCGGCGCCCCGCTGGCCGGGCGCAAGGTACTGATCGTCGACGACGTCATCACCGCCGGCACCGCGATCCGCGAGGCCCTGGGCATCATCCGCCAGGCCGGCGGTACGCCGGCCGCCATCGTGGTGGCGCTGGACCGGCAGGAGATCGCCTCCGAGCAGGATCGTCGCTCGGCCGCGCAGGCGGTGGCCGCCGAAGCCGGCATTCCGGTGGTGGCCGTCGCGAACCTGGGCGACCTGCTTGCATTTGCCGATGGAAAACCGGAACTTGTCGGCTTCCGCGAACCGTTGCTGGCCTATCGCGCCCGCTACGGAACCGCCATATCGGGCTGAGGACAGTCAGGGGGCTGCCATGATGCCGAACACCAGGAAAGCGATGCTGTGCATCGCCGCGCTCACCGCGCTGGCACTGCCGGCCATGGCGCAGCCCTCCAAGGGCAAGCCCGGCAAGCCAGCCACGGCCAAGAAGCTGTATTGCTGGAACCAGAACGGCCAGCGCATCTGCAGCGACACCCTGCCCTCCGAGGCGGTGAACCAGGCGCGCGACGAGATCAACGCCAGCAGCGGCATGCGCAGCGCCGAGATCGACCGTGCGCTCAATGCCGACGAACGCGCGGTGGCCGCCGCCGCGGCTGCCCAGCAGAAGGCAGACCTGGCCGCTGAAGAGACCCGCAAGCGTACCGACCAGGCGATGCTGACCACGTTCCAGAACGAGGACGACCTGCGCCGCGTGTTCGCCGAACGTACCGCGCTGATCGACAATAACGTGCAGACCGCACGCTACAACGTCACCAGCCTGCGCGAAGGACTGATCATCCTGCTGCGCGACGCCGGCAACCGCGAACTGGCGGGGCAGAAGGTCTCCGACAAGCTGGCCAAGGACATCCAGGCGCGACACAACGAGCTGCTGTGGCAGCAGCGCCTGCAGGCCAGCTTCGAGCGCCAGCGCGCGGACCTGGATGGCGAGATCGAGCAGATCCTGATGCGTTATCGCGCGATGCGGGCGCCGTCGGGCACCTGATCGCACGAGGCTTTGCGTAAAGCAGGAAGGGCGGCCCTGGGCCGCCCTTCTGCGTTATCCGGCGCTGCCGGGGTTACAGGTCGAACGCGTGGCCCGGCAGCAGTTCGCCCAGCTGCGCCTTGAACAGCGCGCGGATGCGCGCCAGCGCCGCCTCGTTCTCCGCCTCGAAACGCAGCACCAGCACCGGCGTGGTGTTGGACGCGCGCAGCAGGCCCCAGCCGTCGGTGAAGTCGGCGCGCAGGCCATCGATGGTCGCCAGGCGCGCGCCTTCGAACGGCGAGCCTTCGCCCTGCGCCTGCACCGCGGCCACGAAGCGCGCCACCAGCGCATGCGGAGAGCCTTCCACCGGCAGCTTGATCTCCGGGGTGGAGACGCTGTCCGGCAGTTCGGCCAACACTTCCGACGGCGTCTCGTCGCGTTGCGCCAGCACTTCCAGCAGGCGCGCGGCGGCGTACAGGCCATCGTCGAAGCCGTACCAGCGCTCCTTGAAGAAGAAGTGCCCGCTCATCTCGCCGGCCAGTTCCGCGTCGGTCTCGCGCATCTTCGACTTGATCAGCGAGTGCCCGGTCTTCCACATCATCGGGCTGCCGCCGTGGCGCAGCACGAAATCCTGCAGCTTCCCGGTGCATTTCACGTCGTAGATGATCAGCGCGCCGGGATTGCGCTGCAGCACATCGGCGGCAAACAGCATCAGCAGGCGATCCGGGAACACCACCTTGCCTTCGCGGGTGACCACGCCGAGGCGGTCGGCGTCGCCATCGAAGGCCAGGCCGATATCCGCGTCGAAACGCTGGACCATCTGCACCAGGTCTTCCAGGTTGTGCGGCTCGCTCGGGTCCGGATGGTGGTTCGGGAAAGTGCCGTCCACGTCGCAGTAAAGCGGGATGACCTCCGCGCCGATCGCCTCCAGCAGACGCGGCGCGATATCGCCGGCCACGCCGTTGCCGGCATCGGCCACCACTTTCAGCGGACGGTCGAGCTGTACGTCGTCGGCGATGCGCTGGATGTAGTCCTCGCTGACATCCTGCTGGCTGAGCGCGCCCGGTTCGGCGGCGGTGTGCAGGCGGCCTTCGGCGATGCGCTTGTACAGGTCGGTGATCGCGTCGCCGGCCAGGGTCTCGCCGCCGATCACGATCTTGAAGCCGTTGTAGTCCGGCGGATTGTGGCTGCCGGTGACCGCCACGCAGCTGCCGGCACGCAGGTGATAGGCGGCGAAGTACACCACCGGGGTCGGCGCCAGGCCGATGTCGGTGACCTGGCAACCGGCACGACGCAGGCCTTCGATCAGGCCGGCAGACAGCTCCGGACCGGACAGGCGGCCATCGCGGCCCACCACCACCTCACGCAGGCCCTGCGCCTGCATCACGCTGCCGATCGCCTGGCCGATCTGTTCGGCCACGCCCGGGTTGAGTTCCTTGCCGACTACGCCGCGGATGTCATAGGCACGGAAGATCTCCGGCACCACGACCGGACCGGCGGCGCGGCGCGGCGCGGCCGAGGCCTCATCGCCGGCCGCTTCATCCGAGGCCGCCAGCGTGGCGGCCTCGGCATCGCGGCGCATGCTTTCGCCCAGC